>JANWID010000025.1 GCA_025450095.1 Bacteroidia bacterium | reverse complement strand
GAAAGAGTTACCTGACTTCAGAGCAGGTGATACCGTAACGGTTGTTTATAAAATCAAGGAAGGTACCAAGGAGCGTGAACAGCAGTTCCAGGGAGTGGTTCTGCAGCGTAAAGGCAATGGTTCCACCCGTACTTTCACAGTACGCAAAATATCAAACGGCATTGGCGTAGAGCGGATATTCCCTTTATACAGTCCGAAAATTACCCGGATTGAGCTTAACAAGCGTGGTGTGGTTCGCAGAGCACGGATTTTCTATCTCCGTGATATTTCAGGTAAAAAAGCACGTATCGAAGAAAAGCGCGGTTAGTCACGTCCTCAGATATAAAAAAGAGCGGTTCCGGTGGAGCCGCTCTTTTTTTTAGCGCTGTTCATCTATCGTAAACCGGAAATTCCTACTATTTTTGGATAACTAAATATTGTTCTATGAAAAAGATCCTAATGATTTCCGCAGCCTGTTTATTATGGGTTTTACAAGTTCCTGCCCAATGTACTTTTGAATCACTCTTTCCACTGGGATGGGGAACCGGCAAATTCCCTATCAATGAGAAATACAGCAATGATTCAATTTTCAGACCTGGCAACGACACAATAACCGGATCGGTGTTCGAACATGGACTGGATTATTTTTTTACTGTACGACATATGGACCTCTATATTTTCGCCTATAAAAATGTTATGCCGCATTATTGCTTTAAATCGGGAGAGATAGTACTTAACTGCATCGCCGGCGATTCAGGACTTGTAGCATATAATTACCAGGTGACTTATCCTGCCACCAAACGTGATGAATTCCTTGCAGTAGTGGATTCTCTTCGGGGAATGATGGAAAAAAAGTTTACATACCACGCTTCCATTAAGAATACAACGCGTGCAAGAGATGCCCAGGGAATCGAACTCACGGGTGAAGGTACCTGTGTATATTTTAACGATCAGCCGGTTATAAAAAGCAATCTGACATATGCTCAATTTGTAATTCGCGCAGGTTATCTGGCGAAGCAACCTGCCAAATCAGAATCTAATATGATGATGAATCAGGCAGAACAAATCCAATTTTACCGGATTGAAATTCTGTATAAACGACCACAGCCCAGTTGGTAAAGCTGTAATTCTGACTCAACGTTTTTTTTACCTGTAATTTGGACATGCTTATACGCTGCATGCCAGGTCTATTTTGACTAATTTTGCGCCCTTATTTGCTGTTCCGCGAATGCTGCCTGAGGAATCCGATCCCAAGAAATTTATTATTATAAAAGGTGCTGCAGTCCACAACCTGAAGAAACTGGATGTGGCCATACCACGAAATAAATTCGTAGTGGTCACTGGCCTTTCCGGTTCCGGAAAATCATCACTCGCTTTTGATACACTTTACGCAGAAGGTCAGCGACGGTATGTAGAGAGTCTCTCTTCGTATGCACGCCAGTTTATCGGCCGCATGGATAAACCCGAAGTGGATTATATCAAGGGAATCGCTCCTGCAATAGCAATCGAACAAAAAGTAAATATCCGGAATCCGCGTTCTACAGTAGGAACCACTACTGAAATCTATGATTACCTGAAGCTGCTTTTTGCACGTATCGGAAGAACCTTTTCACCGGTATCCGGAACTGAAGTGAAAAAGCATACGGTAACGGACATTGTCGATTATGCACATTCGTTGAAAGAAGGTTCCAGGCTATACCTGTTTGCTCCAATGATAGCGACGAAAGGACGCAGTCTTCATGAAGAACTTGCCATCCTGTTACAGAAGGGATTTTCGCGGGTAAAGATTGATGGTGTCACGGAAAGTATTGAAGATTTTCTGCAGCAGTATCCACCGGAAAAGAAAACAAAATCACGTGTTAAAGCACCGGCTGAAGCAAATGAAGTGCTGGTGATGATTGATAGAATCTCCCTGGAATCGGAACCTGACGGAGAAACTGATGCACGAATTGCAGATTCTGCACAGACTGCATTCTTTGAAGGACATGGAACCTGCATAGTGGATGTAGAAATGCCGGGTGGTGGAAAGAAAAGTCTTTTGTTCAGCAACCGTTTTGAAACGGATGGAATGTTGTTCGAAGAGCCGTCGACTTTGCTTTTCAGCTTTAACAATCCCTATGGTGCTTGTCGCAAATGCGAGGGATTCGGATCTGTGATCGGAATTGATGAAGACCTGGTTATCCCAGACAAGAGCCTGTCAGTTTATGACAGTGCGATTGTATGCTGGCGTGGAGAAAAAATGAAAGAGTGGAATGAAGCACTCATAAAGGTGGCGAACAAATTTGACTTCCCGATCCATCGCCCCTATTACGACCTGAACAATTATGATCGCCAGCTATTGTGGACCGGCAACAAATATTTCAAAGGTCTCAATGATTTTTTCAAATTCCTGGAAGAACAGAGTTACAAGATCCAGTACCGTGTGATGTTATCGCGCTACAGGGGTAAAACAACCTGTCCCGACTGCCTGGGTTCACGTTTGCGCAAGGATGCCAATTATGTGAAAGTGGGCGGACATTCCATAACAGAACTTGTGCTCATGCCGGTTTCTGATAGCATGGAATTTTTCGATAAATTAAAATTAACAAAGTACGAAACACAGGTCGCAACACGGATTCTAACCGAAATAAAAAACCGGTTTCGTTTCCTGAATGACGTAGGTCTGGGTTATCTTACTTTAAACAGGCTATCAAATACACTTTCGGGTGGAGAATCACAACGCATCAACCTGGCGACTTCTCTCGGAAGCAGCCTGGTTGGAAGCATGTACATTCTCGATGAACCCAGTATCGGTTTACACCCCCGTGATACAGAGAAACTGATCGGTGTTCTTAAGTCATTACAGCGACTGGGAAATACTTTGATTGTTGTAGAACATGATGAGGAGATCATGCGTGCTGCTGATCAGCTGATCGATATTGGACCTCTTGCCGGATCTCATGGCGGCGAGCTGGTATTTCAGGGGCCATTCAGCGAACTTGCTAACGCGTCGCAGAGCCTTACCGCGAAATACCTTTATCGCGAAATGGAAATTCCGGTGCCGCAACGAAGGCGCCGGTGGAAACAGTTCATTGAAGTTTCAGGTGCTCGTGAGAATAATCTCAAAAATATCCATGTAAAATTTCCTTTGGGTGTACTTACTGTAGTTACCGGGGTGAGCGGTTCCGGTAAAACATCACTGGTGAAAAAAATTCTGTTTCCTGCTATTAAAAAACTTACCGGCGGTTATGGGGAACAGACTGGTAATTTCGACAGGCTTTCAGGTGATATCAATGCCATAACCGATGCTGAATTTGTGGATCAGAATCCTATTGGAAAATCATCCCGTTCCAACCCGGTTACATACGTTAAGGCATATGATGAAATTCGTGTTCTTTATTCGGAATTGCCCGCTTCAAAGAACCGGAATTTCAAGCCATCTCATTTTTCATTTAATGTCGATGGCGGACGATGCGAAGCCTGCCAGGGCGAAGGTTATGTAACAATCGAAATGCAGTTCATGGCCGACATCCATCTTAAATGTGAAGCATGCGGAGGTAAACGGTTCAAAGAAGATGTGCTTGCCATTACCCTACTGGATAAAAACATTGACGACATTCTTCAAATGACTGTTGATGATGCGCTCATGTTTTTCAATAACCCGGTTAAAACAAAATACACCCACCAGATGGAAAAGGTAGCTTTGCGGCTCCAGCCACTTGCAGATGTAGGATTGGGTTATGTACGACTTGGACAATCATCAAGCACCTTAAGCGGTGGCGAAGCGCAACGTATCAAGCTGGCTTCATTTATCGGTAAAGGACATAATGCTTCATCAACTCTTTTTGTTTTTGACGAACCCACAACCGGTCTTCACTTCCACGATATCCTCAAGCTGATGGATGCTTTTAACGCACTCATCCGCCAGGGGAATACCATAATTGTGATTGAACACAATGTTGAGATCATCAAATGCGCTGACTGGGTGATTGACCTCGGTCCTGATGGAGGCAATAACGGCGGACATCTTATTTTCGAAGGAACTCCCGAAGACCTGGTGAAATGTAAAGCCTCTGTTACGGGGAAATATCTTAAGGTACGGATTACAGATTCTTAATTTGCCCGGAATCGGATGTACAGATTACAGATTAGCTTTCATAACGATCTATCTGTAATCCGTACATCCGATTCCGCAGCGACCTGAATCAGTAATCCGTACCTTAACTATCTTTACAAAACTAAATCAAAGCATAATGAAAAAGATACTGATTTTACTGTTGGCTGTCACCACTTTTGTTCAGGCACACGCACAAATGTGGGCTGTTGATAAGGCGCATACCCAGGTACTATTCACTGTTACGCACCTGGTGATCGCAGAAGTTACCGGGACATTTAAGTCATTTAACGGTGTCATTACTGCTTCCAAGGAAGACTTCAGCGATGCCTCAGTGGAGTTTAATATTGATGTGAATTCCGTTAATACCGACAATGAAATGAGAGACAATCACCTGAAGAGTGATGAGTTTTTTAATGCAGAAAAATTTCCGAAGATCACTTTTAAGGGTAAAGGATTAAAGAAAGTCAGCGGAAACAATTACAAGCTAGCAGGCGAGCTTACTATCCGGGATGTAACAAAACCCGTCACCCTTGATGTAACCTACTTCGGAACTGTAAAGGATCCCTGGAAAAATAATAAGGCCGGGTTCAAGATTAAAACAAGCGTCAACCGCTTTGACTACAATTTAAAATGGGACAACACTACCGAATCAGGTGGTGCGGTGGTAGGTCCGAATGTGGATATTACAATCAATATGGAACTTGCGCAGGGACCGAAAAACTAATTGCACCCTGCACAATCTGGAAATTTATAAAGGTTGCCTCTCAAGAGGATGATTGTTGTTGAACCTTTCAAGATAAGTGTACATTTTCTTTTTCTTTTCCTTGAGTGAAACGATGGATTTATATTCCAGGTGCAACGTTTCGTCAGGTGCCAGAAGGTCCTGTAAATTTTCAACTGTATAATCGAGGATATCACCGGTTTCCATATCAAGCAAACGATATTCAGATGATGCCCTGGAATCCGTTACTACAGGTGCCATGGTGCCTTTGATAGTCGGGTATGATTCCAGGAAGTAACTGATTTGTCCCAGTGTATGCACCTTGTGAAATTTATTTCCAAGAAACAAGTGAAGTACCCCCTTTTCCACATATCCCCAGAAAGCACCGGGTGTATATTTTTGTTTTTGACCAGCAGAGTCAGAGTAATACAGGTTTTCGGAATTTACCCATTGCCGGAATGTGTATTCTGTTTCGGTGGTTGATTTTATCAATTGCGACTTTATTACATCGGGTTTACCGTTACGAAAAGCAGAGAACGTAGCATAAACGCCATCCGGCGGATATTCATTTCCGGTAGTCTGACTGAATGCACCGAATACGGTGGTTAATAGGAATACAAGTAAGAGTGGTGTGAATTTTAACATGACTGCAAAGATAAATAAGGGCTATTTATTCAGGGGTTTGTTACGTTCCGTTTTAATTAAAGTTATCTACATCAGATGTTGAACAGTCGTTTTAAGTTTATGCTGGTTTCCGGTCTTTCTGCTTAATTTGCAACTCAAATTATTTTCGCCTGGCAGAGGTACTCTATATTTCATATGACGGAATGACCGATCCTTTGGGACAATCCCAGGTAATTCCTTACCTGGAGAAGTTATCAGGGCACGGGTTACATTTCCATATTCTCAGCTTTGAGAAAGCCGAAAACTTCCACAAAGAAAATAAGCATATAGCTCAGGTTTTGGCTGCCGCCGGAATTGAATGGCATCCATTGACCTATACTAAAAATCCACCAGTACTTTCTACGATCTATGACCTGGAGATGATGAAACGGGAGGGGAAAAGACTCATTCGTAAACATAACATCAGCATCCTCCATTGCAGGAGTTATATCAGCGGCATTGCTGGTTTGTTCCTGCAAAGGAAATGTGGCGTCAGATTCATTTTCGATATGCGTGGTTTTTATGCTGATGAACGCATCGACGGTGGGTTATGGAATCTCAATAATCCGGTTTACAGATCGGTTTACAACTACTTTAAAAGAAAAGAAAGTGAAATGCTTCGTATGGCCGATGCCGTGGTCTGCCTGACAGAAGCGGGTAAAGTTGAAATTGATTCCTGGAAAATTCGTCCGGCAGATAAAGATCCTGTTCGTGTTATCCCATGTTGCGCTGATCTCGATCTTTTCAATCCCGGATACGTGAAAGAAGCTGATCGGGAAAATCTTAAACGCCAGTTACAGCTTGATAACAGTGGGCCGCTAATCAGCTACCTGGGTTCTATTGGAACCTGGTACCTTCCTGATGAGATGCTAGAATTTTTCAGCCACTTATTAAAATCACACCGTGATGCAATATTCCTTTTCATTACTCCTGATGAGCCTTCTGTTATCAGGTCCCTTGCGAAAACCAGAGGTATTCCTGATAATGCATTGCGTTTTTACAGCGCACGACGCCAGGAAGTGCCGGTAGCATTAAGTCTGAGCGACGCTTCTCTATTTTTCATTAAGCCGGTTTTTTCCAAAAAGGCCTCCTCTCCTACCAAACAGGGTGAAATTATGGGTATGGGAATTCCGCTCATCTGCAACGCAGGAGTTGGTGATACCGATGACATTGTTCACCGTTACGGATCAGGAATGATCATCGATCTTAAAAGAAATAACGCGATGCAGACAGCGGTAGATAATTTCGATTCCTTAAAAAATATCCCCCCCGAAAAAATTATCCGCGGCGCACAGGAATACTTTTCGTTAGACCATGGTGTACAGAAGTATCTGGAAATTTACAAGAAGGTACTGATTACAAATTTTTAATTGACGTGTTATCGGATTTCCAGATTACAGCTCAGACATCTTGATTTAACATCTATAATCTGTACTTCCGATTGCGTAGCGACCCAAATCCCTGTCCGACAGTCTCCGGCGGCCAAAGCCTTTGGCGACGGCACGCAGGCGAGTGTAATCCGTACCTTACCTGTGATGGTATGGCTCATTTTTCAATATCGTAAAAGCGCGGTAAAGCTGCTCAAGGAAAATCAATCGTACCATCTGGTGGGAAAATGTCATGGACGAAAGTGACATTTTAAAATCCGACCGTTTTTTTAGTGCTTCATCAACTCCAAATGCTCCCCCTACAACGAATACAAGGTTTTTGTTTCCTGCGAGCATCCATTTTTCGAGTTGTTTAGCAAACCCTTCCGACGAAATTTGTTTTCCCTTTTCATCCAGTAATACTACAATATCACCCGGTTTAATTCGCTTGCGGATCTCCTGCGATTCAAGTTGCAGAAGCTTAGGTTTATCAAGCGCACCTGCATTCCGGACATCGGCAATAACGTCTATGCTAAAATCGCTATAATGAACAAGTCGCCCGGAATATATACCGATCCCCTCTTCCAGGTAGGAAGCCGAAGTTTTTCCAATCACCAGTAACCGGATTTTCATCACCGCTTCAACAATTGTTAATAAAACAATTCAATAATTTGTTTCACAAAAAAATAAGTTCTGAATTGTGTTCCTTGTGAAGTAACCAGGGTACCGATAGCGTATTTTGCACCT
>JANWID010000024.1 GCA_025450095.1 Bacteroidia bacterium | reverse complement strand
ATTGATGAGCCAGCTGCGCTGGAGCTGGTAGTACTGGTGCTTTTAGCCCAAACAAAGTTCCCTGATGCATTTAATTTAGAAATAAAGATATCAGTATTAAATGATGTTAAGTTAAACACATTTGGACCAGGATCAAAATCGGCAGTTCCTGTAAAATAACCTATAGTGTAAACATTTGATGATCCATCAAGCGTAATCGCATTGACATTTTCATTTGATGTCCCTCCCATTTGTTTTGCCCAGACAAAATTGCCAGAAGCGTCTAATTTGGAAACAAAGCCATCAAAACCACCGGCCGAGATCAGGTTGGTAATCCCAGCACCAGGATCAAAATCCACGGCTCCCCAAAAATAACCAGAAGTATAAATATTTCCTAAAACATCGACCGCACAACACATTCCGGTTTCACCATCTATTCCACCAAATTTCTTTGCCCAGACAAAATTTCCTGAGGTATTTAGTTTTAAAAGGAAGATATCACTGGTTCCTACAGAGACCATGTTAAAAGTACCAGAGCCGGGGTCAAAATCAACTGTTCCTGCAAAAATTCCTGAAACATAAATATTACCTGATGCATCCAAAGCAACAGAACTACTATTATCGACTGTACTTGCTCCGAATCGTTGTGTCCAGATAAAATTTCCGGAAGCATCCAATTTTGAAACAAATATATCTGTTGCTCCTGCAGAAGTTAAATTAAAAATACCTGGTCCGGGATCAAAGTCGCCTGTTAAAGAAAAATAACCCGTAGTATAAACATTTGCAGAATTGTCAACGGCAATTGAGACGCCATAATCCAAACTCGTTCCTCCAAACCTTTTTGCCCAGACAAAATTTCCGGAAGCATCAAGCTTGGAAACAAATATATCCGAACTTCCGGCAGATGTCAGATTGAATATACCTGCTCCGGGGTCAAAGTCAACAGTTCCGTTAAAATTTCCAGTAGTATAAACATTACCTGACCCGTCAACTGCTATAGCTTCTGAAATATCAACTCCTGTTCCTCCCAGTTGTTTTGCCCACAAAATCGTGCCTGAAGAATTTGACTTGCTGATAAAAATATCAAGACTGCCGGCAGAAGTCAGGTAAAGTGTTCCGGCACCCGGATCGAAATCTGTTTTCCCACGGAAGCTCCCTGTTGAATAGACAAATTGTGTAGTATATACTGCAATAGCATTTCCTGATCCTGAACCGTTCAAGCCGCCCATATTTTTTGCCCATTCAAAAGTTGGAGCTTGTGCGTTTACCAATAATGTAGAAACAAGACAGGTTACAAATATTATTAATTTTTTCATGTTGCAATATTGATTGACTTAATCAAACGAGGGATGATTAATACTGAAATAATGGAGTGTGTTAAAATTGATTAATAGAAATTCCATATGTTTTTTTACAGATTGGAACATTTCACAAACGAATCAGTTCTTGCATCCCATTTCGCCGACATGAATCATTCGAAAGGTAGGGAAAAGAGCCTTAGCTTCCCAGGAATACTAAAAGCTTCAGGTACATTTCAAATCTCAGGAAATTGGTCAATTTTATTCGACATTCCCTAATGCAATTATGTTTCTAATAGGGGCACACTGCCTTTTCCAAACCTAACGAATTTTGTGATACAACCCCCTGGGTTTTTGGCAAACGGTAAAATTGTTTGATGAACGGCCTTGTCAGGGGGCAGAAAGCCTCTATTTGTAGGTGAACAGGGGCTATGACGGTGTGTACGTATGTTTCCCTGTTTTATAGCCCGATATTTAACCGTTCATCAAAAAGCAATACCGCTTGTCAAATTTTTGGTTGAATGAGAATATTTTGTTTATAGGTTTGGTTATGGAATAACTCGCGGAAGCCGAAAAGCGTTCAGAGTAGGCAACTTTTAAAACAATTAATTTGTTCAAACTTTTACTTCCTTAACGGTAATTTTTGCGATTTTTCAAACAAATCCCGGTCAATTCACAAACCGGGATTTGTTTATATTCAAATCTTTATTTTAAATTGCGTGAAAATCACAATGTGGGAATGCAGTTGATTAAAGATATTGATTCCAGGTTTTTACTCAAATATATCTTCTTCTTCCTTTGTTTCACCTCAAGCGCCCAGCAATGGGTGCCCGATTTTAAACACTTTACACCCCGTGATGGGCTGCCCAGCTCCGAAGTTTACCAGATCACTTCGGATCCTCAAAATAACCTGTGGTTTTCAACAGACCGAGGGGCTGTCCGGTATGATGGCTATACGTTCCGGACATACGATAATAAAGATTCGTTACCCGACAATTCCGTTATTAAACTATACAAAGACCAGCAGGACAGAATATGGTTTATATCCTACAACTGTTTATTAAGTTATTTCAAAGACGGGAAAATTTACCCCTACAAATTCAATAACATTATTCGTTCTAACCTGAGCAATACAATTATAACATCGCTGTACGCTGACCAGTCGGATAATATTCACCTGAATAGCATTGAAGGTGCTTATTACACAATTACAGCTGCTGGAAAGTTGATAATAAATGAAAATCATGACCCAAACAGTTTATTTACGATTAACGCAACCCGTGATTCTTCGGTAACAACATATTATCAGAAAGGACAAGATAATTCCGTCACCAAATTACAGGTCGAGACCTTACGTGATACATTCAGTATTGTGATCAATGAACCTATATCCTATCATCACTTTGCTACATCTAAACTCCGGAATAATGACCTTGTTTTTTACTGTGAACGATTTCTGATTCGCATCCGTCCTTCAGGCGCTTATGAAGTTAAAAAAATGAAATCCCCCATACTGAATGTTTTTGAAGACGAGAATAACAGTATATGGATTGGTACCTACCATGACGGCGTATATGTAAGCGATTCATCTTTGAATGTGACTTCCCATTATCTCAGGGATCTCTCCGTTTCACATATTTACAATGATTTTGAAGGTGGGACATGGCTAAGCACCCTGGAAAATGGATTATTTTATCTTGCATCCAAAAACAGCTCCAGTTTTGAGATCAGCGGCAAGCTTTTACATGAAAAAATAACTGCTATTTCAAACGGATCCGGATCCGAATTATATTTTACTACGTCAAATGGAATTTTGATTAAGTATAACCTCACCAGGCAATCCATTGACAATATTGATCTGAAAAAACATTTCAATTCTTCAATTGAATATATTAATTCCATTTATTATAACAAGTCGGCCAGGGAAATAATGCTTGGCGGAATCATCAAATTTGGAATTAATTCCGGTGAAATTTACACCGCTGAATGGATGAACAACAGGCTATTTGTTCTTCCTTCACTTTCTATGTTAGTACCTCATTCCAATGGAAATATTTTAGGAAGTACGAGTGAATACGTTTTCAGTTTTAATTCCAGAAAGAAATCTCAACACTTTTTAAATGAAAATAAATTAAAGTCGAATGCACTATTGGAAGATTCTCAAGGCCGTTTATTTTCAGGATCCTGGAACGTTCTGTATCTTTTAAAGAATTCTAAATTTGTTCCGGTTGACACAACGGCCGGGCTCCTGGGCTCCCGAATTACAGCGCTGAATGAATTGAAAAATAATTTTATCGCAATCGGCACACGGAGTAATGGTATATTCATTTACAGCGACAGAAACATTAAAAATATTGTCACCAGTGATGGTCTCACCAGTGATAATATAAATTGTATTGCTGTAGAAGATAGTATCATATGGGCAGGTACCAATAAAGGAATCAGCCGGATAACCATCACTGATTACTTCCCATTTACCTACACTATCGATCGTTATAGAATAAATAATGGACTTGTTTCTGATGAAATTAATGGCCTGGCAATAAATGAAGCAGGGGTTTTTGCAGCTACCAATGAAGGACTAAATTTCATTAATAAAGAACAGGTATCCAATAAAATAATTCCACTCCCCTTGTATATAACAACCGTAAGGATTAATGATCACGATACAACCCTTGCCCCTACTTATTCATTAAATCATAAACAAAATAACGTTGATATTTCATTTACGGGCCTTTCATTCCGGAATTCTAAAAATATTATTTATAGATATCGTCTTCTTGGACTGGACACTACCTGGCGTACTACCCTGAACAGGGATGTCCGTTTTTCAGGTCTTAATAGCGGATACTATATATTTCAGTTACTGGCCTCATATGAAAATGATTCAAACGCTCCCGTAGAGCTGTATTTTTCAATAGCGCCATCATTTTATAAAACCGATTTTTTCAGGATTTTAGCTGCATTATGCATGATGATGATCATCATTGGAGTTGCAAATGCCAGAATTAAGACCATTCAAAATAAATCGGATGAAAGAAATGCACTAAATAAAAAATTCTCAGAGCTAAACCTGAATGCACTTCGCTCACAAATGAATCCTCATTTTACTTTTAACGTTTTGAATTCCATAAAGTATTACATAGCTAAAAAGGATCCCGAATCCGCTCAATTCTACATTTCCAAATTCTCAAAACTTATCCGGCTTATCCTTGACCAGTCCCGGACAGAATATATTACATTAAATGAAGAGATCGAAATGTTAAAACTTTATATGGAGCTTGAAGAGCTGCGGTTTGAAAATAAATTCAAGTATTCTATAACCGTAGGTGAGAAATTAAACCCTGAAGAAATTGATATTCCCGGCATGCTGATTCAGCCGTTCGTAGAAAATTCTATAAAACACGGGATCAGGTACAAAAAAGGAGAAGCAAAGGTGGAAGTTGATTTCACATCATCGGATTCGGTTTTGATATGTACCATCACAGATAATGGTATTGGCAGGGCAGAAGCAGCAAAACTGAAACCAGCCGACGCAGAACACAAATCAATGGGAACGACTATTGTTAATGAACGAATCGAAGCACTAAGTATATTGTTTAAAGGGAAACTTAGAAATTATACCATCGATTTGAAAGATGAACAGGGGAACCCCATTGGCACATGTGTTACAATTGAAATACCGTTTAAGAAAACTATGGTATGATTAAAGCAATAATAATAGATGATGAATCAAAAGGGATTGAAATCCTAAGGATATTGATTAATAATCATTGTCCTGATGTCACTGTTGTAGGTTCGGCAGAAGAAGTAGATGTAGCCATGCAACTGATCAATACGTTGCAGCCAGATCTGATCTTCCTGGATATCGAAATGACAGGTGAAACCGGTTTTGATCTGCTTGAAAAAGTAAAACCCTATACATTTCATGTCATATTTGTTACGGCTCACAGTGAATATGCTGTGCGGGCGTTCAAATATTCGGTTACTGAATATTTACTTAAGCCTGTTGATACCCAGGAACTGATTGATGCAGTTCAAAAAGTAAATACACTTTTAAATGAAGGACCGAATGGAAGCGAAACTTTTTTAAGCGATAAGCTTCAGGAAAATTTAACATTAAAGATTCCGTTTCATCAGCGCTCGGTGTTGATAAAAATAGCGGATATCATCCGGGTTGAAGCGGATGGTGCTTACACACGAATCCACCTGACGGCAAACAGGAATTATGTAATTTCTTATAATATCAAAGTTGTTGAGGAACAGCTCGACACCAATCAGTTTATGCGTGTACATCGTTCACATATTATTAATCTCAGCAAAGTTATTGCTCCGATAGGTGATGCAAAGTATGCTACGATGTGTGATGGTACAAAAATCATCATTGCACGCAGGATGCGACAATACTTTATGTCACTGATGAAAAACAAATAACTGGACCAATATTTATTGCTTAGTCTGTCGGCACTTGTCCACTAACACCATTGTCAGTGAGTCAAATTTTCTTTCCCTCAAAGTAAATTCCCTTTCTTCAATTGAAAGAGTGTCCTTGTTATAAATTGTAAAGTCCGTGTAATGAATTGCCAATGGCGATTCAGTGGAAGAGCTTCCATCGGGCATCGCGCCGCCTATACTTCCCGAACCGCCCATCAAAATTCCCGGTGATTTTGTTATCCGCTCGTTGTAATCAAATAATTCATTGAGTTTTGTTCGTTTACCATTTTTGTCAATGAGAAAATATTCGTTGTTTACCCATCCGGTCTGAAATTTCGGTTGTATAATGAGAATACCGTTGTCAGGGATTTTCATAACTCTTCTCCCATTTTCATATACAGGTTGATCGCCACAACTTTCTCCATAAATTACTCTGAATTTTCCTTCGAAGTTGCCTGGTATCAAATAAATTTCTTTATCAGGTCGTGCCAGGTAGTCCTTTAAATATGAAAACGAGAAAATTAATACAACAGTCAAAATTAGAGTTATCGGAAAAAGAAGAAGTCGTAAAAATAGTTTTGAAGGCTTTTGATGTTCTGTTGGTTTGGATAAGCGCCATTCCAGGAATAAAAGTTGAATTGCATTTCCGGCAATCCAAATATAAAGTACCGGAAAACTAAACGTATTAAACCAGGGGCCCAAAATCATATAAATAAAATAAACCCAACCGAATGAAATTAATCCGGCAACCAGCAGAATAAGAAATATTCGTAACAGAAATACTTTTGTTTTGAAAAGCTGGAGAATTGTTTGTCCGCTGATGGAAAGTCCAACTGCAAGTGGAATTGTCCAGAAGAAAAAAGCATAACTGTCGCCTTTACCAAAAAAATCCTGGTTAAATAAAATAACAATCAACACTGCTGCACAAGTCAGGATGTTTAACAGTCCGCTAATTAGTTTTGTGATAGCTGGTCGCAACATTTTCGGTTATCATGAGAAATAGTCATAAGGTCATAGGGTCATAGAGTCATAGGGTCAATTGTCATTTTCGCATCACAATTCGGATTTTCATTTGTTTTATCACGATGTGTCAAAATTAAAGTTTAGAAATCATTTTGCAAATAGTAACTTCTGCTTAAAGAAAATCTCCTGAATCAATGATGCCACATGAAACAGGCGTTGCTACCATAGCCCCGATTGCAGTGAGCTCCTGCGAACGGAAAGCCTGCCTGCAGCAGGCAGGCGGGACTGCAGCTGCGATAAAACAATTCAGTTTCGCTTCCGAAAAAAATATGCTCATTGCATTGACGAATCTATATTTGAACAACCCATCAATAACTTATGACTACTGACTTTATGACTTTTTTTCACCTTCCAACCGTTAGACTGATTGTAGAGACGCCATGCATGGCGTCTCTACAGAAAGCCTTGCGTTTTCACTTTAAGATAACATCTGATTCCATTGATCACATTAGCAACCGCCTACTGCATACTGCCTACTGCCAACTGTTTTTCATCTTCCAAACGACTCGCCTATACGAAAAGTAATACTGTAATCACCTTTACCCACGCCACCATCAATACCGATATTAATTTTTTCGGAGGGCAGCATTTTGAAACGCAGTCCCGCCCCAACGCCAGGCAGGATATCATTATCGGGGATGTCGGCAAGTTTTTCAACAGCACTGGCAAGGCCTGCAAAGGCAACCAAGCCCCAACGTTTATAAAAATTCCAACGATACTCTGCCTGCAACGTGTATACCTGGTCGTTGCGGTATTGTCCTT
>JANWID010000023.1 GCA_025450095.1 Bacteroidia bacterium | reverse complement strand
TTAAGAATAGCTGCCTTTAACTGTTCTCTTTGTTCTGAAGTTATATCTTCCATGATCTCCACCTCTCCTAAATCGACATGAACATAATTTAACCCTAGTTTTTTCAGTTCTTCCTTCACAATCATTTTGCATCGGATGCTGACCATGTATTTTATATAGAGTTTCAAATATAGCCGTATTAGATATCTGGATGGGTTGAATTGAACTATGGAAAACGCCGTAAAGTGTTGTTAGAGTATCATTTAATTCAAAAATAAGTAATTAAAAGCGAATAATTTTTTTTCCTTGAATTTAGGGAATTTACAGGCCCTGGTTGGTTTAGCCGGCTAATTGAGATTTAAAGCTTTAAATTCTTAATAATCAAAGTAATGGATGTGAAATAAAATATAAAGTTTTATTTAGCATAACATCCTTTACAATGTATTTACGGTTCTGTGCTTAAGGGCTAAGTGGTTCCGGAATTTTGCTTCAATTTAAATTCAGACAAATTCCGGGTGCTCACTGGAATGCACTCATGAAATGTAAAATACACTTTCATTGTTCAGATTATAATTAAGACATTTTTTCTGGCGTTCGTTCGACTGTATCATTAGCCAGGATATGTTTAATGATTTAGTCATTTTCATTATGTATAATGATTCATGAATTTCATAATAGTAATGTGGATGTGTGAATTATATAAAAAGTAATATGAATTGTGTAATGGAGAATTTATTTTGAATAACTCTCTTTGATATTTGAATGTGAGTTTTGATATCTACGCATATTTATTTTATTATTTGGATACCGGCATCAGTATGACCAGGTAGATTTTATGACAGTAAAATTAATACATGATTCAGGAAATTAGCTTAGTATATGTTGAAAAATAGAAAAGTGTTATTGATTATAGGGTTATCTATAATTTCTACAGCATTAATTTTTGTTGCATTTATTTCTCCAATTACAAAGTATTTAATTGAGAAGTATGACAGCAGGATTTTAGGAAGGAAAATTACTTTGGATTGGGCCTATGTAAACCCGTTTACGGGGTATATTTATTTTAATGATGTGAGGATTCATGAGTTGGAAAGTGATAGCATTTTTTTATCGATTAAAGGACTTCAGGCAAATATTGCCATGCTGAAGCTTTTTTCCGGCAATTATGAATTGAGTAAACTTTCCTTAATCCAACCCAGGGGTGCAATTATACAGAATAAAACATACTTAAATATTAATGATCTTATAGCAAAATTCTCAGGGATAGATACCACCAAAAAAGTTCGTGATCCGGTTCATTTGAATATATTGAATATTGAAATTAAGGAAGGGGAGTTTTATTATACTGACCAGGTGATCCCGGTTAATTTCTTTATCAAACATGTGAACCTTAAAAGTTCCGGAAAACGATGGGATGTTGATACCATCTGTTCAGAATATTCTTTTTCCCAGGGGGATGGAAAGGGAGAAATGGAAGGTGATTTCACCATTAATCTTGATAATAAGGATTATCGGCTGGCAGTAAAAATAAATGATTTTGACTTGAATATTGTGGAGCAATATCTCCGGGATTTAACCAACTTTGGTAGTTTTTCAGCTTTGCTGAATGCAGATATTAAAGCCGATGGAAATCTTAACCTGGTCACCAACATAACCACTTCCGGTGTTTTTAGAATCGATGATTTTCATTTCGGCAAAAATCCGCATGATGATTATATTTCATTTGATAATGTGATTTTGGCGATCCACGAACTAAGTCCTGAGAAATTAATTTATTCGTTCGACTCAATTTCTATTAACCGGCCCTATTTTAAATATGAACTTTATGATTCATTGGATAATCTCCAAACAATGTTTGGAAGGAAAGGGGAGAATATTGAAACAGCCAGATTGGGCCAGTTTAACCTTGTCCTTGAAATTGCTGATTACATTAAATTGCTAACTCAGAATTTTTTGCAAGGTCAGTATTTGATTAATCGACTGGCAATTTACAATGGTAATCTTAAATATAATGATTATTCAATAAGCGAGAAATTTTCAGCTGAATTAAATCCATTCACAATTATATCAGATTCGATTGATAGAAACAGGGATTTGATTAAACTCTCATTGATTTCAGGAATTTTTCCTTATGGAAAAGTAAAAATTGAAGTTAGCATAAATCCGGATGATAGCAGTGATTTTGATCTGGAATATCATATTGGCGGATTACCAGCTACCATGTTTAATCCTTATTTGATTTCACAAACTTCATTTCCGTTAGATCGGGGTACCATAGAAGTGGATGGAACATGGGTAGTCAGAAACACTATCATTAAAAGTAGTAATCACCTTGTTATTATCGATCCTCGTATTGCAAACAGGGTCATCAACAAGGAATTAAAGTGGCTTCCCATGCGACCAATAGTTTCCCTGGTGAGAGAGCGGGGTAATGTAGTGGATTATGATATCCCAATATCAGGAAATTTGAAGGATCCAAATTTTAAAGTAAAGGATATCATATATGACTTACTTGAAAATATTTTTGTCAAACCTGTGAACTCAAATTATATCGGTCAGGTTAAACATGTTGAAAGGGAAATTGAAAATTCACTTGCTTTGACCTGGGAAACACGTCATGGGTCAGTGAATCAACATAAAGTTAAATTCATAAAAAAAATGGCAAAATTTCTTGACGAAAATCCAGAGGCCTTCATCACCGTCATACCCCAAAACTACATATTGAAAGAAAAAGAATACACGTTGTATTATGAAGCGAAAAAACGTTACAGTCTTCAGGCTAAAGATAGAAATGGGAATCCGTTTAATGAGGAGGATTCCACGTTGATTGAAAATATGTCTGTTAAGGATGGTTTGTTTGTGCAATATTTGAATGACAAGGTTCAGGATTCTACCATTTTCACCATACTTGAAAAGTGTGAATTGCTACTGGATTCTGAATTCATTGATTCAAGACTACTGGCCCTTGGTGAAAAAAGAAAATCATCGTTTCTTTCATTTTTTGAGGAAAGGGGGGTGAGTAGTAAGGTACACTTTGACCCAGGTGAAAATACTGTTCCGTATAATGGTTTTTCATTTTATAAAATATCCTACAATGGTAATTTTCCGGATGAGCTTATTGAATCATACCGAAAAATGAATGAGTTTGATGACGAGAAGCCCAGGAAGAAGTTTAAAGTTAGGCGTTCAGAAAACAATCAATCCCGGTAAGTACAAAGGGAACCTCTAAAAATCTTCTTATACTGCGTTATGCGATTTTTAGAGGTTCCCTTGATTTGAAAGAAGCAAAACATGACTTTGATTTGTTTTTTATTGGATTATCGATTAGTAAAAAGTGTGAATCATGTAACTTTTAAGTTTAAATGTGTAATGGTCAGGCCTCACAATATGCATAATTTTGAATTAAATTTAAGATAAGAACCGAAAACATAAACATGATCACAAAAAACATTAATTTATTCATAGTAGATAAAGATCACCAGGCCTTAAAAAGTTTAAGGCGTTACCTGGTAAACAGATTCGGAAGCCGTATGGCAATATCAACATTTTTCAATGAAGCAAGTGTCTTGCAAAAAGTTGATAACAATACTAACATTGTTGTACTCAAATATAATGTCAATGGAGGTGATAATGATATATTGAAATTGATAAAAAAAATTAACCCTGCAACAGCCGTAATCATGCTTTCCACAAATGAGGAAATTGGAATTGCAATTGATTCATTTAACAATGCGACTACTAAAAATACCAGGGGTAGAAATTCAGGTGAAATTTACCGCATCATGGATTTTCCGGTTCGTGTTCTGGTAAAACAATTTGGAGTTAGTTACTATGTGGCGGCTTTTATGTTGTCATTCGCTGCCATAGGAATTTGTGTATTTATTGCATTGAGAATTTTCCATTAATGATTTTCATATTATTTATTATAGCCAGGCATTACATTAAATGGAATTCTTTGGTGACCCTGGTGAACCTACAAATAAAACAGGCTGGTTATATATTTTCATATCGTTGATATACCGGTTCCGGAATAAGAGTAAACTGAAATTTCCATATTTCAGTAACGAGATTTAAAAACCTGATTTCAATGAATGAGTTATTATCTCATAAAAGTGATATAATATGAAAAAAATACATCCTGTAAATATAGCAAAGGGATATGCAACTGCACAAACGGTTAAGCTGAGTGAACAAACATTAGTAAAAACAAAAGCAGCAAGTAATTTCTTAACTGAAATTGCAGATGTATTTTTATTTATTGTAAGCATTTTTAAAGAAACATTCTCACGCAGTTTTGAATTCAAGGAGTTTTTAAGGCAGTGTTTCCAAATTGGGTATAAGTCATTACCACTTGTATCGGTTACCGGATTTATTATGGGATTGGTGCTCACTATACAATCACGACCGGTTTTGCTCGATTTCGGAGCAGTAACGATGTTGCCAGGGATGGTTGCCATATCTCTTATCAGGGAAATGGGTCCGGTTATAACGGCCCTTATTTGCGCTGGTAAAATAGGTTCTGGTATGGGAGCTGAACTGGGATCCATGAAGGTAACAGAACAAATTGATGCCATGGAAGTTTCATCCATCAATCCCATACGATTTTTAGTTGTAACAAGAGTTTTGGCAGCAACTATCATGATCCCAATTTTGGTGCTGTATGCCGATGCACTTGGAATACTGGGAAGTTGGGCCGGCGCAAATATTAAAGGTGATGTTGCATTTGTTTTGTTCTTCTCGCAGGCCTTTAAAGTGGTGGAGTTTATGGATTTTATTCCGGCCGTAATAAAAACATTTTTCTTCGGTGCTGTAATAGGTCTTGTCGGATGCTATAAAGGTTATAATGCCGGCAGGGGCACTGAAAGCGTTGGTGTTGCAGCGAATTCGGCCGTTGTGATGGCTTCATTACTTGTTATAGTTGTAGATGTTATTGCAGTTCAAATTACTGATATGTTAATGTCATGAATAGTGGTGCAAAGGACAAATCTGAAGGAATCGATGTGGAAAAGCCAGCGACAAACACACCTGTAATTGATATTCAAAACCTGAAGAAGGCTTTTGGAGAAAAGGAGGTATTAAAATCCGTATCACTGAAAGTATTCAAGGAAGAAAACCTGGTAGTACTGGGTAAATCGGGAACAGGAAAATCGGTCCTCATTAAGTGTATTGTCCGGTTGTTAAGCACGGATAGTGGAAGTATTGATGTATTTGATAAAAAAGTCCTGGATCTGAGTAAAAAGGAATTGGATAAATTAAGATTGAAAATAGGATTTCTTTTCCAGGGAGGCGCATTGTATGATTCCATGACTGTTAAACAAAACCTGGAGTTTCCTTTACGACGGATCAGGAAAGAGCTTAAGGAAAATGAAATTAAGGCGAAGGTTGAAGAAGTACTTGAGAATGTTGGCTTAGCTGACGCATTAAACAAAATGCCGTCGGAACTATCCGGTGGAATGCGGAAAAGAATAAGCCTTGCCCGTACTATAATTGTTGATCCATTGATTATCCTGTATGACGAACCAACAACTGGTCTTGATCCTGTTACTTCAGATGAGATAAGTATGCTCATTCTTGATGTGCAGAAAAAGTATAAAACAGCTTCCATGATTATCACACACGATATAAAGTGCGCCCGGCACGTTGCAAACAGGATGATTATGCTGGATGAAGGAGTGATTTACAAAGAGGGATCACTTAAAGATTTTGAAGAATCAGGCGATCCCCTGATTGAGTCGTTCTTCAATTAAAAAAGTGCTTTAAATACAAATTTTGAATATCAAAAATTAAAGTTAGATAGTAATAACATTTGAACCGATTAAAAAAATAACAATGGATACGTATTCACAAAAGTTTAAAATCAGGCTGGGGCTGTTTGTTGCTGTAGGAATAGCACTTTTTGTGCTGGCTGTTTTTATAATTGGAAGGCAAAAGAACATGTTTAACCCGGTTTTCACTCTGAATTCTACATTTTCAAATGTAAGTGGACTGCAGGTTGGAAATAATGTAAGATTTTCAGGAATCAATGTAGGAACGGTTGATAAGATCAGTATACTAAATGATTCAACTGTAAAAATATCAATGTTAATCAGGAAAGAAGTCAATCAGTTTATCAAAACTGACAGTGAAGTGGGAATTGGCTCTGAAGGATTAATTGGTGACAGATTAGTTGTTATCACACAGGGCGGAACTGACTCTAAAATGGCGAAAGACGGGGAGCTGTTGCTGTCATCAGAACCGGTTGAAACAGATGCCATCATGCAGAGCCTGGAAATAACTGCCGGCAACGCTGAGATTATCACTTTTCAGCTGGCTGAGATCATGACGAATGTTAACAGCGGGAAAGGAACAATAGGGAAATTGATTCGGGACTCCACCATGGCTGATGATTTTAAGAAAACAATGGAAAACCTGGAAAGCAGTACAAAAGGATTGGATGAAAATATGGAAGCTGCAAAAAGCAATTTTTTGCTGAAGGGATATTATAATAAAAAAGCGAAGGAAGCTGAAAAGAAAAAAGCTGATGCGAAGAAAAAGAAGGAAGAAGAGCAACAGGAAAAGCAGGAAATAAAAAAATAGAACAAATCAGTATTAATTTAATATAAATAAAACAATCTCAATGATAACAACGCATATAACCGGAAGTGATTTGCCGATTTACATTAACGATACATTGATTCGGTATGATGACAAAGGAATAGGTGATCTTCCTATTATTTTTGTCCATGGTTTTCCAATTGATAAACAAATGTGGCTACCTCAAATGCAGGTTTTGAGTAGATCAAAAAGAACAATCGCATATGATATAAGGGGATATGGTAAATCAGAGGCTGGGGTCGAAATGCCCAGCATTGGTTTGTATGCCGATGATCTGATAAATTTTATGGATGCCCTTGAAATTGAAAAAGCAATTGTGTGTGGATTGTCTATGGGAGGTAATATCTTAATAAACGCTGCAGTGCTTTGTCCTGATCGATTTGCAGCATTAATATTATGTGACACACAATGTATTGCTGATTCTCCTGAAATTAAGGATTCGAGGAATAAAATGTTAACTAAAATTATTGCCGGTAAGAAAACTGAATTTGCCGAGGAGTTTCTGAATAAGATGTTTTGCAAGGAATCACTCGATCATAAACAGGATGTAGTTGACAGAGTAAGAAAAGTTATTTTGGCCACATCATCTGTTTCCATTACAGGAACATTAGGAGCACTGGCTAACAGACCGGAAATGTGTTCGCATTTGGATAAAATATCCATTCCAACCCTGGTAATCTGTGGTGAATATGATACCGTAACTCCTCTGGGTCAATCGGAATTGATTTTCAAAAATATTGAAAATGCTAAAATGCATGTATTAAAACGGGCCGGACATCTTTCAAATCTTGAACAACCCGAAGAATTTAATCAACTTATTCTCCAATTCATCGAGGAATTATCAGGTTGAAAATGTTACCCAGGATTTTATATTTAACAATATTTGCCAGCCTGATTATTTTTCCAAAACCAGCCAAATGTCAGGAACAGCAAACAAGAGGTGATTCAACATTGATTTACAAGGATCTTGAAACATTTTCCGACAAAAGTAAATTCACAAAGTTTCTTTACCGGCTGGTATTTAAGGCTGATACTTCCGGGTCAGGAGAGAAACCTAAGAAAAAACGTCAATATAAAAAACTGAAACAAAAACCATACAGTGCATTTGAAGGGAAAATTATCAGGTACATTGCAATTGAAACGCTGGATCCATTTGGATACATAGTTTCAGATACCATTCGGTCGGATCAGAATTTTCTATCAAGAAGTGGAAACAAACTGCATGTTAAGTCGCAACGGGTTACCATCCGCAATCTTTTACTGATACGGGAAAACCAGGTTTTCGATTCATTACTTGTCAAGGAATCGGAGCGATTGGTGAGAAGTCAGAAATATGTTCGTGACGTCATGTTTTATGTTATTAAATCACCCGGTAGTCCGGATTCAGTGGACATTTTTATAAGGGAACTCGATCAATGGAGCCTGATCCCCAAAGGCGCATTTTCTGCGTCGTCAATGAAGCTCCAGCTAAATGACAAAAACATTCTTGGTTTCGGGCATGAATTCAGTAATGCATACTACTGGAATCATACTACAGGCAAGGACGCTTTCGCAACAAAATATTATGTTCCAAATATTCGAAATTCATATGTGAACACAACATTTCAATACGGATCTGATGAATACGGAAACTTTAACATGGGCATTGCTGTTGACAGACCATTTTTTTCACCTTTTGCGCAATGGGCCGGTGGAATCAGTTTAAGGAATTCTCAGTTTGATAATTCTATTATTGTGAGTGATACACTGAATACTGAATCAGGATATAAATATGTGACACAGGATTACTGGGGTGGACATTCCATTCAAATATTTAAAGGGAATACGGAATATAAACGTGCTACTAATTTTATTTATACGCTCCGGTATTCCCAAATCGACTATCAGCTTAAGCCAATTGAGTCCGTTGATACATTGCATATTTTTAACAATGAACACTTTTATATGGCCAGCATCGGAATTTCCACCAGGAAATATGTGCGGGACAAATACATTTTTGGTTTTGGGGTAACCGAAGATGTACCTGTAGGAAAAGTTTACAGCCTGACAGGAGGATACCGGGAGCGGCACAATTCAGGTGATATGTATTTAGGGGCAAGAATTTCATTTGGTAATTATCATTCCTGGGGATATTTTGGTACCAATTACGAGTATGGAACATTCATACGATCAGGGGTTGCCCAGCAAGGTGTAATTATTGCGGGATTAAGTTATTTTACCGGGTTACTTCAAATAGGAAAATGGAAGTTCCGCCAATTTGTAAAACCCCAGATTACCATTGGAATCAACAGGATTGCTCCTGATTCATTAACCATCAAAGATGGATTTGGGATAGATGGTTTTAACAGTTCCGGATTGTCAGGAACAAATCGTATATTATTTTCACTGCAATCGCAGGCCTACGCACCATGGAATGTTATTGGTTTTCGATTTGGTCCTTATTTGAATTTTTCGGCAGGAATGCTGGGTGATGCTGAAAATGGGTTCCGGCATAGCAAAGTGTATACACAGATTGGGTTTGGTTTTTTAATCAAAAACGAAAATCTTGTTATCGAAACTTTCCAGCTATCTATTTCATTCTATCCGATAATTCCAGGTGTTGGAGATGGTGTAATCAAAGTGAATTCATTCAAAAGTACCGACTTCGGATTCAGGGATTTTGAAATCGGTAAGCCGGGTATCGTATTATTTCAGTAAGACTGAATTATTTATCAAAATATTAATTAAGATGAGACAACCTAATATTTTCCGAAAAGGTATTCATTTATTCAGGGAGACTTTTATTCAGTTTTTGGATGACAGTGGAATAAAACTTAGTGCCGCGCTTTCTTATTACACTATTTTTTCGCTACCACCGCTGTTAATTATAATTATTAGTTTGAGTGGATTTATTTTTGGTGATGAAGCAGTTAATGGTGAGCTATTCTGGCAAATTCAGGGAATGATTGGCAAAGAAGCCGCACTCCAGGTCCAGGAAACTATTAAAAATGTTAAGCTTTCAAACAGCACTACTTTCGCAACTACATTTGGTTTAATTGTGCTGTTTATTGGAGCTTCCGGCGTATTTGCTGAAATCCAGGAATCGCTTAATTTAATTTGGGGTATAAAAGCGAAACCCCAGAAAGGATTTATCAAATTCATCAAAAATCGTTTGATGTCTTTCAGTATGATCGGTTCAGTTGGTTTTTTGTTACTGGTTGGATTAATCGTAAATTCTACCATGGATCTCTTGAATAACAGGCTCGCAGCAATGTTTTCATTGGAATCATTGCATATCTTTTATTATGTAAATATTATAATTGTATTTATAATTATAACCAGTTTATTCACCGTTATTTTCAGAACACTTCCTGATGGAAAAGTGAATTTTAAGGATTGTTTGATAGGTGCGACTTTTACTGCACTTTTGTTTATGTTAGGAAAATATGTGATTGGAGCCTACCTGGCAAGTTCTTTAATGACCACAGCTTATGGTGCCGCAGGATCAGTTATTTTAATCCTGGTATGGGTATATTATTCAGCTATTATATTGTATTTCGGTGCAGAATTCACTAAGGTTTATGCACAGACACATGGTCAAAAAATAATTCTATATAATTATGCGGAAAGCCGGATTACAAAAATACCAGGACTTGGAGCTAATGCAAATACAGTAATTACACCACCTGAATCCCCCGAAACTCGTCCTGGTCTGTTTTATTGAAAATATAAATTATAACAAAGAATTTTCAACTACTCAACAACAACTTTCTTTGTGAATATTTTGTTGTTATTTGTTACTTTCAGAAAATACATTCCTGAATTCAACTCATCGGAATTTAAAATTAATTTATTTCCGGAAAAAAATTGAGTCATTACTATTTTGCCGGTTGCATCAAAAATTACCAATTGTGCATTATTCATGTTTTCTTTCATCACAATTTCGAACGTGTGATGCACAGGATTTGGTGCAACTATAAACTGCTCTGATGATCCTGTATTTTCTGTAATTCCTGTCGGAGTTGTGTAACAGATGTCAAGCCTTGGATGTAATGAAGCATCAATATGGTCGCTTGAAGCAAACATCATGGTGCAGTAATATTGTTCTGTTTGTAGCCTGAGCATGAATCCAAAACTTTGCGATGGATTGTTCAGCATATCCTGCACTAAAGCAGTAACGTCAATGTTTGGATAATCCTGGGTATTTGAAGTACTGGCTGGCAGTGCAACCTCGTTGATAGTAGTGGTAGTAGGCTGTGTATCCCATGTTACGGTATTCTCCAACCATGGTGATGTAATTCGCTGTAACCAGCATGCATTGGAAGCAGTTAATTGAGAATGGCCCCCATTGGGTGCTGTAGGATTCCAGAATAATGAAAGACTTGCGCTTGTGAGTGAAGCACCGGCAGGGATCATGGAGAGGTCAAAATTTAACAACCCTCTTAAATTGGATTCATTCCCACCGTTTGTCCAGGCAAGGGCTGTGAATTCTTCTGAGGAACCCAAATTCATGGTATTATAACCGCATGGAACACAACTTGCGATTGATGCATCTTGTCCATCAGAACAGGAAGAATTTCCAGGTTGCAGTGTCAGACATGTTGTAGTTGACGTATCGATAAATGAAATTTCAAGCTTCGGACGTAATGCGCTGTTGATATGATCGCTGGAAGCAAACATCATGGTTCGGTAATGTTGTTCAGTTTGCAACTTAAGCATGAAACCAAAACTTTGTGAAGGGTTGTCAACCATATCCTGCACTAATGCTGTTACATCAATATTTGGATAATCCTGGTTATTGGAAGTACTGGCTGGTAATGAAACTTCGTTTGTGACAGTAGTAGTAGGCTGTGTATCCCACGTAACGGTATTCTCCGACCACGAAGAAGTAATTCGTTGCAAAAAGCACGCATTGGATCCGCTTAATTGAGAATGGCCACCATTGGGAGCAGTAGGATTCCAGTAAAGCGAAAGACTGGCATTTGTGATCACTGCACCAGGAGGGATCATGCTAATGTCAAAATTTAACAGACCCCTGAGATCTGATTCATTGCCACCGTTAGTCCATGCGAGCGCAGTGAATTCTTCTGTGGAACCAAGGTTCATAGTATTGTAACCACAGGGAACACAACTTGCGATGGAAGCATCATTTCCAATACAAGGGTCAGGTTGAAGAATGATCGTCGTTATTTGAGCACTTAATGGATTCAACCAAAATAAAAAAGCGAGTGAGAGCAATTTTGTTTTCATATCATTTTGGTTTTTAAAAATTAAATATCAAACCAATGATATGAAAAATCAGGCAATAAACCAAATTTATGATCAAATAATCAACTGGAAATCACCTGTTAAACGTCTAAAATGGATTTACCCCAACTTAATCCCCAGCTCCTTTAATTGCTCCTCATTAATGGTAGATGGCGAATCAATCATCACATCCCTGCCACTGTTATTTTTTGGGAATGCAATGAAATCGCGGATAGATTCAGAACCACCGAACATGGAACAAAGGCGATCGAAGCCAAAAGCAATTCCTCCATGTGGAGGAGCACCAAATTCAAATGCATTCATTAAAAAACCAAACTGCTTTTGAGCTTCTTCATCTGAAAACCCAAGTATGGAAAACATTTTTTTCTGAACGGATTTATCGTGGATGCGAATAGATCCGCCACCAATTTCAACACCGTTAATTACGAGATCGTATGCATTCGCGCGCACCTTGCCGGGATTGGAATCCAGCAATGGAAGATCTTCTGGCAAAGCCGAAGTAAAAGGGTGATGCATGGCATGCCAGCGTCCGCTCTCTTCATCTTTTTCAAGAAGTGGAAAATCGATCACCCAAAGGCAATGGAATTTATTTTTATCACGCAAACCAAATCGCTCTCCCATTTCGAGTCGAAGCTCAGACATCGCTTTTCGTGTGCGGGCTTCTTTTCCTGCAAGCACCAGTACCAGGTCGCCGGGTTTTGAGTCTAGCAGTTCAGACCATTTGCGCAAAGCATCTTCATTGAAAAATTTATCTACTGACGATTTCAGAGTTCCGTCTTCATTATGTCGCATATAGATCAGTCCCGACATGCCGATCTGCGGACGCTTCACCCACTCGGTCAGCTCATCTAACTGCTTACGGGTATAGGAAGCAGCACCAGTAACGCAAATGGCAGTGACCAACTCCGCATCATCAAACACTTTAAACCCTTTTTGTTGCACCAATGCATTGAGCTCATGCAACTTCATGTCGAATCGCATGTCTGGCTTATCGTTCCCATAATACTTCATGGCATCAGCCCATGTGATGCGTTTCAATTCAGGGATTTCAACATTCTTTACTTCCTTAAACAGGTACCGCGTCAATCCTTCAAAGGTTTGTATCACATCTTCCTGTTCCACGAAGCTCATCTCGCAGTCGATTTGTGTAAACTCCGGTTGGCGGTCAGCACGCAGGTCTTCGTCACGGAAGCATTTCACGATCTGAAAATATTTATCGAATCCCGAAACCATCAGTAGTTGTTTGAAAGTCTGCGGTGATTGCGGCAAAGCATAAAATTCACCCGGGTTCATCCGGCTTGGGACAATAAAGTCGCGTGCGCCCTCGGGTGTTGATTTGATCAGCACCGGCGTTTCAATTTCGATGAATCCCTGGCTGTCGAGATATTTGCGGGTATGCTGTGCCATCTGGTGACGCAACATAATGGAGTTCATTACCGGGCCTCTTCGTAAATCCAGGTACCTGTATTTCATTCGAAGATCATCGCCACCATCGGTTTCATCCTCGATAGTAAACGGGGGAGTTTGAGAGCTGTTGAGTACGGTGAATTCTGTTACCACGATTTCGACATCACCGGTTGGCATTTTTGGATTTTTATTGCTCCGCTCACGCACAGTTCCAGTGACCTTCAAGACATATTCCCGACCCAGCTTCCGTGCTTCCAGGCACAGACCAGGATTTGTTTCCATATTGAAAATCAGCTGGGTAACACCATAACGATCACGTAAGTCAATAAAAGTAAGGCCACCCAGGTCGCGGGATTTCTGAACCCAGCCACAAAGGGTTGCTGTTTTATTGACATCAGGAAGTTTTAGTTCACCACAGGTGTGCGTACGATACATGGAATAAAAATTAAGGATTGCAAATTTAGAAAAAAAGTGAAGCCTGCAGGACTGATTAATCAACTGGAAAGTCGTATCCGGATTTACAGGTTCCGGAGAGTTTTCTATTTTTACCCGGAAACACGAATTCAAATGAAAAAAACTATTGCAGTATTTCTGCTGACCCTATTAACAGCATGTGCTGAAAAACCATTGGATGCCGAAAAAGCAAAAGAAGTTGTGAAGCAGCTTTTAGAATATATCGATAACGGCGCATGGGATAAAATTGAATCATTGTACACCGCAGAATTTAACGCCAGCGAATCGGTGGAAGTGAAGACGCAAAAGCTGATGCGGTTGCGCGATACCCTGGGGCCTGTAAAAACAGTTGAGTTTATTTCTGCAACGGATGTTGCGGAATTCGGACAACCACGCAGTGTGGTTTTAAAATACAAAGTGATTCATAAACGCGCAACCACCATTGAAACATTTACCGTGCAGGAGGATGAAGGCGGGTATAAAATTTCATTTCACAGCGTGGAGACGGAACCTCTAAAATGAAAACTGCCGGTAAAAGGATTTTTTTATTTTCCTCTTACCGGCAGTATTTATGAAAGAACTTAAATTAGTTCTTGATTATTTTTCCTGTGTAAACAGCATCCTGTGACTGGACTCTAATAAAATAAGCTCCGGATGACAGTTTTTCCATATCAAGTGAAATCCGGTTATTTAACGTTCCTACTTTCATACTCTTTACCTGGTTTCCTCTTGCATCAAGTATTTCAATATTGCAGGTTGTTGATAACGGTTTGTTGAATGTAAGCATCACAGTACCAGTTGCAGGATTAGGGTAGCTTATGAAATCATTATTGCTGCTGATTTCAGTCAAACCAACCGGATTAACGATTTCGGTAATTGCAGTATTGGTTGTGACTACAGTATTGAAATCAAAATAGATTCCAGCAGTATTCGGTATTTGTGCACCCAGGGAAAGGCCTGATACCGGTTTAATCCGGTACCAAACGTAACCATGACTTGCAGCTTCGTTGACATTTGAATCGGGCAATAAAATATTGTTATGAATAAAGTTTAACGTGCGTGTTGCCGGGTTATAACTGATCTGGCAATCGTTCGAACCATCGATATATTCAAAGGTGCTGCTGTTTAGTTCCACCGGAAGTGTATTTTCAATTCTCACAGTAAACGCCGTATCAGTTCCGGTATTCTGGAAACGGATCAGGTACTCGAGGTATGGTGGATTTCCTGCCTCACTAATATCAATTGCTGACCTGTTAACAGTAATATCATTCGGGTCATATGATCCGGTAGAGAATACTTCCCAGTATGAATAATTGTTGATTGGTTCGGCATCACCAGCAACAGGTTCAATCCGGGCAGATGAATTGATCATGGTGCCACTGGGAGTTCCGATCTGCAGAATAACATCCACAAAGATGTCACCTGATTCAAACGGCAGCAGTGGGCTGATGTTCCAAACAATGGAATCTGTTGTAACACTCGCTGGTGTTACTGTTGCATCGTCATATGTTACCAGTGAATCGGGGAAGAAAATAACATCACCACCAATCGTTGTGGTACCAACATTTTCATAATGCAGTTTATAAGTACTGATGAAGCCCGGGCGAATAGGTCCCATTGCAGTCATAAATATCTTGAGATCGTTGAACTGTCCGAGTGGTTGTAACGGGAAATCATTTAAAGAATCCACTTCTCCAAGCGTTGCAAAGGAAGCGGTATGCGTGAGCGGAACAGCAGCATAATATGGAAGGCTGAGAACTGGAGAAATTTCATATGATCCTGTTGAATCAATTCCCATTATAAACGATCCATCGGAAAAGCTGAAGCAAGTCCTACCGCTGTTGATTTCAGTGATTGCTGTACTTGATAATCCCACTTCTCCTGCATCCTGGATTCCATTTGTATTGGGATCATAAAATATTTTACCACTCATTAAATTCTGAACAGAACTAACGCAGGAATTAGAATTTATATAATTGTCGCTGACTTCTGTTTCTGACAATGCTATATCAAAAATCTGTACGTCATCAATTTCTCCTTCAAAATACAAAGTTGCGGCGCCAGCCATTCCACCACCGATATACAAAGAGCGGGTCTTGTCAACTATTGGTGAAGTGCCCTGCTGAGACAAAAGCAATACACCGTTTTTATAAACCATCATTGAATCCGCTGCCGAGTTTACTATGAAAGCGTAATGATCCCAGGTATTTTGAAAAGGTGTGGCACCATCCAGGCGTCCTGCGGCAAATATGTCACCATAATCCCAGAAGGTAAATGGAGTTCCGTTATGATCATAATGTATAGAAATATTCAGCCTGTCGCTGAGATCATCAGGAATCAGGAGGAAAGGTGAGTTATGCATCACAGCATTTGCACGTGCCCAGAAAATAATTGTTACATCATCGCCTGGAAGATAGGAGCTGAGGGGACCGGATATTTCAATCTGATCATCCACTCCATCAAAATCAAATGCGGAATTCGGATTTCCAAACCGGTCAGTAGTAAGCGTTGCTCCGGTAACAAATCCGTGATGATTGTTCCCACTGATGTCAAGAGCATCCATGCTGAATGGCATGCAGACTACCGGTGTGGGTTGAGCTTTTACACTAAATGAAAGTGCAACAAAAGAAAAAACAGTAACTAAAAATGCATGTAAAATTGATGTTTTCATATTGAAGAGTTTAAGATTTTTACGAATATATCAAAAATAAGAAACGACCACACGCGGGTTGATTAAAAAACTGTTAAGATGCAATTAATGTACAGATACCTGTAAAATTAATTCTACAACCCTGATCACGGGATCGAAACCAGGAGCTTCAAATCCTTCCCGGGATGACTTATTTTTTTCCGGCGTCAGCCAGGAATTTTGCAAGACCAATATCCGTTAAAGGATGTTTCAAAAGATCGGTAATTGCGCTTAACGGACAGGTTGCCACATCGGCACCAGCCTCTGCACAACGGATGATGTGCAATGAATGACGTATACTCGCGGCAAGCACCTGTGTTTCGTAACCATAATTCCTGTAAATATGAACGATCTGTGCGATCAGTTCTACTCCATCGTAGCTGATATCATCAAGCCTGCCGATGAAAGGCGAAACATAAGAAGCACCTGCTTTTGCTGCGAGCAAAGCCTGACCTGCAGAAAACACCAGTGTACAATTTGTACGTACTCCTTTTTCAGAAAAATATTTCAATGCTTTCACACCATCTTTGATCATGGGAATTTTTACGACAATCTGCGGATGCAAAGCAGCGAGCTCTTCTCCTTCTGAAATCATTCCATCCAGATCAGTAGCCAAAACTTCAGCACTAACATCTCCACCTTCCACGATATTACAGATATCGATATAATGCTTTTTGATTGCAGCATCTCCC
>JANWID010000022.1 GCA_025450095.1 Bacteroidia bacterium | reverse complement strand
CTTTATTTCAAAATACTCTTTTTCATCACTTCCTACGATATCAACATATTTTGATAAATAATCATAATAACGGGTTGCAAACTCCGGAATATTTTCTCTTCGGGCTTCCAGGATCCTTGCCATCTCAGGACCATCAATTTTATAAATTGTTTCTGGAAAATGTCTGATTGCATTTTCAATCTTGTTAGTTGTAAGTTCTTTTTTCAATTCCTCAGCAATTCGTTCCCAGTCGCTGCGTGATAATTCGGAAAGGAAGGCGTGATCAAAATTGCGAGCGTTGAAATTTATACCTGGCACATCACGGATGTCCTCCTTAAAATCCTGGAACCTTCGTCCTGTCCATTTGCGGCTTGCAATCCAGGGCAGCACCCCGTCGTATTTCACAAAAGCCTGGTCACGGTCTTTGGGTATGGGAACAAAATATTCTTTTTCTGCGCCAAGCAAATTACAATGTTCAGCACGGGTTTCATTACATTCAACCTTACCCCATCTCCACTGATCCTGGTGGCGATCCCAGTCGTTGATCCACATATCAAACAAACGGCTTTTTAAAAGTGCATGATTGTCAACAACTACATCATTCTTCTTCTTCATCAGCTTCATCAGTTGTTTTGAACTGATAGCAGATTCCACATAACTGAAATTATCAGTGGGACTTATATTGCCAGCCGCTTTTTTTTCAAGTACCGCAAGTGTATTCGCAAATTCCTTGCGGTATTCAGCCAGTTGTGGGTCGTTGGGGATGAACCGGATTTCGGGGTCGCTATGCAGCACACCTGCTGTTTCCGAAAGATCTTCAAGTACAAACGCCGAATACGGATGTCCCGATGAGGACTGATCGCGAATAAAAGCTGCCGCGAATGTTTTTGTCATCATTGGACCCAACAGGTTCTCGGGATATTTAACAACTGAACGCAGTACCAACTCCTCTCCCTGTTTGTTTTTAAGGTGCAATGATTTTGTTTGGTTGCCTCCGCCTTTTTTAATGATCTCCAGCCCTCCCTGTTCCGTTTGAAAATCGATGAGCGGCACAGTGACGGGTGTGGTCCATGCAGCGCGGTAGTGTTCTCCCAGCCAGAACGATTTAAATTTACCTGCACCCAGGTCCTTATTGGCAACAATAGTGACGGAGCTATCGGCAACATTCATTGCGGAAGGAATTTCGGTATTATCTTCAGGGCCTTTGTAAAAATTATCTTTCAGTCGTTTCCTGTAAACAACCGATCCTTTTTCAGAACTCGAATCAGGAATGATGTATTCCATCCATACCTGTCCGTTTTCATAGAAATATAATTTTAATAACCCGTTGGCTATATATGTAAACTTCGCTCGTTTGTTGGTGCCCGTCCAGCCTTTTTTATCTGAAGAACTTGTGATCAAATAATCCTGGCGATTAATCTTGTAATATTGAAAATTTCGTTCCAATCCAGAAACATAAACCAGGGTATTGTATCCATAAAATGTCGAAACCAGTCCTTTCCTGATTTTATTATTAACGGGATAGGAACGGTCGTTCTTAAGTCCTGCAGCAATGCGGAACAAAGGGTAAAGGGTACCTACAATTGGCATTGGAATATACAGGTACTTATTCAGTTCAGTTAAAGGGAAGATATGTTGCTTAATTGAAAACCATCCACCGTAATTACCCAGACTCATAATCGGGTTATGAGCTAACACTACAATATTTTTACGTTGATTATCGTCAATGACCTCCTTAATCTCTGCCTGCCATTTTTTAAGATCATCAATATCACAATCGGGATCCTGTTCATTTTCGTCCTTCACCCAATATGGGGTATTTAATGGTACTATCACAAGGTCATCGGTAAGATGTATTTCACCCGGTCCGGGACAATTGTCGGCAGGAACGAATATTTTTTCTTTACCAATTTTATTCTCAACAAATTCCCTGGTATATTCATAAGGGAAATTTTGCTTACCATTCAATTGATCATGACCAGAAACAAAAAACACTTTACCCTGATCTTTTGACAAATATTCCAGTTGCTCATCAATTTTTTTTTCGGCAGTAACCTGGCTGATAATTTTATTTTTTTGTCTTTTATCGTAAACGTGATCGTTCAGGTAGATAATTGCATGAGCAGTATCCTGTAAGTTATTATGCGCCTTGATCAGGTTATACGTCTCCAAAGTTGTGCTTCCTTCATAATCCAAACCACCCGCCACCAGGAGCGTGTATTTAATGGCTGTGTCAGGCAACTGTTTTTCGTTCCAGTCTGCTTCACCTTCTCCATAAAAAGGTTTTGTTGCACTGCAGGACATTAACAAAAGGGTAACGGCAATTAATAAAATGCTTTGTGTTTTTTCCATTAAATTTGCTTCTGTGAAAATTTCAAAATGTTGCCTTTACCGGATTTACCCTCATTAGAAATAAACAAATTACCTGCCTGGTCAAATGTTATTCCTTCGGGTTGCATAAACAATTTAGACGAAAGTTTTATTACATCTTTTATTTTGCCATCCTCATCCATCACCAATAAAACATTACCGACAGCTGAAATGACATAAATATCGCCGGTAAACGGATGCACAGCGATACCAGAGGGTTGAAAGACCGATTTCGTGGTCAGGCTATACAAATTCATGATCCTCCGGATTACATTTTTTTGCATTCCCAATATCATGCTCTCCACTTTATGAACATCAATGAGTATGGCAGGTGTGGTATTGAGCATCCTGGTTTTGGGGTTAAACTGATAGATTGCCTTCCGGCCTTTGTATTGTTCGGAAAAATTTTCCAATCCCGGTTTTCCCTTGCATGCTATCAAAAACATTTTCCGTTTGGGATCGTAACATAATCCCTCGGTATCGTTAGACGAATGCAACCCGGTATCGATCGATCGGATTCTGACCTGGCTGTTGCTGGAATCAACTCCAATTAATTCAACAAGGTCACCATTGCTTTTCAGGACGTATATGGTATCATGGGTAATATACAGATCTTCACAATCACCACCTTTTGAAAAAGGAATGGTCCGCACGACTTTTTCCCGGACGAGATTATAATAAAACACCGACCCTCTTTCATCATCAATCAGCACAACATCACCCGAAGGTGTTATATTCAATCCGGAAACTTCATTCAGACTTTTCTTTAATTTATAGATTTCATCGGGCTTGCTTAATTTATAAGGTACATTGAAGGGAGTTAAAAGCGTACTATGGCAAGTTGAAATAAACAACAAACATCCAAATATCATTGAATGCATTGAAAAGTATATATTGCCTGAAAACATCTATTAAAAATTAAATACCATAAACTGAACACATATTCTGCAATCCCTGCCAGTAATACAATTTTTCTGCCAATCGGGGATATTTATGCATCCTTTTGCTACATTGCGGTTAACGAAAGTTGGTTCTCCATGCCAAGTAGGTATATTATTTGGTATAGGATTAAACCATGGCAATTTTGCCAGGTATAATATTCCTTTAATGAAGCACATTCTGTGGATTTTGACATTTATATTTTTTGCCCACATTGGGCATTCCCAAGAGACAGAAACACCAACTTTCAGATTATTCCTCATTGGTGATGCCGGTGAAGACGATACCACGGAAGCTACATTGCACGACCTGGGAGTGATGCTGAAAAAATATCCCAATAGTGCGGTTGTATTTCTGGGTGATAATTGTTATCGACATGCGATGTATGGTATATTGCCCATGAATGTGAAAGGTTATGATGGGAGCAAAATTACCAAAGCACGTGTGATGTCGCAGTTGAATATTCTCAAAGGCTATGAAGGATCGGCTTATTTTATCCCCGGCAATCACGATTGGTGGAATTATACCAATATGAGGCAGGGGAAAAAGGCTTTGCTGAAAGAAGAAACCTTTATTGAGTCTACGCTCAAATCTTTTACATCACTAAAAAATAACGGAAGTACTTTTTTACCAAGTGGTGGTCATCCGGGTCCTGTGGTAAGGGAATTCAATAATGACCGGACACGCGTTATTTTTATGGATTCATATCGGATGATTCTGGAAGAAGGTGAAAAGAAACAGGATTCAACGGTACTGAATCAATTTTATCGCAATATGATAAAGGTACTGAAGGAAGGTATCGCTAAAAAGCAAAAAATAATTGTTGTAGCACATCATCCTATTCATGCAAAGGGGAATCATTCGCTGCCCTTGGCGGCATGGCAAACTGTATTTCGTCGATTCGCTGATGCCAATACCAACTATCCCCCTTACAATAGAATGGCGCAACGGCTCGATAGCTTATTGAAAGAAGAGCGGCGTCCTGATATTTTTTATGTCTCTGGTCATGAGCACTCACTGGAATATTTCAACAACGACAGTTTGCAATATCTTGTAAGTGGTGCAGGCAGCAAGATTGATAATGTTGACTACAAAGAAACCGTTCAGGAAAATGAATATTTTATCTGGAACCAGGAGGGGTTTTTTGAAATTGAATTTTACGGCAAGTATGAACGTGTTGTCATTCATCACCGGAAAGATGTTCATTCAAAACTGGAAGAACATTGTCTCACAGGCTGCAATCCTCCAAAGTAAAGTTTTTCAGAATTTATATATTGCAGTCAATCCATTTGCCTTTCCGTACCTGAAAGGATATAATCCCAGTTTCTGATCTTTATCAGCACAAATTTTATGAAACTTTGGTACTAACAGACCACTCAAAGTTCCAATTGTAGTTCCGACCAGCAAGTCCGATGGAAAATGTTTTCCTGCTATGTGTCGAAGGTAAACAGTCGTTCCTGTAGCAGCAATTGCAATTCCGTAGGCTGTATAGGAAACAACAGACTTGGGATAGTAGGCACTGAAAACACTTGCAGTAAAGAACGTACTGGTAGCAACCAATGCAGGATGTCCGGCCATAAAAGCATCCTTCTGGTTACCACTGGTTCGCTCATCCATTGGAAGTTCCTTATTGTATGTTTCAGGTCGGTACCGGTCGACAAAATAAACAGTACCTGTGTAAAATATTCCGGTAATTGACATTGCCTCAAGGTACATTAAACCTATTTTCAAACCATCGTGACGTATTTCTTTGGAGAGCATAAGCGTTAATGCATAGGGAATGCTTCCGTAAAATAAATAATCGCTTGCATTATCAGCATTTTCATCGCTCATCCCCGCTGCCCAACGATCGAACTTTGGAATATCGTTTTCATCAAGATCCAAAATTTGCTGCGTAGTGGAAGAATCCTTATCATAAATTGCAGTGAACGCATACAATGACCACCCTACACCTACGGCGGTGACAGGAATATCGACCGGCAAGTTCAGTTTATAAATTTCACCTTCGTGTTTTGCCTGGTTTGTCGTAGTATCTATTGGCTGAGGGTTTGACGTGACCTGGTTTATTGTGTCTGTCTGGCAAAATGCAGGAGGGGTAAGTGTAACAGATAATGCGATTACAAAATAGTTATAAAGATTCATGTTCATTTTTTTGATCCGAACGAAATGAGTTAAAGTTATTCGCATGGGTATTTGCAAATATTAATCCATCGGCATGGGGTTATACGAAAAACGATGAAGAAAAATAAGGTCGGATTCAAATTTTGCTTGTGCAAATTCGTATGCGCAATCCCGGGGTTTCACCCCGGGGTACAATATTTAACCGTGCCTATGGCACTCATACTTTGTTAAAATAAACAAAGTGAACAATATTAAATATAGCACAGCCCCCAAAAAGCCACAAATTGGGTAATGAATTCCACATGCATAATTCGTGACGAGGGAATTTTTAGTTTTTATTGCCAACATCTTCAGGCGGGATGGACGGACAATTTCCGGGCATATTCCGGTCAAGCCATTCTAAACGTTCGGTCAACCAGTTTTTCTAAAATGCTACTTCTTCAAG
>JANWID010000021.1 GCA_025450095.1 Bacteroidia bacterium | reverse complement strand
GCAATATATGAGTTTAAATTTCATGCGCATCATGCAGCCATGGTGCGGGAAGCCTGGTGTTTCAAGGCTACTTTACGTGATACAATAAAGAAAAACGTTAACAACCCGAGAAAATAAAGTCCGAATATCATAGTATAAATATGTGACCACTTCACAATAAATCTTTCGATATAATAAATTACAAAAACGGAAAGCATTGATAATGCAACAAAGGCCAGCGCAACCTGCCTGTCAGAGAGTCCGAGGTAAGCAAGGCAATGCGTCGTATGATCCTTGCCACCAATGAATGGAGACTTTCCTTTAGAGATCCTGTTATAAACAACCACCGTAGTGTCAACCACGGGGAGTACAAAGCTCATAATTGCAATAATAATCTGGCGGGCCGGCGATATGAGCGTTGTCGAATAATGATCATTCCAGATATACATAATTCCAATGGCAGCAAGGAATGCACCCAGGAACTGGCTTCCCGTATCACCCATATACATGCGTGAAGGATTCCAGTTAAAATATAGAAAAGTGATCAACGAAGCCAGTACACCTACAAGAATAATCAGGTGCATGTTTTCAAAATCACGGTTCATGAGAATAATAAACATGGAACACACTACAATGCCAATGGAAACTATGGTAGTTATTCCGTCCATATTGTCCAGCATGTTGATGCTGTTCATGATTCCGACCACCCAAAAAATAGTAAACAATATATTCAGTGAATCCAGCTCGAATATCCGGATTTTTATTCCACAGGTAACCATGATCACACCACAGGCAAACTGCACAAAGAACTTGAGGAATGGCTTGGTGTCGTATGCATCATCAGCAAGCCCGACAATAAATCCGAGTGCCATCGACAATAACAGACCGATGAATTTTGTATTATAAAAAACCTGGCTGGGACTAAAGAAAACAGAGTAGGAGGCTACCGACAACAGGAACAAAATATAAAAAGTAATACCACCCACTGAAGGCTTTGAAAGAGCTCCCCAGCGGATAATGGTTCCGTCATTATTATTGCGGATACCAAGCGTTTTAAAAAAACGAAGGAACAGATTGTTCATCAGGAATGAGAACACCACGCAGCTGATGAAAAACGAACTGTAAACTATAAGATGGTAATTCTCCTGTACCAGCTGACTCATTGCGTATGGAAGCTGTTGTTGCAAACTTAATTAAAATTCAGATACTAAATTCCTGAAAGAACCCAATTCCCTGTCTTTCACCGACACTACCGGTTCGGTCCAGTTCCATTGTATTCCCAGGTCCGGATCGTTCCACAATATTCCTTGTTCAGAATTTTTATTATACACTTTCGAACATTTATACAGAAATACGGTGTTGTCTTCCAATGCAAGAAATCCATGAGCGAACCCGGGCGGTATCCACAACATACGACGGTTCTCTTCCGTAAGTGAAACAGAAAGGTACCGACCGTAAGTAGATGATGCTTTTCGTATATCCACCACTACATCAGTTACCGCGCCTCTCACTACCCGTACTAACTTACCCTGTTCGAATGGCGGACGCTGATAATGCAGTCCACGAATTACTCCTTTATTCGACATGCTGTGGTTATCCTGAACAAACTTTGTTGTCAACCCTTCTTTATGAAAACGTTCTTCATTATACGACTCCAGGAAATATCCCCGTTCATCGTAAAACACATCCGGTTCAATCATTAATACACCTTCAATTTCCAGAGTTTTTATCTGCATACCGGGAAAAATCAGGAAGTTTTTTTGGAACGGAAGAAAATACCCCTTATGTGATCCAGGATATTGGGATCTTTCTTATCTTCTTCGTAATACCCATATCCGTATGTGTAACCGTATCCATAACCGTATCCATAGCTGTAATTGTATCCATAACCGTATTTCAGCCTGGAAAAGTCAACACCATTCAGAATTAACGAAAGCTTGGATACACTACTGTCATCAATCAGTTTGTTGATATTATTAATGAACATCTTTCGCGAATAGTTCGCTCTGAGAATGTAAATGGGGTAATCTGCCTTTTTGAAAATGGGAATACCATCGCTTACCACACCTACCGGAGGCGTGTCGATAATGATGATGTCATACATTTTACGCAGACTGCCCAGCAGGTCATCCATCCTCGGATTAATAATCAGCTCGGAAGGATTCGGTGGGATAGGACCAGCAGTGATGAAATCAAGATTTTCAAGTGAGCTATGTATGATGCAATTCCGGAAATCATCTTTTCCAATAAGTATGGTACTGATCCCTTTATTGTTTTCCACGTTGAAACCAAGGTGAATTTTTGGCTTCCGCATATCAAGGTCAATAATCACAACTTTGCGGCCTGAGAATGCAATGACACCTGCAAGGTTAATGGCATTAAAAGTTTTTCCTTCCCCGGAGATGGTCGATGTAACAGCAATCATCTTGGAGCCATCTTCACTGGAAATAAACTGCAGGTTGGTTCGAATCGATCGGAATGCTTCCGCAATTACGGATTTGGGATTCTTATCGACGAGGAGTTGTGAAATAGGTATTTCACGTTTGTACTTAGGAATTATACCCAGCAGGGCGGCATCGGTATAAGGTTCAATATCCTCCAGGGTACCAATTTCATCATGCAACAGATACCGGACAATGATCAGCAGGAAGCTGAGTACAAAACCGATGATGAGACTGGCGCTGATGACAAGTGGGCGGTTTGGAGAGATTGGAGATGCACTGCCGAATGCTCTTTCCAGGATGACGTTTTTCGGAACAAAACCGGCACGAGTTATAGAAAACTCGGCTTTCTTCTCTAATAACAATCCATAAAATTTCTCATTGATCGTGTATAAACGCAAGAGACGTCCAAACTCTGCCTGCTTTTGCGGAAGCACACCAAACTTCAAATTACTTTCCGTAATCTGCTTCTCAATATTTACCAGCTTTTCTTTCAGAATTTCTTCTTCGTTTCTGATTACAGTAACAAGTAGTGCTTTTTGAGTTTCAATTTTATGATTGTATGCTTTGTATAATTCTGTTTTCTCGGTTGATTGAAGTAATAACTGGTCGCGTTCGTTTACCAGTTTCTGAAATTCTTCAAAGGCAACATTTACTTTTCCTTCATTACTCAATCCGATCAGCTGCAGGAGATAATTATTTACTTCTTTGTTGGTGGTTACTTCCTTTCTGAGCTTCTCTACCAGGAAAAGATCGAAGCTGGCTTTTGTATAATCGTCATTCAGATCAGACATCCGGTTGGTAACATGCTCGATTTCAAACTCCGGATTGAATATTCGGTTATCCCGCTTAAATGCTTCCAGGCGGTCTTCCGATTCACTGAGCCGGATATTTACACTTGCCAGGGTTGTATCAATAAAGCTGAGAATATTATTGGCAACCTCGCTGCTTCGTTCAACATCATACGTGTTGAATTCCATTGCGATGTTGTTAATGATATCAGCAGCTTTGTTTGAGTTTTTTTCCTTAAGCCTGATTATAATAGTTTTCGCTTCCAGGTTCAGTGGCGATACGATCAGGTCCCTGGTAATCTTATTGACCAGGTAAATGGGATCATTAAAAATAAAATAATAGGCATTCTGGTCAAACTGTTTTTGCTGGGATGAAATATTTGCAAAATCGCGAATGATGATCTTTATATCACCCGCAGGCAGTTTGATCCATTGATTGATATTGTTATTATTCAGTTCTTTTTTCTGTCCGGCATCAGTATACCGTAGTGTAAACTTGTTGATATCCTGGAACTCCACAAAAATCGGCCTGTTAAAAATACTTGAATCGAGGATCCGGGCCTGGACGATAAAAGGTGAAGATGTATAAAGCTCATAATCCAACACCGTACCTTTTGCATAATAACTGATTTTCAAATCCAGGTTGTTTATAGCGCGCTCCGCAATGATCTTCGAACGGATCATTTCGATATCACCTGCCATCTGGTTGGTGCTTTCGGAAAACACATTTTCATTTTGTCCGAGAAGCATTCCCGCGTTATTTTCATCGGAAAGCTTGATGACGGAGGTTGCTTCGTATATAGGTGCAGTATATCGTAAATAAAGAAAAGCAAACATGACGGAAACAAACATAAAAATGCCAAACCAAAGGGCATTCTTTTTTGAAATCGTCACAAAAAGTTTAAAGTCGAACTCTTCGTTGAGCGGAGTTATTTTTTTACGCGGCATTAGTAAGCTGCTTGATTATTAATTTGGCTGGTTGAAAACAATTTCATAAAGCAGCAACAGGCTTGTTACGATTCCAACAATGGGAGCAATTTCCTGCAAAATATTCTGGGAAATGTTCTTTATTGGCTCAACATAAATAATATCATTGGCCTGCAATAGCATATTGCTTTTGGTCATTCCTTCAACAGTCGACAAGTCTATTAAGTGAACCTGGGGATTACGGCTGTCGCCTCTGATCAGCTTGATCACATTGGATTTCCCGGTTTCTGAAATTCCACCGGCCATAGCCAGGGCTTCAATCAGGGTCGTATTTTCGTTCTCCAGTGTAACTACTGTACCGGTTCCCCCGGAACCCGGGAATACCATGACCCTCCGATTAAGAACACTTAACATAACAAACGGTTTATTATAGTAAACTGTATATTTTTCCTCCAGTAATTTTTCCGCTTCCCGGATTGTGAAATCCGCAATTTTCACTTTACCAATGATGGGTAACTTTACCTGTCCGTCTATATCTACCTGGAACTGTATCGCATCATTTGTAGTAGTGGTATTGGTTCCGCCGATAGAGGTATTTCCTCCTCCGCTAATCCCTGTAGTCAGATCGATCAGCTTAAATCCGTCATTCGTAAAAACACTGAAACCAAGAATATCATTTGGAGCAATCCGGTATTCTACATTACCAATAGTCTGATCCACTTTGAATGGATAATTTTTTCCTGTTTTAAACATGATGCTGGGATTCAGCCGGCAGGAGAATAGGGGAGTTAAAAGTATGAGAAATAAGTATTTACGCATAAATATTGGGTTTTACATAGTCTCACAAAACTAATCAAAAAACGGAACGCACAATGAAATTCTGTAAGGATGTTATTCTGCAGAATTCAACAATGTCCTGTAGAGCTGCCGGGTATCATTAACCAGTCGTTCATAATGGAATTGTGAAAAAACAAATGGCCGCCCGGCAGCACCCATGGATAAACGTAATGGTTTATCCTGTAACAGTCGCAGCATATTTGAAATAAATGCTTCCTGGTCACCGGGTATAGAAAGCAAAGCTGATTTTCCCGGTAAAACCGCATTCCCGATACCGCCCACTTCGGTGCTGACTATTGGTATACCTGCAGCCTGAGCTTCAATCAGGCTTACAGGTGTTCCTTCATTCAGGCTGGTCATGGCAATAATATCGCTTCCTGCAAGGGGTCGTTCAATATCCCGGATCCAGGAAGTAAAATAAATATCGGCCCCGGATTGTTTTTTTTCAGGTGTGGAAATGCGCAGCTGAAGTGCTTCAGCAAGAGCCTCCATTTTTACCCGCATATCACCATCGCCAATAATGAAAGCAGCCATCCGGCCCTGGAATCTTTCCTTTACTACTGCCAGGCACCGAATGAAAAAATCATGGTTTTTTACCATGGCAATTCTACCAATAATTGAAACAGCGATAGTATCGTCGGAAATACCATACTCTTTTCGGAATTCTGATTTCAGGGTTTCCTGGTTTTGCCGAAAACGATCGAGATCAAATCCCAGGGGAATCACAACTGTTTTTTCAGCAGCACAGATCTTATGAACGGTACATAACTCATGCTTCTGGATATCACTTATCGCAATAATACGCGTACTGCGCTGGGCCAGGTATCGCTCAATGTTCTTAAATACTACAGTTTTTAACGGGTTGAAATAAGAATGGAAAACGTGACCATGAAATGTATGCAGGATAACTGGTACGCCCATGTGATAAGCAGCTAACCGGCCGAGTGTGCCTGCTTTGGCGGCATGGGTATGAACTATATCAGGTTTGAATTCACCGATGATTTTTTTTATTTTCTGGTAAGCGATCCGGTCGTTCGTAATATTAATTTCCCTTTTCATCTCTGGTATAAATTCCGGAGTAAGTCCCATCTTCTCAACAATAAATTCCGAACTGTCTTCATCCCGTTCTTTTATACCCGCCAACAATCGCGTTTCAAATTCCGGCGCAAGGTATTTTGTAAGATAGGCGGCATTATACGTGGGACCTCCAAGATTTAACCGGTTAATGATTCGCAGAACTCTGGGCATAAATTCGGATAAAAGCTTTAATCCATGTGTTTTTTCCACCAATACTGGAATACTATCAAACCCCACATCCGTGCTTCAATTTCACCCGGATTGCTATTAAACAACTGTTGTTTCAATGCCGACGTTACACTTTTATCAAACAGTCCCTGCCGGTCAATAAAGGAATCACTGAGCAGATCATCTTCAATAAGACTTCTCAGTCCGGTTCGCATCCATTTGAGCAATGGAACTTCAAACCCATGTTTTCCCCTGTTAAAAAGAGCTTCCGGAAGTTCACTCCGAAAAGTTTCACGAAGGATTTTCTTTGAGGAATTTTTATCAAGCTTATATTCCGATGGTAAACGAAATGCGAAATCCACTACTTCATAATCCAGGAACGGAACACGAACTTCCAGGCTGTTGGCCATCGACATCAAATCAACTTTAACCAGCATATCATCCGGTAAAACCATATGCATATCCATATAAAAAACATCATTCATGGATTGACCATTACCAAAAGGCTTTAACAATTCATTCTTCCTTTTATAATATTGCTCCCGGTCATAGCCTGCTTTCAATATCGCTGCTGCATCATTTTCGTTCAGGAAACCACACCAACGCCAATAACGTTCCCTGGAATCAAGCGATGCTCCGGCAGCAAACCGGTGAACCTGCCTGATGCGGTTCCCGATTGCATTTCCCCTGGCACCTGCAAAAGGACTGAGCAAAGGCGACAGTGCTCTCATAGAAGTCGTCACCAGCTTCCGGTTACGGATCATCCATTCAGCCCGGTGCTTATTGTATCCCCCGAATAGTTCATCAGCACCATCACCTGAAAGCGCAACAGTCGCATGACGCCGCGTATGCATGCTCAGGATATTCACCGCAAGTGCAGAAGAATCTGCAAATGGTTCAGAAATATAATCCAGTACCTTGAACAGGTTATCGAAAAGATCATCGTTTGACAATGAAAAAACAGTATGATTGGTTTTATACTTATCTGCCACAACTTGGGCATAGGCAGTTTCATCATACAAAGGTTCATCCCGGAAACCAATTGAAAAGGTATTCAGATGGGGAGTATGTTGTGCAGCGACTGCCACAATCACAGAGGAATCGATTCCTCCGCTCAGGAAAGCTCCCAATGGTACATCGGATATTAATCGGCGTTTTACCGATTCATGCATAAGCCTTTTAAGTTCACTGCATGCATCTTCATACGAAATGTGATTCCTTTCTTCCTTACCAGGTTCCGGAATTTTATAGAACCGGGTTTCGGTAATATCAACGGGCTTCTCTTCGAGGTACAATTTGATATAATGTCCAGGCTTCAGCTTTCTCACATTTTCAAAAACAGAATATGGTCCCGGCACATAATTCAGCTGGAGATAATTCAGTATGGAGATCCGGTCCGGAATTTTTGGAATACCTGCGGCCATCAGTGATTTAAGTTCGCTTCCGAAAATCAGTTTATCCTGATCAACGTAATAAAAAAGTGGTTTTATTCCCATCCGGTCACGTGCAATGAAGAGCGTGTTGTCTTTTTTATCGTGAATAGCCAGAGCAAAAAATCCATTTACCTTATTCAGGCATGAAGGTCCTTCGCGCATATAAAGCCGCAGTAAAACTTCAGTATCGCTTGAAGTCTAAAATTTTTCACCCTGAGTGAGCAACACTTCACGATGCTCCCTGAAATTAAAAAACTCACCATTGAATATGATGGTGAATCTACCGGAAGGATCCTGCATGGGTTGATTTGCAGCATCAGATATATCGATAATAGAAAGCCGGCGGTGTCCTAAAGCCAATCCTGGTGCAGCAAAAAATCCTTCATTGTCCGGACCTCTCAGGGCTAGACAATCGTTGGCTTTTCTGATTTTATCTAAGAATGCTGTACCCGGTTCTGTAAAAGCGATTATTCCGGTAATTCCGCACATAGGCTGGTAGTTGCTTCAAAAATATAAAATTCTTTCTTCTCCCGTGAGTGAAACGGTGCACATTCACCGAATGTTGTTGCGGGTTTATTTCAGGAAAAAGAATTTTTTAATAAAGGCATAATTCTCTGCAGCCGTATTAATCCCGGTTTTAATTGCAGGTGGTTGCATTCCGTCCCCGACAAGGAACCCGGTTTTCAGTCGTAACGCACTCCTTGTTATGATCATTGGAGAGCCATTAGAGGTGTAGATCTTAAACAAAGCCGCGGAAGTATAGCCGGTATTGATTTCCGGGTGACTTTTCAATGAATCGATGAGAGCCTGGCTCATAGCGAGGAAAAACTCCAGGGAATCCCGTTCCAGTTTCTGAGATTCGAATGACTTTTCATCCGGTGCATAAAAAAGTACAAATTTCCCAGACAAGTGAATCGTATCACCAGTTACAGTACCAAATGCCGGAATGGAAGCAGCTTCATTTTTATCCGGTTCCCGGGATTCAACTTTCTGCCCCGGTTCATCCTGGTCCGGATTCGCCTGCCTGCAGCACTGAATGATCATGATAAGCGGTATTAATAACCAAACCAGGGATTTCCTGTTCATATAATTTCAATTTATGATACGGGCAAAAATAAGAAGCAAATATTTATACCTTCACTTTCTGCATAAACAAATTTCCTGTGCCGCTTTTCACCTGTATCTGGCCGGATTAAAATAATATTATTTTTGCCGGAACAACCTGGTATGACAGCTTTATCATCCTCAAAAGGATTTTTAAAACACACATTTCTATTGCTGCTGCTGCAATGTATGGCATTATTGCTTTTGCCGGTCATGGAAACATTTTCACAGCAGGTATATTTTCAACAGGATGTCAATTATGATATCAAAGTTTCACTCGACGATCAGAAACATGTGCTGAATGGGCAGATTCAGATAATTTATAAGAATAACAGTCGTGATACACTGCAATATATCTGGATGCACCTGTGGCCTGATGCTTACAGAGATCGAAATACAGCATTGAGTCGCCAACTCCTTGAAAGCAAAAACAGGAGTTTATATTTTTCAAAACCTGATGACCGCGGATTCATTGATAAGATGGATTTTAAAGTTGAAGCAATTACTGCGGTCCTGGTAACCGATTCTATGTACCACGACATGGGACGACTGATTTTGAATCAGCCATTGTTACCGGGTGGAGAAATTAAAATTTCAACACCTTTCAGGGTTAAGATTCCCAGTAACCGGATATCACGTATGGGTCATAATGGGAATGCGTACCAAATATCACAATGGTATCCCAAACCTGCAGTGTATGATCAATCCGGATGGCATGCCATGCCTTTTCTTGAACAGGGAGAATTCTATTCGGAGTTTGGAACATTTAAAGTTTCTATCACGCTTCCTTCAAACTATGTAGTAGCAGCTACAGGTGTTTTGCAGGAAACTTCCGAACAGCAATGGTTACAGAAAAAAGTGGAAGAAACAAAAGCAATTTCAGCATTCGACACTTCAATGGCATTTCCGGATTCTGACACATCTTTTAAAACAATAACTTTTATCCAGGATAAGATCCACGATTTTGCATGGTTTGCCGATAAGCGTTTTCATGTACTGAATCGTCAAATCAAAGTTGAAGGCAACGACCAGCCAATAACCTGTTGGACTTTTTTTACTAACAAAAAATCAGAACTCTGGAAAAAAAGCCTTGATTATATTGAAGATGGTGTAAGATACTATTCACAGCGGATTGGTGCTTACCCATACTCTGATGTATCGGCCGTGGATGGAACAATTTCCGCCGGGGGAGGAATGGAATATCCCATGGTTACCATCATCAGCACACCTTCCGATTCATTTGAACTGGAAAATACAATCGTTCATGAAGTAGGTCACAATTGGTTTTACGGAATACTTGGCTCCAACGAACGTGAAAATGCCTGGATGGATGAAGGTATTAACAGTTATTACGAACTGGAATATACTATTCAAAAATATCACCATGGCATTGCGGACAGTAGTAGTGAAAATACTCCGGGATATTCACTGGGTCCGGTTTATCAGTATAAAAAATTATCGCTTTACGATGGATTTCTCATGGCTTTTGAAAGTGAAGCTTTCGATAATTCCGATCAGGCTGCGACTACTGCAGCACCCGAATTAACATATTTGAATTACGGAGCAGTGGTTTATAGTCGTGTAGCTCTTGCTTTCCGGTTTCTTGAGGATTACCTGGGATCAGAAGTTTTTGACCGTGCCATGCATCGATATTTTGATACCTGGAAATACATGCATCCCGGCCCCGTAGATTTGCAACAGATTTTTGAAAATGAAAGCGGAAAGAAACTGGATTGGTTTTTCAGTGGACTGTTAGGAAGTACTGAGCCTGCATCATATAGCGTTTCCCAATCAGTCGGACCAGATCATGCAACCACTTTTGAAATTACCAACAATGGAAAGGTGGCATTTCCCGTCAAGGTCAGGATAGGAGCAGGAGCGGCTCATTGGTATGATGGTTTCACCGGAACATTGAAAATAAAATCCGATAGCACTAACGGTCAGGAGCTGTATGTTAATGAAGGCTATGGTATCTTGCTGAAAATGGAAAATACCCGTTATTCAGACAGCAGGATACTAAAATCAATGCCGGATCTAAAGGTCCGTTTCCTTCCTGAAATTAAACCAAAGGAGAATTCTGAAACCCTGTTGTTGCTGCCATTGATCGCGTGGAACCGCTATAACAACATAATGGCAGGTGTTGTGTTTTCTAATTTCGGTATTATACCGGAAAAATTCGAATTCACACTGGCTCCACTTTATGATTTCGAAAACAGCGACATTGCCGGTACGGGTTCTTCGCATTATTCCATATGGCCCATGCATGGAATACTTAAGGATATTCATTTTTCACTTTCCGGAAAACGATTTGCATATGGTCATAATACGTTAGGTGATGACAGTATCGATGAAGAACAACCAGTGTTCAGATACACTCGCGCTGTGCCGGGAATTGAAATAAAATTCCGTAAAAAAAATCCCCGGTCTACATTACAGCATTCCGTATCATTCCGTAACATCTCGATATGGCAGGATGAAGTTTCTTACACAAAAAAGGATTCTATTTATGAACGCGATAATGTTACATCTTATCTGAATTTCAATGAGCTTTCATGGAGAATGGTGAATCACCGCGAGCTGGATCCGTATAATGCAGGCGTATCACTTGAACAAGGTGACTCTTATGTTAAAGCCTTTGCTGAAATTAATTACCGTTTCTCTTATGCGCGTCGAAAAAAAGGCGTTAATGTCCGTCTTTTTGCCGGTGGTTTCATTCATAATGATTCTCCTCCCGGAAGGAATTACAATTTCAGAATGAGTGGATGGGAGGGAAGCAGGGATTATCTTTACGATGAAATTTATTTTGGACGAACTGATGATCATGGGCTTTGGAAACAACAGTTTGTTGTTCGCGACGGAGGCTTTAAAATCCCTACTTTTGTCGGCCAGAGCAATAAATGGATAGCCGCCATGAATATTATCGCCGACATGCCGGTTCCCATTCCTATAAGTGTGTTTGCTGATATCGGAACTTACGAAGGCATCTCGGATGTTTTTGAAGATCTCAATAACCAGGTTATGTATGATGGCGGAATTGCGGTCATTCTTTTAAGAGATATTGTGGAAGTTTATATTCCATTGTTTCATTCCGACGACATCGATAAAGCTTTTGAAGTAAATAATATCACCTTCGCCGAACAAATTCGTTTTGTTTTTAACCTGAACCGGATCACTCCGCAGGCGATCCGGAACAGTTCCTATGACAGAAGATAATGATGCCACCTGGTAAAAACATATACTTTATCTCCGATTTTCACCTGGGTGCTCCCAATCCTGAAAAAAGCCTGGAACGTGAAAAACGTATTGTCAGATGGCTGGATCATATTAAATCCGACGCAGCTGAAATTTACCTGCTGGGTGATGTATTTGATTTCTGGTTTGAGTACAAATATGCTGTTCCAAGGGGATATGTGCGGCTACTGGGAAAACTTGCTGAATTGCACGATTCAGGTATAACCTTGCACTATTTTACAGGGAACCACGATATGTGGGTGTTTGATTATCTCCCCAAAGAAATCGGAGTAAAAGTTTATCGGGAACCTGTTACCAGGATGATCGGTAACCGGAATTTTTTTATTGGCCATGGTGATGGTTTGGGTCCCGGAGATCATGGATATAAATTCATAAAAAAAGTGTTTGCCAATAAATTCTGTCAATGGCTCTTTGCACGGCTACATCCGAATTTGGGAATACCACTGGCGTTATATTTCTCCCGGAAAAGCCGTATTGCCACCGGAACGACTGATGAAAAATTCCTCGGGGAAGAAAAGGAATGGCTTGTTCTTCACAGCAGGGAAATTTTAAAAAAACAGCATTTCGATTATTTTATTTTTGGACACCGCCACCTTCCTCTCGACATCCGTCTCAATGAAAACAGCCGCTATGTGAACCTGGGAGAATGGATAAATTATAACACGTATGCAGTGTTCGATGGGCACGATCTGAAACTGGAAGAATTTAAAACAGGGGCAAAAGCTGTACTTTAATCAAAAATAGCTTTTCGGCAGGTCTTCATTTTTAAGTCTTTAGAGTTTTTTTTCTATGAACAGTACTCTCATAACTTTTTACTGACTGTTCTCCGTCCATTTAAAAAGTTTATATTACCTTAGTCATCATAACCTATAATCTTCCACTTCCATGAACAGTTTCTATGCACCGCTCCGAAGAGCATTGTATTTGTTATGCCTGCTTGCATTTATTTCACTTCAGGTAAATGCAACTGGTAATTACGATCTGCTTTTCAAATCAGGTAGCGTAACAACCGAACAAAATCTTGAACAGTTTATAGCCAGCCCGGGAATTGAACCCGGAGATATTTTCGGCGATGAATATTTCCGGATTGTACAATTCAATTCCATCCCTACAGCAGAACAACGGATGGCATTAAAGGAGGCTGGAATCCGGCTTACCACTTATTTTCCGAATTACGCATACATGACGATTTTAAAAACAAATTCAAACCTCAACGTGCTTCGTGATGCGGGTGTCCGCTCTGTAATTCGTTTTAAAACAGAATGGAAATTAAACCAACAACTGGCTGGTGGAATTTTTCCGGATCATGCCATGCCGGATAAGAACCATATCGACCTGGTGGTGCGTTATTTTAAATCACTCGATGGAAACATGGTGGCGCAACAATTTTCTGCTGCGGGTTATACAATTAACAGGAGATATGATTATGGTAGCTGGATCGAAATCCGTTGTTTGACAGAAGAAGTTGAACAGGTTGCCGCCATGCCATTTGTTTGCGGGGTTGAACCAATAGCTCCGGAACCAACACCTGATGATGAAAGAGGCAGAAGCCTTCATCGTTCCAGTACAATCAATACCTATTCACCAATGGGTCGTCATTATGATGGTACCGGTGTTTCGGCCGCGTTGGCAGATGATGGTCCTGTTGGTCCGCATATCGATTACCAGGGACGCATCGATCAGTCAAATACAACCACCAATGTCGGAACACATGGCGACATGACTACCGGTATCCTGATGGGTGGTGGAAATCTTGATCCTACAAAAAGAGGAATGGGAACCGGTGCATTCATTTACATCTACGATATCGGTGGGTATAACCACATCCTGAATTCGCCCGTAATGAATCAGACTCAGGGCGTGATGGTAACTTCTACATCGTATTCACAGGGTTGTAATGAATACACTATCGATTCACAGACCGGAGATCAGATCCTGAATGAAAATCCAACATTGTTGCATGTATACTCAGCAGGAAATAATGGACCGGGTGATTGTAACTATGGTGCTGGTGCAGGTTGGGGAAACGTAACAGGAGGTTACAAGCAGGGTAAAAATGTTGTTACGTGCGGCAATCTGAATTATCTGGATGTACTGGAAGCAAGTTCCAGTCGCGGCCCTGCTGCAGATGGTAGGATCAAACCCGATATCTGTTCAAATGGCGCTAATCAAATGTCTACGGATGGTCCAAATACCTACCAGGTTGGTGGTGGAACATCAGCTGCCTGCCCTGGAATGGCCGGTATCATTACACAATTGCACCAGGCATATCGCGACTTAAATGGTGGGCTGAATGCAGAAGGTGCATTGATAAAAGGATGTCTTCTCAATTCAGCGGAAGATTTGGGTAACCCGGGACCTGATTACCGGTTTGGCTGGGGACGTGTCAACGCATTCCGTGCAGTGACCACGCTGGAAGATGACCGTTACATTAACGATAGTATCTCACAAGGCATCACAAATAATTATTCGATAACGGTTCCTGCCAATACGAAGCAGTTTCGCGTTATGATTTACTGGTGTGATGTGGAAGGAGATCCTGCTGCTGCGAAAGCAATAGTGAATGACCTGAACATGGTTGTTACCGATCCGTCAGCTACCACTTTCAATACCTGGACTCTGAACCCGGCACCAAATGCTGCAACACTCAATGCAAATGCTGTTCGCGGAATTGATAGCCTGAACAACATGGAGCAGGTTACTATCGATGATCCTGCTGCCGGCAGTTATGATATTGACATCAACGGATTCCTCGTGCCACAAGGCCCGCAGCATTATTATATTGTTTATGAATTCCGTAATGATGATATCAATGTAACATACCCGATCGGTTATGAAGGATTTGTACCGGGTGAAACCGAAACTATTCGTTGGGATGCTTATGGAAACACGGCACCTTTCGTACTGGAATATTCCACCGACCTTGGAGCAAACTGGACAACTATCACTTCCAATGCCGGAGCAGCTTCGCGTTCCTACGATTGGATCGTTCCCAACACGATTACCGGCGAAGCACTCATTCGCATCAGTCGCGGTGCGTTGACTGGCCAGAGTCCCGAAGCATTCAGTATTATCGGACTGCCACAAAACATTACCGTTGATTGGGCTTGTCCTGATTCCATTCGTTTAACATGGACTGCCGTAAATGGTGCAGTTGGTTATGAAATAAGTCAGCTGGGAATAATGTATATGGATTCTGTTGCGTACTCGACAACAAATTCCGTCATCCTTACCAACATCAATCCAACACTTGAATATTGGTTCAGCGTGCGGGCTTATCCTGTAGCTAATGCAAAAGGAAGAAGAGCCATTGCCATTTACAAAGCTCCCGGAGTATTTTCTTGCCCGATTGCCATCGACGCCTCTCTGACCGAGCTTGTTTCTCCTGCAGCTTCATTGCAAAATTGCCAGGACCTGAGCAATTCAGTTATTACAATAGATCTGGAAAACGCCGGGCTAAGCAATATCTCCAACATACCGATTTATTATTCTGTAAACAACGGTCCTACGGTATCAGAAACAATTATGGTAACACTGAGCTCATTCGCAACAACTACCTATAACTTCACAGCCACATATGATTTTTCTGTTGTAGGTGTGTATGATTTAAAAGTCTGGACAGATTACCTGGCGGATGGAAATCAATACAACGACACGATTTCACAAACCATTGAAATTGTCCAGGGAGTACTCGAAACGCTTCCATATTCTGAGAATTTTGAAACATTCGTGAATTGCGCCACTACTACCGATTGTGAGCTAACGCAATGCGGACTTTCTAATGGCTGGATCAACCTGCTAAACCTGGATGCTGATGATATCGACTGGAGAACCGCTGAAGGACCAACACCATCTGCGAATACCGGCCCTGATATGGATCATAACCCGGGAACTGCTGCCGGTAATTATATCTACCTCGAAGCATCTGCATGTTTTCAGAAAGAGGCCATTGCAATTTCACCATGCTTCGACCTGACAACTGTCACAACACCCGAAATGCAATTCTGGTATCACATGTTCGGCGCCGATATGGGAACATTACATGTGGATGTATTCGCAAACGATGTTTGGACGAATGATGTAATTCCTGCACTTTCCGGTAACCAGGGAGCTCTTTGGAATGAAGCTACTGTGAACCTGGCTCCGTTTGTTGGAAATATTATAAATATCCGTTTCCGGGGAAATACCGGCATTGATTATACCAGTGATATGGCAATCGATGATATCAACATTTATGAAATCAGTTCACCACCGGTGACTAATTTTATTGCCAGCGCTACCAACATTTGTGTTGGAGAAACTATCACCCTGACCGATCTGAGCCAGAATAGTCCGAACAGCTGGGCGTGGACCATTACACCGGCGACAGGATATACGTTTGTAAACGGAACTTCAGCTACTTCACAAAATCCGGATGTGGTATTCACCCAGTCGGGAACTTATGATGTGGGATTAACTTCTTCGAATGGTTTTGGAAGCAGCAATGTTATTTTTACTGCATACATTACCGTTGGACCGGGATCCGTTATTCCATTATTGGAAACTTTCCAGTCTGGCAACTTTCCGCCATTGAACTGGGATGTAGAAAATCCTGATAATGCTGCAACGTGGTTAGCTTCCGGACCTATAACCGGTAGCGGTGGACTTACAACTACCGCAGCCTACATGAATAACTTTACCTATAATTCAGCAGGCCAGGAAGACGGATTGATAACACAACGCGTAAACCTTAGTGCAGCCATTTTACCAATCGTTACATTCGATGTTTCTCACGCAAGGTATTCAGCTGCTTTCGAAGATGCTTTAAGAGTAGATATTTCCATAGACTGCGGTGTTACCTATGTGCCTACCGGTTATTTTAAGCAGGGAGTAGCTCTTGCCACAACTCCGGATCAGACGGCTTTATTTGCCCCTGCAAATGCAGCTCAGTGGAGAAATGATACCATTGATCTTTCTGCTTACATCGGAAACGACATCAAATTGAAATTTGTGAATATCACCGGCTATGGAAACTCATTGTACATCGACAATATCAATTACCATGAATCAACAATCGGATTACAGGAAGTTGGAAGCGAAATGCAGTTCAGTGTATTCCCGAATCCGGGAACCGGGTTATTCATATTAACCGTTACTGCAACCAATAACAAAACTGTAGTTTATAAAATTCACGACGTGAAAGGCGCACTCGTTAAAGAACAGAGTCTGAGCCTGGATGCTGGTCTGAATAATTATTACATTGATCTTGCAGGTCAGGACAAGGGTGTTTATTTCCTTGAAATTAATGATGGGAATAACACCAGGACGGTTAAGCTTGTCCTGATGTAAAAATTAATTGAGAACTATTTGGAGAGGCTGCTATTAGTGGCCTCTTTTTTTTGCCAGACTTCGTAAATTTGAATAATTATCATTTGACTCCCAATAGTCATGGTGAGCGAAGCCGAACCATAAGTGAAGTTCGCAGTTCTGGATATTGAAACCACAGGTCTTGATCCCGTATCCTGCAGGATCACAGAGCTCGGCGTAGTGTTCATTGAAAATTTTGAAATAAAGTCGGTTTATACTAAACTTTTCAACCCGGGAATTCCAATACCTCCAAAAATTACAATGCTTACCGGTATTGATAACAGTATGGTTGAATCTGCGGATAGCTTTGACGAAGCAGCTGCGGAGATATCGGAAATGCTTAAAGATTATATCCTGGTTGGTCATCGAGTTCTGTTTGATTACTCATTCCTTAAACATGAGATGAAACGTTCTGGAATATCTTTCGCCCGTAAAACATTATGCACCGCTGAACTTGCAATTCATTTGCAACCTGGTCTTCGTTCATATTCACTGGCAAACCTGTGCCGGTTTTTCAGCTTCGTAAATACAAATCCGCACCGTGCTCTTCCGGATGCAGAAGCAGCTGCCGCATTATTTCTAAGGCTTGTTTCTGAGAGAGGCGAAGAATTTTTAAAATCATTATTCCGGACCGGAAGTGTACCCGAACATCTCCGGAAAACAGTTTATAAGGAATTACCAAAAACACCGGGAGTATATTATTTCATTGGGAAAAATAATAAGCCGGTATATGTCGGTAAGGCAGGTAATCTCCGAAGCAGGGTATTATCGCATTTCAGGGGCGATGGCAACAGCATTAAAATTCTCGCTGCAGCATCCGCAATTAAAGCAATCCGGTTTTCAGAAACAGGAAGTGAGCTTCTGGCATCCCTGCTCGAAGATCATGAGATAAGGCATTACTGGCCGCCATTAAATGCTTCTCAAAAAAGCAACATAACAAAGTTTGGAATTGTTTTCTATCTCGATCAGCTGCAACGCTGGCGGATGGCAATTACAAAAGGAGGTAAGCAACACTGCTTCGAAGCACAGTTTCATCAATACCATCTTGCCACAGATTATATACGGAACATGGTAAGCAGGTATCAACTCGATGGATTGTTATGCGGACTTCCTGATAAGACCGGCCTGGACACTTTAGTTCACAATAAAAATTTCCAGGAAATGATACGGCAGCAATCTGCTTCTGCTAAAGCACAGGTTTACTTTTGTAAGGGACGAAATGAGGATGAAAAAGGATTTATCTGGATTGAGAAAAACCGCTACCGTGGATTTGGTTTCCTGCCTGCAAACTCACAATACACATCTGAAACCATGCTTTCACTTTTAACTTTACGATATTCCAGTGTAACCAGTGAAAATATTATAAGAGAATTGAGGGAGAGTGGTGAGCCGGCTTTGGAGTTTGAGCTGGGCAGATCGTAATTTCAGGTTTAGCATATTTCGAAGATAAATAACCTAAAGTTTTTAATTAAAAAAGTAACTATCTGCTATGAATCAAATAGTTACATTGATATTTACAGAAAGGGGTACAAATAGGTACCAAATAGATTTTATTTCCTGAGTCGATCTTCCAAGGAAACTATTGCTTTCTTCATTTATTTCATTCATTTTTATAGAAAACCCTCCGATATGTCAAAACAAACTAAACCATTCGAAATCCATTCTTATGAATTAAAAACTCATAACGATAACCAGACATTACGAATCAAATACCTTGGTGTTGATAAAGCAATTCAAGAGACTTTATTTACACTACGTCCTGAGATTGGTAGAGAAATGGCATTGGAAATAATAAAATCATTATTGGCACCTGAAAGTGATCTAACTGACTTCATTAATGATATTGTGGTAAAGAGTACGACTGCTAGGCGTAAAAGATCAGATTCAATAAGAAGAAGAAATTTAAATTGGGATTTTAACCCTGCATTTGCTGATGCAAAATTAATTATTGCTTCCCCTGATGATATAGAATTATTAATTGGACAGCAAATTACAAATTCAGCAGGTGAGTTTATGGAGGCTATGGGATTTGAGTTAGATATCCACAATGAACCTGTAAAAGGATCATGGTGGCAATGGGCAAAATTCAAATCTAAATCCCCGAGAACAGCTGCTGAAATTGAAGATATTTATGATCAAGGAAAAAGAGCTTTGGAAACTAGGCATGTTGGGAACCCTACAGCTGATGAAACCCTCAAATTAGCTGATGCATCTGCGAAATTATTAGATGCTCTTAAAAACATACCAATAATTTCTGTTCGGCTCGAAAGAATTATAATCCTTAAATATCCCAATGATAAAGGAGAATCAGTTGTCTCGATTCAATCTGTATCTTCAGCCTTAGGAAAATATTTAGATGAAAATCCACAGGTGCTTTTGAACCCACAAGTTTTGCATAATATGATCATAGCTCAACAATCATTAGCCAAACCAAAGGAACTCGGAGAGGGGGAAGGAGTGCAGTCTGGGACTGTTTGATTTTTCATCCTAAGGAATTCGGGTAAATACTTATTCGACTTTTTGATTGTTTTTTTTAAATTGATGCTTTATTTCCATTCTTTATTATGAAAAAACTATTCAGCATATTCCTGATAACTCTACCAGTTTACTGTCAAGGCCAAACAACGGAAATAGAAATCATCCAGCAGCGTATTGGGGAAACGTTGTTACTTCCTGCTCCGACGGACTCTGTTGATATCCAGAAGATCATTGATGAGGCAAAAAACCTCAGGCTGGAAATCAATGATATTAACAGTCGTATGGAAGACTATGCTAATTTGAACAATGGAGCATTTTTGCTCACTTTGGTAGGAACCGGGCTGGTTATCTGGGGTGAGTTGGATAACGAAGAAGTTTTAACCTATGTTGGTGCCGGGCTTGTTCTGGGCGGGACGTTCATGCTATATCTGAATTCAAATAAACTAAAAAAGAAGTGGGATGTATCGCCCGGAATACCATCGCATGTAGCCAGAAGATTGAAGCGGCAATAATCTGTATGACTCCAAAATTTCAATTTCAAATAGCTTTTTCACTGCTGGATCAGGATTTATCTACTGCAAAGCAATTAAAAACACTCCTTGGAGGGGGTGATGATATTTTCTTGTATTCAGATCAGGAAAAGGTTCTTAAATTCAATTCTGGAGTAGTTGAATTAGGCAAACTTTATAAAAATGAATGTCGATTTATTGTTGTGCTTCACCGGGAAAATTACGGGAGTACCCATTTTACAGGTCTGGAACATCAAGTTATCAGAAATCGATATCTAACCAGGCAAACTAGCAAAACTCCTGGTAATATTCTCTTTATTAAAATTGATAGTTCTACGCTGCCGGACTGGGTTCCTGAAGAATACATTTACCATGACCTATTTCGAAGTGATCTCAAGATTACTGCTGATTTTATCCGATTTAAACTAGATGAAGTAGGAGGAGAATTAAAAGAATTAACGGCAGTTGATGAATCCATGCAGTTAGTAAAATATAATGAATGGAAAAGAAAAGTGGCTGCATCGAAATACGATACATCTTCATTTGATACTGCACAAAACGAAGTTTTACGACTTGCTACTATTTTTAAAGATAAATTTTGTGAGGCATTTCCTGCTACTCATTTTCATGCAACAGGATTTCCAGGAACAATAAATAATAATAATTTGAAATTTTGGTTAGCTGACGGTGCAAAAAGAATTTCTGTGCTCATTCAAACTAGTGGCAACTTTCAAAGAATACTTGATACTTGGAGACTATGTGTATTTCTAGACATAAATGACTTGGAGCAGAGTTTTTATGAGTATGAATTTATTGAAGATATAGCAGGGATGCCCGGGTGGTGTGAACCTGGTAACATTGATTTTTTGCAAACTAGTGAAGCCCTGTCAGAATTTATTTTAAGGCAATTTAATCAATTATACAAATCAGAATTTATAGAGCAATGAACAAGGTTTTTGCAAGAATTATCAATGAATTTTGGATTCCATTTGTGATAGCCTTACTTTGGACAATTTGGACATATTTTTTAAATGACGATACCCTTACCATTTATAAAGTTGTACAGGCGTTTCTTGCTGCATTTTTTATTGCTAGTTGGTTTACTGGCCAGTTTGTTCGCATTCAGAAAACTATGAGTGTAGAAAATAGATTTGAGGAAACACTAGATCGCCTTGACAAAGTTGCTGATAAAATTGTCGGCAAAGTAATAGGAACAAATGGTTTTGTTTCAGCTGTAGTTTCACACTTTACTAAAGAGACAAAGGAAACATACCTACTTTTTGTGGGAGGTGGAATCGACCCAACATACGATTGTAGTGGATATTATTATGATTTATTCACTAAACAAAATGTACAATTTAATATCGGTAACATGAGGCCTGGTGTAGCTCAGTATGGGCCCAAACTACAAATTATAGAACCTCTTTCAATAAGTATTAATGTATTTTATCAAACAAGAGCTGGGAAAATAATACAGGAGATTAGAATGCGAGGGAATGGAGATAAAATATTTAAATATAATCATGTATTTAAAGAACATCCCTATCAAGAACTTTTGTATGAAATGGATGAATTTCCAAGCGATTTAATCAATAGAGAATTGCAGGGATGTCTGGATTTACGTGAACGGAGAAAAAATGAAGTTTAATATTATCAATAATATTTAAGATTACCCAGTACCAATAATTAATAATTTAAAGTCAAACATGACCTCAGCAAATCCCAAAGATAAAATTAAACAAAAATACTATGTCAGATCAGAAATCAGGTATTTTTAGTATAATCGAATTAATAGCGAAAATTTTTATTCCTTTAATATTGGCTTGGTTCACTCATTTGTACAATGAACATAATAAGAAAATTCAAAAAATCGAAGTTTATGCTAAGTGTTTCAAATATTTAATTTCAAATGATCCTAAAGAACGAGAATTCGGATATTTCGTATTTGATCAATTGGGAGAATCAGGTTTTGCATTAAGAATAATTCATGAGACCGGAGATACCGCTGGATTAACTTATCTTAAATTTAAGCAAACTGCAAGTGATTCGATATTGCCTGAGAAAACTATCAAAAAAATAGAATCAAAAATTAATAATTCGCGGAAAATATCCGCAATTGATTCCATTTTTATCAATCTTAAAAGTAGTTCAAATCCCTATGCAGCTTTAGATACAGCTTTACAAAAGCTAGTGAAATATGATTATTCTGAATATGAAAAACCATTAATTAATTACTTATTAAATGGAAATTTATACCTATTTGGTGAAATAGTAAGAATTTGTTCGTTTCATACACTTGATCCATTCAGCGAGAACCATATTTTGTATTGGACACTTTTCAGAAATTTACTCAATAACAAACTTTTTGTGGACAAATTAATTGAAGAAAGCCCCAATTTACCGGAAGAAATACGAAGCTGGAATCATCCGCATAATCGAGATGTTCGATTATACAGTGCATTTAAAGGAACATATTTAGACCAAATTTCACCTATTGTAGAGGTTGAACGTTTTCAGTGAATGGGAAGTAAGGTGCTCAAGTTTGATAGGTAGGATTATCTGTAATAATCATGATGAATAATTAATAAAACATGTTATTAAAATATGAATAAGCACAAGTCTATCACTAGGTGGGAAATTACATTCATAATTGTGTCGAGCCTTTCACTTCTGGGCGTCATTTTTTGGGAATACTATTGTCCAAAAATTCCTCAGGAGCTGCCGGTTTCATTTTCTGTATTTATTGAGATTTCTGCCGGAATATTGGCTGCTATAGTTTTATTGTATGCTCAACGAAAATATAGAGCTTTTAAGTTAAAGAGTTTGTATGCGGACATTCCGGGGAATTATCAAAGAATGGATATTCAGCAGGATGGCATTGAAGATGAAAACGCCCGAAAATCCAGACAATCTCAAAATGTTAACTTGAAAATATTAATAGAGTACATAGGTGAACATAGTTTTGCGTTTCAAGCAGAATATTGGAAATCTGAATATGGCGCTGATCTCGTTGAAGGTGAATTTCATTTCAGTACCAAAAATAGCAGATTTGCTGATGGGTTTTATCAGTACGTTGATTGTCACCATTTGAGGTTTCCTACAGAGCACGAAGGGCACCCCAATCATTTGGGAACTTACCAGATCATTCGACCGGTAAACATGGATGAATTAATAGTCCTATATCATCATCGTTATCCCCGCCAGGTACCTCATGATCCAGAAAAAAATAAAGGTTGGGAGATATGGAAGAAAATGAAGGAATAATTCAATGAAAACACTATTCAAAGCACTTACAACAGCCTTGATCTGGTTCAACAGTTGGGGTCTACATGCTCAGGAGATCTGGACCAGTCCCGATCCTAATTTTGAGCTTCAATGCATGCGCTGGAATTTCACTGATGTTATCCAGGTAGATTCCACAATTTCAAAGGATCAGATTTATAAGAAAGTTAGACAATGGTTTTCTACCACCTTTGTGTCAGGCAAAAATGTTATCGATAATGAAGATCCAGATGAGGGGCTGATCTTCGGGAGGGGGAGCATTCGAATTAGTGATATTGATGGCTATGTCGAATTTAACATTGAAGTGAGATGCAAGGATGGAAGATTGAAGTACACTCTTTCCAACTTCAATCATAAGGGAGCTCGTCCGATAAACATGATCGGGACCACACCTACAGGACCAGGTTCAAATGATATTTATGATTGGGGACCTCTCACCCGGGTTGAGAAACCTAATGGTTGGCTATACGGTTATAGAGCAGGGGCAAGATGGGAAGACGTGAAGCAGAAGGCAAAATTCGAAACCTATAAAATGATCCTCAGCTTAAAAAATAGCATGACTGTTGAAAAATTCAAGGCTGCTGATGATTGGTAAATTCAATTTAATCCAAGACAAAGATGAAGGGCCGAAATAGCATTGTTGCATTTCTAGATATTTTAGGTTACAAAGAATTAATTGAGATAGAATCAGCCGGAAAAGAAGTTCAATTTTTCAATGAGCTTAGGAATGCCATGGGGATAGCATTAGAGACTGTGGCTACATTTAAAACTTCAACTGATTTTTTGGAAAATAGGAATCAATCAGATTATAATCTTTCAAGCAAATTTAATGTAAGGCAGTTTTCCGATAACATTTTCTTATCATTCGATTACGAGGATGAAAATGACAATGATTTTTTATTCGGATTATTTATTATTTCTCACATATCAGCATATTATCAACTACTTATGATGATAAAGGGGTATTTTATAAGAGGAGGCATTTCAAGTGGATTAAATATGGTGGATGAGAATTTTATTTTTTCTACAGCTTTAATAAAGGCGGTTGATATTGAAAAAGTAACAAATTATCCAAGAATAGCACTTGATCCCAGGCTATACGAATATGTTTACAATTCAAATAATCAATATAAAGATGTTCAGTCTTTTTTATTTGTATCTGACTGGGCGAACAATGTTTTTGTAAACCCATTCAATGTTGGACTTAGAACTAATCATTTATTTTCACGTACTCCTATTTCAGAAAGAAGTGAATTATCGGAGCATATCAAAATCAAACATAAAAATTTAACGGAAAATCTTAATAGTAAGGATTATAAAAATGTCTTGGATGATACCGAAACTAGTTCGGTGATATTGAAATTCATTAATGCAAATATTGAAAAGTATCAAACGAGCGACCAAAGGATTTTTGAAAAATATTTATGGCTGGAAAATTTTCTTAACTGGACCATTAATGGGAAAAGTGATTTAAGTTTCAAGTCAATTTAATCAAAGATATTTGAGGTGAATAAAATTAACATACACCGCGATCAGAGTATAAACCAGTTGGTCCCAGATTTCCTTAATAGAAAAAAATATTCAATTAAATGATTAAGAACAATGTCATTCATAGAGTATTTTATTTAAGATATGAAGATAACGCAGGGACTTGCTTTACTATCGACATAGATGGTCGGCAATACTTTGTAACAGCCCGTCATGTTGTTTCAGATTTAACTGAATCGCAATCCTTGTCAATTTAGTATCAAGGAGCTTGGATGAAGTTTCAAGTCAAACATGTTTGGCACTGTCAAGGTCAAATTGATATTTCAGTATTTGTACTGAATTTTAAAAATTTTGCTAATAAAATGGAAGCAACCTCAGATAAATTAATTCTTGGTCAGGATGTATATTTCTTAGGATATCCATTTGGAAAGTTTAGTGAAGTTTTCGGAATGAATCGAGGACTTCCGATTCCATTCGTTAAAAAAGGTATTGTTTCAGCTCTTCATGCAAAGACTCCAGGTAATGAAATTTTATGGATAGATGGTCATAATATTAGTGGGTTTTCCGGCGGCCCAGTTGTTATCGTTCATAAAGATTTAGATTATAAGGTAGCAGGAGTAATTAGTGGTTATAAACTGTATTATGAAAATATTCGGTTGAAAGATGAGGTCATCCCCGAAACTTACGTTTCATTAAATTCGGGTTTAATAGTAGCTTATCCAATTGACCACGCATTGGAAATTATCAAAAATCATCCTTTTGGTACATTGTTGAGCTGAGTTCAAGTCCAAAATACTAACATTTACTTTCCGCCAATCTATTCTGAAATAGTGTAAATTAGTGGGTCTGGATGGGATTTAAATGTTAACATCTTGGTAGCCTAAAACCTATCAAAACTTATTATTCCTAAGCGACTCTTCCGCTGTTATTTTTTTGTAACAGTTTTCTGAAAGGACGAGAGATTCCGGAATCCCCGCTTTGTATAATTGCAGATATCACTAAAAATATAAAATTATGTTAAGATCTCAATTACATCTCCACTATTGGTGGAACACTAGGTCCGACGATCGCAAACTCATTGGCAACCTTGATAACCGGTCATTCAATCGAAGCGAAGGATTTGAAGTTATTAATCTGATTATTAAAACTTTTTCAGCACTTGTGGCCGAGGAGATTTATAAAGTCATTTCCCCGAGTCATTAAAATAAGTCAATCCATAAAATGGAATGCATGATGAAAGAGGAAATGCCGGAAGATATCAATGAACAAGCTGCTGCAAAGGACTGGATCATAAAAAACTGGATGACTAGTAAATACTAGTCCGTTATCAGCTCCCTTTCACCTCATCCGGATGAGGATATTTCCGAATCTTCCTGGCTATGGTACCTGTCTGAAACAGTACAATCTGGATTTCTTCCATGGATAAAAGCCGTCCCCATTTCCAGGGACGGCTAAAAAGCACTGAGTGGTATGATTACTTACGATTACCTACAAGCACCAGGTCATTAACCTGCACTTCGGTAATGTACTTCTTCACACCTGCCTTGTCGGTGTAATTGCGGTTGATGAGCTTTCCTTCTATCACAACTTCACTACCCTTCTGCAAATACTTGCCCATGATCTCCGCAGTCTTACCAAAGGCCACCAGGTTGTGCCACATGGTCTCAGTTACCTTTTCTCCTTTGTTGTTCTTGAATGATTCATTGGTAGCCAGTGATACCTTGGCATGCTTACGGCCACCTTCCAATTCTTTTAACTCGGGGTCCATACCCAGGTTGCCAATTAATGTAACTTTGTTTCGTAAATTCATAGCTTTAAAGTTTTTTATTAGAAAAATTTTTAATTTTGTTTTGATGAAAAACCAGGTTTTGCGATAACCTAACATTTTTAAAAGCGTTTTTGAAAAATTTAACACCGCTAATTTGAATACTTTTTTTTAACCTAACCGTTTATTTTTTAATTAAACGATTATAAACGTTTCTTTTCAAACACTTAAATACTTTTCTCATGGAAAAATGTCTTTCCTGCGGCAAAAAAATCAAAGGCCGCTCCGACAAAAAGTTCTGTTGCGAATCCTGTAAGAATGATTATCATAATTGTAATCGTTCCAGGAAACCAGCAATTTTCAAGTTGCAACGTTCAGCAGCAAAAAGAAACCGGTCGCTGCTGGTAAATATTGAAGCGTCCGGTGTGGAGGTTATCAGCGAAAACGAACTCAAAAAGTCCGGTTTCAACTTCGAGGGCCTGACCGGAATAAAATTCGTTGCAGATAAAAATCTACTGCTGTTTTGTTATGAATACATGCTTCAACGCAATGGGAATTCATTTACTATCCAGAAAACATAATACGCCAGCCTGCGGCTACTCGTATCTGTAATCCCATCCGATTCCGCGGCGACCTGAATCTGTAATCCCATCCGATTCCGCGGCGACCTGAATCTGTAATCCCCTGCCTACATCGGAAACTTGGCAGTACAATTTAATAGGTCAATACGGTAATAATTCCGGAGGCAACGGAAAAAATCTGGCCGTTTTGGGTGTTTAGGACATCGCAGGAAAAAATTCCCGAAACCGTTCTGGAAGTGGTATCGAATGTTGAAAAGGAAATGCTTCCCCCTGGTGTGGAAGTATAAAGATTTCCGTTTTCATCACGGAACTCTGCCTGGAATTGTGTTCCGGTTGAAACAATGCCTTCGGCAAAGGGACCTGAATAATACAGGGTCAGGTTTTGCATTTGGTTGGTTCCGTAAATGCGCAGGGTACCCGGTGCTGAAATAAAAGCATTCCGCGAAGTTGCGTACCAGAGTGTATCATTGATGATTGCTGAAAATCGGGGGTAACATGGATCACATGCACCACCACAATCAACTGCTGTTTCGTCCTGGTTCCGGATGCCATCGGAGCAGGAGGGACACGCGTTCTGACAAGGACCACCGCAGTCGATGCCCTGCTCACCCTGGTTTTTTACACCATCTGAACAGGTTCCTGTATTGTCAATGGTTTTAGAACAGGATACCATTAAAATCATTAGGCTCAATACAGGCAGGAAACGCTTCATTTCAACTCGGTTTGGTTCCTCTACGGTTTTTTTGATTCGGGGTTTCAAAAAGGGTACGGATTACGGATTCTAATCTCGGCGCCTCGGATGTACGGATTACGGATATTAGGCTGGTGAGTGATAATACTTTAGTATTCCGTACTTTCGTTCCGTTCCTCAAGGAGTAATGCACACCATCTGTAATCCGTACATCCGTTCCGCAGTAACCTGAATCTGTAATCCGTACCCAAGTGAATTATTTATCTGCTGAAGGATTATCCAAAGCCTTCACCGAAAAGGCACTCTTTTCAGGAATCAGCATCTCGCTACAAAAAAATCAGAAAATGGCTCTTATCGCGCCCAATGGCAGCGGTAAATCCACTTTGCTAAAAATACTTGCAGGGCATGAAACAGCTGATGCCGGAACTGTTAGTCTTCGGAACTCCGTTACATTGGGTTACCTGAACCAGGATCCCTATCTGAATCCTTCCAGTACGGTGCTGGATACGCTTTTTGATTCCACAAACCCGGTTCTTAGAGCACTGGGCGCTTATGAGGCACACCTCGATCTGGGAGATAAAGCCGATCACGTTCAGTTGCAGCATCTCATTGATATCATCGACTCGTTGGGTGCATGGGACTATGAAGCCCGCGCCAGGGAAATTCTCTCACGCCTGGGCATACACGATTTGGAACAATTGGCTGGAAGTCTTTCAGGAGGACAGAAAAAACGCGTTGCACTCGCACGACTTCTCATCGAAGCTCCCGATCTACTTTTGCTTGATGAACCAACCAATCACCTGGACCTGGAAATGATAGAGTGGTTGGAAAATTATCTTTCCAACCTGAACAAAACAGTATTGTTGATTTCACACGACAGGTATTTTATCGACAGCATCTGCGATACAATCGGGGAACTGATGCCTGATCAGATCCATCTTTACAGGGGAAACTACGCTTATTATCTTGAAAAAAAGGCGGAACGTGAATTTCGTGAGACCCGTGAAATTGATAAAGCCAATAACCTGCTTCGCACTGAACTGGAATGGATGCGACGACAACCAAGGGCCCGGGGTACAAAACAAAAAGCACGTATCGGTTCTTTTTATGAATTGCAGGACAAAGCGAATTCGGCCCGACCGGACGAAAAAATGAAAATTACCATGCAGATGGCTCGCATGGGAAGTAAAATTCTGGAGCTTGAAAATGTCTGCAAAAGTTATGACTCCAAAGTTTTGATTAAAGACTTTTCACACACGTTCAGAAGGGGCGAAAAGATAGGAGTAGTAGGACCCAATGGTTCTGGCAAATCCACTCTTTTAAATATGATCATGAACCAGGTTAAACCAGATGCTGGACGGATTAAAACCGGGGAAACTATTGTATTTGGATATTACTCCCAGGATGGATTGAAGCTGCCGGAAGATAAAAGAGTAATTGAAGTGGTGAAGGATATTGCCGAGTATGTTGAAACCGGCGATGGCGGCTATATGAATGTCAGCCAGTTTTTAAATCATTTCCGATTTAAGGGATCCCGGCAGCATAATTATGTTTCGAAGCTGAGTGGTGGTGAAAAACGCAGGTTGTACCTGTTGACCATCCTTCTTAAAAATCCGAACTTCCTGATCCTGGATGAGCCTACGAATGACCTGGATATTGTAACCTTAAACCTGCTGGAAGATTTCCTGACACATTACCAGGGTTGCATGTTGCTCGTCACCCACGACCGCTACTTTATGGACCGGCTGGTTGATCATATTTTCGTACTTGAACCCGGAGGAAAAGTAAAGGACATCAACGGTAATTATTCCGATTACCGCAATGAATCAAAACTGGCACTTCGGGAACAACAACAGCAGGAGAAACCGGTTACAAAAAGTGAGAGTTCCGTAAAAGTCAAAAAAGCAGGACCGAGCTATAAGGAAAAACAGGAACTGGAATCGCTGGAAAACGAAATTCCATTGCTTGAAGAAAAGAAAGCGAAGCTGGAACATATACTTTCGACAGGAAATTCCACTCCCGATTCCTTACATAAGGCTTCAGTTGAATATGGTGATCTGCTGAAAGAGATCGAAGTTAAAACCATGCGCTGGATGGAACTTTCAGAAAAAACTTCCGGCGCTTAACAAGTTATTTTGAAAGTGGAGCGTTTTCATTCAGCCACTGAACAAGCCTTGCGGAAATATTTTTTTCGAATTGCCTTCCCGTGAAAGCGGCAACCCACTGAACGCCGCGTATTACATTAGTCAGAAAAATTTCATCGGCCGTTTCAGCCATTTCACGGGTTACCGGTTCTTCTACGATGCGCAGGTTTTTTTTCCGCAACAGCAGTATCACATTTTTCCGCATGACTCCATCCAGGCATCCTTCTGAAAGGGGAGGAGTGATGATGATGTTTCCCTTCCGAAGGAATATGTTTGAAGAAACAGATTCAATAATATTTCCATGGGTATTCAGCAACAGCATATCATCAAACTTTTCTTCTTTGGCAGCAATCCCCGCCAAAATGTAAGGAAGACCGTTTAGTGTTTTCAGGTTGGAATATTCAATTGCTGGCTTGGGAAAACGTGTGAATATTCCCAGGTTAATACCAATTTGATTCAGTTCATAACGATCATCCACTTTTCCGGTTAATGTAAGCACCCAGGAACTATTCATAGCATCCGGCATATAATAGCCCGTTGCTTCACGATAAACCACCAGGCGGACACGACCTGAGACACAACCATTGCTTTCCAGAAGAACTGTGAGTTGATGTCGCAGCTGGTATGGATCAAATCCGGCAGGCATAGGAAGGCGGAGCAGATGCATTCCATTCGTGAGCCGTTTCCAATGGTCATCGAAATACAATACAGTTTTGTTGCGGACACAGAGGGTTTCAAAAATACCATCACCATAACGGAAAGCCCTGTTGGATGAATGGATAAAAGCATCTGCGGATGAAATCAGCTTTCCATTCCTGATTTCAAAGGGAAAATTATCATTACCAGCAATCATGGGATCCTGGAAATAACTTTCCGCAAATCGTTATTTACGTCCACCAATATTCCTTTTACACCCGCACCGGCACCGGCAAGAATGTCTCGTTTACGATCGCCAATAAAATAAGACTGCGAAGGGTCAATATCGAATCGTGCAATTGCTTTCTCCACCATTAAAGAACCTGGTTTCCGGCACAGACATTTACCGGTAACATCATGGTGCGGACAATAGTAAATTTCGGTAATTGTGATCCCATGATCCAGGAATGCCCGTTTCATAATTTCATGCAATGCATTCACATCGTCATGAGAATAGAGTCCCTTTGCAATACCACCCTGGTTGGTGATTACAATCAGCAGGTAACCCTTCTTCTGAAATTCCATGCAAGCCTCAAAAATTCCTTCCAGTAAAACAAAATCTCGTACCCTCCAGGTATAATCGAGAATATCCCGGTTAATCACACCGTCACGGTCCAGGAATATCGCTTTCTGCTTCATGAATTAAAACGACGTCAGTTCATCAAGGAAATGCAATACTATAGTTGGCTTCAATAGTATGGTAAATAAAACTCCATAAACAGCTCCCCAGAAATGCGCATCATGATTTACATTATCACCACCTTTTTTGTCCATGTAGTAACTGTATCCCAGGTAAGCAACACCCATGATGATTCCAGGTAAACCGAATACTCCATACAGATAGATCTTATCCATAGGACGAAACAGTATTGCTGTAAATAATACCGCAGCTACAGCTCCGGAAGCACCCAACGCATTGTATCCGGCATTGTGCATGTGACGTTTGTAACTGGGAGTAATTGAAATAATAATTCCACCCACATAGAGTAACAGGTAATAGAAGGAAGCCTTTTCTTCAAACACGACAGCATAATCGTTTTCCACCACCCGGCCAAAACTCCATAGCACCAGCATATTGATAAGAAGGTGGATCCAGTCGGCATGAATAAATCCGGAAGTAAGGAAGCGGTACCATTGTTTCCGGACACTGATCATGTACGGATTGAAGATAAGCCTGTGCTTTAGCTCCTGGTTGTAAAAAGCTGCAACCGAGAGTAATACTGTAAAGATGATGATACCTGTAGTCATAGAAGTTTCGCAAAGATAAATATCAGGGAGAACCATTGAAAAAAAAACAGGCCGCCCGGTAAGGACAGCCTGTTTGGTATTAAGAATATGATTTCTTAGTAACGGATGAATTTGCTGGTTACCACACCGCTGTTATCGCTGATGCGGATAACATAAGGGCCTGCATTCAGCGAAGCGATATCAATTACTTCAGAGTTGTTGCCTTTGATAACATTGATTTGCTGATCAAGTACCAGGCGGCCAGTGATGTCAAATACATTCAGGTTCAGGTTTGCTTGTTTTCCTGAATTGATTTCAACCTGCATTTGGTTTTGATTCACCTGGAAAGCATGCATTGCAACAGCACCATTCAATTCGTTGAGACCAATAAAGCAGCTGGGCTCATTTACATCATACAGCTCAATCATTACCGACTGTCCAGTAAATGTGCAAGTAGGATCAAGCGTATGCTCAAAAACATTCGGTCCGGTGCTGGTTGCATTACCAAATACAACCGATGTCAGATAATAAATACCTGCAGGGAAAATAGATCCGTTGTTAGGAAGAATAGTATTCTGTGTAGCTGCTGGTACGATCACGTTAGTTCCACCCAGGAAACTTGGGTCGTTCAATGGATCGTTGTTGAAACTGATATCGGCTGAAGAAATAATCATAGCCCAACCAAAATCAATACCTACTGTAGGAGACACTGCACCAATAGTACTTACAAGTAGAGTATCATTAAAGCAGATTGTGGAGTCAGGAGATGAAGAGATTCCGGAGCTCACACTTGGGTCATTACAAACTATAACAGCAAGTGGTGAATATTTAAAGATACCATCAGCAGTAGGAGAAGTGGTAAATCCACCAGCCCACATAATATCGGCACTATAAACACCCAAAGCAGTACGCTGAGCAGCTGTTTCGATATCAATCCAGGTTAATCCGCCATCATCACTGTATGAAGACCCGATAAATCCTGCAGCCGCACCTGTGGAAACAATACGTGAAGTAGTACCAGGGACATAATCGATGTCGTTACCGAACATGTTACCGGTTGATGTACCTGTAGTCCAGGTAGCGCCGCCATCACTGGTTCTTTTTATTGTATTGGCACCGGAGGTGTTATTGTAAAGTCTCGCGAGACCGTTGTTTGCATCATAAAACACAAGGTCAATTGCGTTGTTGGCTGGTACAGTAAGACCTGTAGATGAAACAGTCCAGGTAGCTCCCTGGTCAATGGATTTGTAAACACGGCCTTTGTTGGTATCAAACCAAACGGTATTGCCTACAACTTCAAAGTGATCTACAATTCCAAATTCACCGGTTAACGGTACAGGAATATTTGCAGAAGGAACAGGTACCCATGTTGTGCCACCATCAGCAGTAGTATAGATCTCAAATCCTGTAGGATTGGGATCACCCATGGTAAAACCTACGTTCGCATCCCAGAAATAAACCACATTCGGGAATGAACTGGCGTTGAAAATAGTTCCAACACCTTGTTGGTTCCAGTTTACACCACCATCAGTAGTTTTCCAGATACCACCGCCGGTTCCGGCAGTAGCATTATACATCATAGCCCATGCAGTAGAAGCATCGAGACCGAAAATCATCGACCAGGCATGACCTGCGGGAGCAGGAACAACACCCGGGATCCAGGTTGCTCCACCGTCGATTGTCATAGAGTAATCACGGAAATTAGCAGCAGCACCGGAACCATCATACGACGAAATCCAAACAGTTTGGGAATCACATACGCTAATGTTAAACACACCTGTGGAAACACTTGGAAATCCGGAAGCCTGAGCTATCCAGGTGCCTTGTGCGTTAGCCCCGATAACAGCCAGGCATAAAGCAGCAAATAGAAGTAATTGTTTTTTCATGAATTTGATAAAGTTTATGGATTTATGTTACAGGCAAAAATAAAACAATATTTCTATATATGGGTAAGCTTTTCAAAATCTTATTAAACGCTGCAAATCACGTAATTAACTATTACTTTTTAAAGTGGTAGTTAATTATTCTGATGTCAATTAACAGGATTGGTTTTTAGTAAAACAAGAACCTGTTAACAACCAGATTGAAATTGCTTTATTAAATTAGCATCACTTTTCATTCAATGCTTTTCGCTTCATGAAAATTTTCAGTCGTTTCCCGGTATTCCGGTTCCTGTTACCTTTCACTTCCGGAGTTTTGTATGCAATTCATTTCGGCATTCACAATGCATGTTATCCTCTACTTGCTCTAATTAGTTTTTTCGTCGCAGGAATTTTTACAGTTAAAAATTATGCATCCGGAAAATATGCACAACGATGGCTGGCAGGAATTCCATTTTATTGTTGCTTTTTCAGTCTGGGTTGTTGTTTATTGTGGATGTCGGATAACATACATCGCCCGCATCATTTTCAGAAATATAAAACCGCCGGAGTTTTCGCAGGGCTGCTTGTAAAAGATCCGGTGTCGACAGAAAAAGGTCACCGCTTTATTTTAACGGTGATCGCAGTTCGGGAAAACCTAACATGGTATCCTGCTAGCGGAAAGCTTGCTGTTTTTATTCACGATAGCAAACCTTTTTCCGCCAGACGGGGAAATACCCTTCTTGTAAAAGGGAACGCGGTTGAAATTCCACCACCTTCCAATCCTGGGTCATTCGATGCGAGAATGTATAATGCCGCACAGGGAGCCTGGTACCAACTGTTTGCTGAAGGTGATGATTATCTTTTAACAAATAAAAAGAAGCAAAAGGAATTATTCAGCTACGCGGACCAGTTGCGGGATATTTTCCTTGAAAAACTGAAACGACACCTGGGTAAAGAAGATCTTGGCGTTGCCGGAGCTTTACTTCTGGGATACGAAGACTGGCTGGATCCTGAACTGGAAAACTCATGGTCGGGTGCAGGTGTGTTGCATGTGCTATGTGTTTCGGGTATGCATGTGATGCTGATCTATGTAATCCTTGCAGGACTACTTTCCTGGATGGAGAAGAATAAATGGTTACGTCATTTGAGATACATTTTACTGCTGACATTAATATGGTTTTATGCTATGGTAACAGGTTTTTCTCCATCTGTAATCAGGGCCGCAGCCATGCTCAGCCTGGTTTGTACCGGGAAGTGGATGAACCGTGAAGCATCCATCTACAACTTGATGTGCAGCTCGTGCTTTTTGCTTTTCATCATGGAACCCCGGCTGGTTATGAGTGCAGGTTTCAGGCTTTCATTCCTGGCAGTGTGTGGAATCATTTTTCTGCATCCGTTGATCCTTTCCCTCTGGACAGCACCCGGAAAAATCAGTCATAAAATATGGGAGTTGATTTCCATTTCATCTGCCGCACAACTGGCAACTTTTCCTTTAAGCCTCTTGCTTTTTCACCAGTTTCCAAATTATTTTCTCCTTGCAAATCTCCTCATCATTCCATTATCAACCCTGGTAATGTACAGCGGCCTTTTACTACTCGTTACCGATTGGATTCCTTATGCAGGACTGATCACCGGAACGGTAACTTCATGGGGAATAAAGCTGTTGAATTTCCAGGTGGTTTCAATTGGAAACATTCCTGGTGCTGTTACGACAGGCGTTTATATCAACACTTTTGAATTGTTATTGTTGTACGCCTTACTGTTCAGCATTACCAGCTGGCTGGTAACACGAAACAACTTTTTATTGATGACAGCGCTTACCTGTATGGTGATTTTCCTGTCAATTGAGATTCACAGAAGTTTTGAGACTTTAAGACAGCAGGAGTTTGTGGTATTCGATTGCCGGGGCACTTCACTGATAGCTTTCATTTCCGGGCGAAAGGCTACCCTGATTACGGATCAAAACCACAAACCAAAAACAATCCGGTATGCTACCGAAGAATACCTGGTCAGTAAAAAGATATGCGAAAGGGAATCAATTACACTCAACAGCAATACACAAGGACAAATAACAAACATAATTTCAGAAACTGTAGTTTTCCTCAAAGGCAACTATAAAAAACCTGTTTCTTTTAAATTGCAATCGAGACACAGTGTTATCATAGGTAAACCTGTGCCGGATTCAGCATCTGAAATAATAAAAGAATTTAATCCGGGCATTGTAATCCTCGACGGGTCCTGTAGTTTATTCCAGGTTCAGAAGTTGAGTTATGAATTCAGGAAAATGAAAATCCCTGTCTACAGTGTTAGCAGACAGGGAGCATATATTTATTCCTTCCGATCAGCTACTGATTTCTGAGAGCGGAAACGAGCGGTCCTGCCGGATTCTTCCTTCAGACTCTTTCACCGTACAGCATTCAATACCCGGATCATGTTCGAAAAACAGGATATAATTTTTTGCGAAAGCTTATTTAATAAAATTACCTTTTTCTTCCAGTGAGATTAACGGCCGGGTATCATATGCCATCACAAATGCAACTGGGATATGGGCAGCCGAAGGAAGGAGATCGGCCATATATACCACTGTACTTCCATTAAAGCTGATATGCGGAATCATCATGCCCCCGGTATGACCGTGAACAAACTTCACGCGAAAACCCGGGAATGGTTCCGCACCATCTGTTATAAATTTTAATTGTCCGCTTTCGCGGATAGGAAGAATATTCTCTTTGAGGAACGATGCTTTTTCCCTGGGGTTTGGCTTTGTTGCCCATTCCCAATGTATCTCATTGCTCCAGTAGGTGGCATTCTTGAAAGCAGGTTCATAACCTGTTTTATCACGATTCCATTGTATGCTGCCACCGCAATGATCAAAATGCAGGTGGGTCAGAAAAACATCGGTGATATCATCCCTGCTGAATCCTTTTGCGGAAAGTGACTTATCGAGAGAATCATCTCCATGAAGAAAGTAATGACCGAAGAATTTTGCATCCTGCTTATCGCCGATACCATTATCAATGAGCACCAACCGGTCGCCATATTCAACCAGCATGCAGCGAAGTGCCCAGTTGCACATGTTATTGTCGTCGGAAGGGTTCAGCTTATTCCAGATTGATTTAGGCACCACTCCGAACATAGCACCTCCGTCGAGCTTGAAGTACCCTGTATTGATTGAATGTAGCTTCATGTTATGAATTAAGAATTCAAAATTAGAAATTAAAAATTGGTTGAATATTAACGATTCGGTGTTTATTAATAAAACGGGAAATTGTGAGGTGAACAATAGAGAAGAGGTAAATTTGTCGGCAGTCGGCAGTTTGCAAGTAAAAATTATTAATCAGACATCATCAAATTACCAAATTACCAAATCACCAAATTAAAAAATGCACATTCACTTCATAGCCATCGGAGGCGCAGCCATGCATAACCTGGCGCTTGCATTACACGATAAGGGATATAAGATAACTGGCTCGGATGATGAAATAAAAGAGCCATCACGGTCGCGATTGAAGGCTGTAGGTTTACTTCCGGAAAAGGAGGGATGGTATCCTGAAAAACTGGATGCAAATCCTGATGCGGTAATCCTGGGAATGCATGCCCGTGCTGATAATCCGGAATTGCTCAAGGCAAAGGAAATGGGATTGCGGATTTACTCTTTTCCCGAGTATTTCTATGAGCATTCGAAAGACAAGCTTCGAATAGTAATTGGGGGATCACATGGTAAAACCACCATCACCTCCATGATCCTGCATGTGCTGAAAACACTGAATAAGGATTTTGATTACATGGTAGGTTCAACGGTAGCCGGATTTGATAAAATGGTTCGTCTCAGTTATACTGCTCCATGGATCATACTGGAGGGTGATGAGTACTTATCGTCACCCATCGACCGACGTCCGAAGTTTCATCTCTATCGTCCGCATATTGGGCTGCTGAGCGGTATTGCCTGGGATCATATTAACGTATTTCCCACCTTCGAAAACTACGTGGAGCAGTTTCAAAAATTCGCAGATTTAATTCCTGGTGGAGGAACATTGATCTACTTTAAAGAAGATCCTGAATTAGCAAAAATTGCCGGGCAAATAAATCCACTGGTAACAATCACTCCATATGGTGCACCGGAATATGAAATCCGTGACGGAGTTTCCATACTCATGATAAATGATAAATCATACCCGATGCAGGTTTTCGGAAAACATAACTTATCGAATCTTGAAGGTGCCCGCGAAGTGTGCCATTTGCTGGGAATTTCGACCGATGAATTTTATACTGCGGCGCAAAGTTTTTCAGGAGCAGGACGGCGTTTGGAACTGGTAAAAAAAACCGCCACCCAATCCATATTCCGTGATTTTGCGCATTCGCCATCCAAATTAAAAGCAACCGTCGCTGCATCCAGGGAACAATTCCCGGAAAGGAAAATTGTTGCCTGTATGGAGTTGCATACGTTCAGCAGCCTGAGTGAAAATTTCCTTGAACAATACGCGGGAACTATGGAGGCAGCTGATATACCGGTGGTCTATTTCAACCCGGAAACCATAGCACATAAAAAACTGCCGCCGGTAACTGTTGAACAGGTTAAAAACGCTTTCGCGGATGCACGGATCCGGGTCTTTAATGATCCGGTAACACTAACAGCTTTTATTAAGGAAAATTTCACCGGTCCTTCTGTATTGCTGATGATGAGTTCGGGCACTTTCGATGGAGTGGATCTGGCGTCGTTTTCAGTTGGATAATTAGAACATAAGTGCAACTCATTACCACTCAAAAACGTCAGGTAAATGATAGTTTGCCGGCCAAAACATAATGGAATTTGTAATTGATTCAGGTATACAGAAACCGGCAGTTAATAATATAAATTCTGTTAATATCTCCGGAATAATGCCCCGATCTGCATTTGTAAATTCAGGTTATATGGCTATCTTTAACTAATATCAAAAGTTTCCTTTACCCATATTTAGTTTTTAGGGATCCTGCAGGTGATGCGCTGTTTGTCTTAAGGCGCAGCTTTAACACTATTTGAGAGTGAGAGTACTGATTTCCGTTCTTAAAACAAAGTCCGTAAAACTTAATTTAAAAACAATGAAGCAATTTGTTCTTTTAATGTCCGGATTATTTGTGATATGCCATTCAGTCGTTGCTCAGTTCACCATCCCGGTTTATTGGACTGGCGGTGGAGGTGGAGGAAATACAGAGATATGTAGCCCCAATGTGCTCACATTAACAGCTGATCCAATACCGCCCGGACTAACGTATCGATGGATTGCATATCCCGGATATTGTGCGCCGGGAATGCCGCCAACTATTCTTAACATCGGATCGTCGCAGATTAATTTCGGTGAAAGTGCCGAGATTGTTTGCCAGGCTATCGATTCCCTCAACCAGGTACAGGGTGAATCATTTCCTATACCGGTAATAAGTCCCGATTTCAATGGTGGTATTTGTGATGAAGATTATTCCTCCACCACTGTTACATTATGCCAGGGTGATTCAGTTCTGTTAGAATGCAACCAGTATATGCCCTGGTCAGGTGCAATATCCACCAGCACCCCTGGAGATACTGTTCTTCAATGGCAGCTGAACGGAGTTGATATTCCTGGAACTGTTAATGATTTATATTATTACGCTTCAACAGCCGGATCGTACCGGCTTAAATTCAGTCTTTCCTGCGGAACATCCTTCAGTAATATAATTCCTGTTAATATTATCCCAACACCTGTTCCTGCAATAACAGGAAATAATTTTATTTGTGCTGGTTCATCCGCAACGCTATGTGCTAATGCAGGCTTTGCATGCTATATTTGGAGTAACGGAGCTAACACGACATGCATCAATGCAACCGCAGCAGGTATTTATACTGTCACTGTTTGCGATGTATTTGGTTGTACGGGAACAGCATCAATTCCATTAACTGTCAACCCAAATCCAGTACCTGTCATTACAGGAAATGATACTATTTGCAATGGTGCTTCGACTATACTTTGCGTTACTGGAGGTTTTGCCTGCTACCTGTGGAGTACTGGCTCTACTGTACAATGTCTCAATACGAATGTGGCAGGTACTTATACTGTCATTGTTTGTGATGTAAATGG
>JANWID010000020.1 GCA_025450095.1 Bacteroidia bacterium | reverse complement strand
TTGAATGGTGGAAATTTGCATCGGGAAAAGGTTTGAAAAGTTTCGATTCCTATTTGTAACCAATCTTTTTCCGGTTGTGTTGATTGGTTTGTTGTTGATCCTTTTGCAGGAGATAATTGATGGCTTCCGCGATGTCTTTGAATTGCCTTTTATATAATTTTTCAAGTTCTGCCAGTTTATCAGAAAGCTCTTTATGTGAAAGTGCAAATTGACGCATAATGACAAAAGCTCTCATAATTGAAATGTTCATTTCAATGGCTATAGCAGAATTCAGTATTCCACTTAACATAGCTAAACCCTGCTCAGTAAAGGCATATGGCAAATACTTAGGGAATTTACCTCTTCCTGATTCTAAGGTTTCAAATTGAAACCTTAGAGATTCCCATTCGGGTTTTGATAATTGGAACCTAAAGTCTTCCGGGAATCGTCGAAGATTTCTTTTAACAGCCAGGTTCAGGCTCTTTGTTGGAACTTGATACAGTTGCGCAAGGTCATAATCGAGCATGACTTTCACACCTCTTATTTCATGAATTTTGGATTGGATGGTTGAGATTTGCATGTGAAAAGGATTGAAAAGTTGAATGAAAAAGCAATAACTGTTTGGTAAAATTAGTAAATTGAAATATATTATATCATCCCATAATATCGTATTGTTCGATGCTACGGGCAGCGAAAATTGAAGTCACTTCGTCTTCTATTTAGTTCTTCACGTCTAAAATCATAATCAAAATGAAAAAAGCAATACTATTGTTGATCAATGCATTGCTCTTATCTGTTTCAGATACCAGTAATGCTCAAAATTTAGTTCCCAATCCCGGATTTGAAAATCATATCGGTTGTCCGGTTGAAACGGGGGAATTATATCGTTGCCAGGATTGGTCCTCTTACGGATTTTCTCCAGATTACTTTCATTTATGTGCGCCGGATACTGTAGCAGGCGTTCCCACGAATAGTTTTGGATATCAATTCGCGGCCACGGGAGATGCTTACGCAGGATTCATTAACGAATCGGGAGGGCCCGCACCACCAAAGGAATATTTAGGAGCAGCGCTAGCACAACCACTTACCATAGGGCAAAAATATTATGCTTCATTTAAAGTGTCTTTTTGCGGTTTCGGGTGCCTGTCAAGTAATATGGGAATACGGATGTCGACCGTAGCATATGATTCAACGAGTATACAGGTTTCGAATAATTACGCTACGGTTTATACCGCTTCAGTAATCAACGACTCACTCAACTGGTACCAGGTACAGGGAAGTTTTATTGCTGACTCCAGTTATGCATATATTATCATTGGAAATTTCTTTAACACTGGCAATTGTATTGCCACAACCTATATCAGTTATTACTTCCTGGATGATATATGTCTTTCTACTGATTCAACGATTTGTTATACTTCAACCGGTATTGTTGAACCTGGAAATGACATTGTAATTAATTTATTTCCGAATCCATTTAATGATGAATTGAATATTCAGGGAAATACAAATGAAAAAATGGAAATAACACTTTATGACGTTGCTTCAAGAAAAATATTAGAAAAGCAATTTGTAGAGAACCTCACAGTAAACACGAAACATTTTGAATCCGGGGTTTACCTGTATGAAATAAAGAATGACAGGGGAGTGGTGAAAACAGGGAAGGTGATAAAGGATTAGGAAACCAAAACAGGCAGTTTCAATATTTTACAACCCGGCCTTTCATAAGGATATTATTTTCAACTTTTGCTTCGTAAAAATAAATCCCGGGGACAAGTTGTATTGTATTTTGCGAATATGAATTTTGGAAATTATGAGTAAATAATTTTCTGGATGTAATATCAAAAAAAGTTACTTCAATCATTTCATTCACTTTTGAAGTAAAATTTAACGCATCAGAAAAGGGGTTGGGAAATACCCGGAATGTATTCAGGGTTGTTTGTTCACTTATACCAATTGGTTGAGAAACTATGTAGTAAGCACCTGCTAAATCCGGTGTTCCGATAGTGCTCAGAAAAATAATTTTTATTCCCACAACCGTATCGGAAGATATCAGGCTAAAATCTGTATTGTAGTCAAGTGAAGAAATATAATGAGATCCGGGTGTATTAGTTTGGTTACAAGAAGTAGAAGGGTAAACATTAACCCATGTGATATCGGGTAAAGCAGTCCAATCCGATATAGTTACCGAATGAATATTTGAGTACTGTCCATTACTTAATAAAAGACTCACATCGTAATTTGAAGTATTATAACCGGTTTCTAATAACAAATCCTCTCCTGTTGAATCGATGTCCATGGAAGTAAAAGTCCCAGTCGTGCTATCATTAACCAGGTTTACCCAAATGGAATCATCAGGGAAATGAGTGACATAGCCATCACTGCACCCAAAAGGATGAATCGCTGTGGCAAGATGACCATATAATGAATAGCCTCCAAGTGTTTGTGAATTTGTAATTAACGGACAATTGCAGAGGAGGTAAAAAACAATTAAGGAATAACGCTTTTTCATATTATTGGGCTATAGAATCCTGTAAATATAAATTTATTACGCGGCAGGAGGATACGGATCTTGATATATTTTTTATGATACAACTTTGGGCTCTCAACAAGAAATTTTGTAGTTGCCCGGTTTTAAGGTATTTTTACCTTTCTTAAAAAATATAAAAAAAAGTGTTATGAAAATTATAGGACTTATTATTCTGAATTTATGGGGCTTCTCTGCAATCGCACAGAATACACCAAAATCGTTTGTTGTAGCAGGAGAATTCAATAAAGATGAAGCTATTTATGAAGCGAAGAGTTATGTAGCTACCCAGGTATTCGGCAATTCCGAAGCCTACCTGAAGTTTGAAATTGAAGCGCTGACCGCAACAACGAGTGGTGAATTAACCACCATATATTATATTAGTCCGGATAAAAAGGAGGAAGGCATTGTATTTTGTTTCTATGGCAATTACTTTAATAATACGGGCGTGGTATATAAGGGCTATGCATTCCGGCACTTTACCGGTGATAAGGCCCGGACTTTTATAACGAAGCTAAATAATTGCATTGCTGAAAACGAAAAATATCTGTACGCTGATAAAATCAACAATAATGTATATTTTAATTTTGAAGATGTAACTGTGCTGGCCTATGTTGCTGATGCCACCAAATTCAGATTGATCTGGAATGGTTTTGATGCGGACTGGGATTTGAATTCTTTCAAGAAAACGCAGAAGCGGTTTACGAATAAGACGGAATAATTTTTATTTCGCCCTGGCTCAGGAAACCTTGTTATCGGAGCGATTCATATTATTTATACCCGATCTTTTTTCGGTTTTGTTGATCAATTAATTGCTGATCTTTTTTCAGGAGGTAGTCGATCGCCTGGGCTACACTATTAAATTGTTGATCATATCGTTCTTCCAATTCTTTAAGTTTAGCGGTAATTTCTATATGTGAAAGGGCGAATTGTCGTAACAGAACGAACGCCTTCATAATTGAAATATTTGTTTCTATAGCTATTTTACTTCTTAATAAACCTGATAACATAGCGATTCCTTCCTGAGTGAATGCGAATGGGTGCGACCCGCCGAAATAGCTTTTCGATGGTATCACATTTTGTGATACCAGTAATGTTATTTCCTTTTCATTTAAAGTGAATATAAAATCATCTGGAAACCGATCTGAATTCCGTTTAACTGCTTGTTTCAGAGCCCGGGTCTCAACTTCATAGAGTACTGCAAGATCAAAATCAAGCTTGACTTTCACGCCCCTGATTTCATGAATTTTGGATTGAATGGTGGTAATTTGCATGAGAAAAACGTTTAAAGGGTTGAAAAAAAAACGGCTGGCGAAAGTTTAAATGTAAAAAAAATAGTGCTTATTTTCCAATACAAAACTTCGAAAAAATATTCTCCAACAAATCATCCGTTGTGATCTGCCCTGTGATCTCGCCGAGATAGGAGAGGGCGGAACGGATATCTACTGCAACCAGGTCGGTGGAACGGGAAGTGGAAATTCCTTCACGGGCTTGCTTTAATGCGGATGAAGTTTTATCCAGCATTTCTTTGTGCCGTGCATTGGTGAGAATAACATCATTGTTGTCGAGCCGGGTTTGTGAAACTGTAGCGGTGATGCGTTCAAATAGTTCATTGATGCCAGAATGATTTTTTGCAGAGATAAAAATAACATCCGGTACTGATGCAAATAAATCGGAAATGTAATCACGGTTATAACGGTCGCTTTTATTCGCTACCGGTACGAGTACGTGTTTTTCATCGGATTTGATAACTGTTATTTTTTCCAGGATCGATTCTAATTCATCCTGGTCTGTTTCACCCGGATCGAAAAGATATAGGATCACACTGGCATCTTTTATTTTTTCAAGTGAACGGCCAACGCCTATCTTTTCAATGACATCACCGGTTTCGCGGATTCCGGCCGTATCAATGAAACGATACTTCATCCCCGAAAGGGTAATTTCTTCTTCAATGGTATCGCGGGTAGTACCGGCAATCTCACTGACTATAGCACGCTCTTCATTTAAAATCAGGTTCAGCAGAGTAGATTTGCCGGTATTGGGTTTTCCTGCTATCACTACCGGTATACCTCGCTTGATAACATTGCCGGCTTCGAATGAATCCGATAACCGTTTTAGATGCTGCAGCGTTTCATCGATCAGTTTTATCAATTGCTCCCGGTTGGCAAACTCCACATCTTCCTCTGAAAAGTCGAGCTCCAGCTCCAGCAGTGAAGCAAAGTGAATCAGCTTTTCGCGAAGGATGCCTATTTCTTTCGAAAACCCTCCACGCATCTGCTTCAGTGCAACCCGGTGTGCGGCTTCGGTATCGGAAGCAACCAGGTCGCCGACAGCTTCCGCCTGGGCAAGGTCCATTTTTTTATTCAGAAATGCCCGTAAAGTAAATTCACCGGGTTGCGCCAATCGTGCTCCTTTGGAAAGCAACAGATGCAGAATTTCTTTCTGGATATAGGAAGAACCGTGACAGGAGATCTCCACCACATCCTCACCCGTAAATGATTTTGGATTCCGGAAAACGGTCACCAGCACTTCATCAATAATTTTTTCACCGGAACGTACGGTGCCGAAATGCGCTGAATGAGAAGCAGCAGATGAAATTTTCACATTTGAAGAATGAAAAACAGTGTCCGCAATCTCAAAAGCGGCAGGGCCCGATAACCTGAGAATGGCTATGGCACCTGTTCCCGGGGGAGTTGCTATGGCGGCTATGGTATCGGTGGTGATTCCGGAGTAAAGCATTGACCTGGTACTTCTAGTGAATAGTGACGAGTGACTGCCGTCCCGATAGCTATCGGGAGCCGACTGAGTTAAAATTGAAGTAACAAAGTTACCGCCTGAACCAGTATGTGCATCGAAGGCAACAGAATAATTCAAATATTGCCCGGGATTCAAGTCAAAATTCTACCTTTGCGCCCTTGTTATTCATCATTAATCACCTAACATTTATCATTGTCTCATGAGCGTTTTAGTAAATAAAAATTCCAAAATTGTAGTACAGGGTTTTACCGGTAACGAGGGTACTTTCCATGCAACACAGATGATTGAATACGGCACCAACGTAGTTGGTGGGGTTACACCAGGAAAGGGAGGAACAACTCATCTCGATAAACCTGTCTTCAATACTGTTGAAGAGGCTGTAAAAACTGCAGGAGCAAATGTTTCCATCATTTTTGTGCCGCCAGCTTTTGCCGCCGACGCCATTATGGAAGCTGCTGAAGCCGGTGTTGCGCTGATTGTTTGTATTACAGAAGGAATTCCAACCAAAGATATGATCACCGTAAAGGAATACCTGCGCGGCCGTAATACCCGACTGGTAGGACCAAATTGTCCCGGAGTGATAACTCCTGGCGAAGCGAAAGTTGGCATCATGCCCGGCTTTGTTTTTAAGAAAGGTCATATCGGCATTGTTTCCAAATCAGGAACGCTTACTTATGAAGCGGCAGACCAGGTTGTGAAAGCAGGACTGGGAATTTCAACTGCAATCGGAATTGGCGGCGATCCTATCATTGGTACCACTACGCTTGAAGCAATCCAGCTTTTCATGGACGATCCCGATACAGAAGGCATCATTATGATCGGTGAAATAGGAGGGAACCTGGAAGCGGAAGCAGCACGCTGGATCAAAAACAATAACCGCAAACCGGTAGTAGGTTTTATTGCAGGTCAGACTGCTCCTCCCGGACGCCGCATGGGTCATGCAGGTGCAATCGTGGGTGGAAAAGACGATACAGCAGCAGCCAAAATGCAGATCATGACAGAGTGTGGGATCACTGTAGTGGAATCACCCGCTGTTATCGGTCAAACAATGGCGAAGGTGCTTGGGAAAGTAACCGCCTGAGTAAAATGATGAATGATAAATGATAGATAATAAATAATCTAACATTAGTCCATCACACAGATCTTTAAAGCTTTTGAATTTTCAGAGCGTAAAAGATAATATCCACTTTTCCAATTCTGGGTTGAAATCCCGAACTCACTGGAATTGTTCTCAGATTCGAAAACAATTCTCCCAGTTATATCTGTAACTATAATCTTTTTTCCAGCATTCATAACAGTTAGAACTTCCCCAGATTTAACAGGATTTGGATATGCTGAAAACTCAGCTATTGTTACCTCAGCAAGGCCGGTTACCGATTGGTCCACTTCATAACAGCCCATATCAGTCCATGTGAAAGCTGGTAGTGGACGTGGAATACCATCGAGATCGATAAACGGAGCACCGTTATCAGTGCCGACACCAGCACAGGGAGAAGTGGGTAACAGATGGAAATCAGAAAGTGATACAAAACCGGGAATAGTATCTATACATCCTATTCCTCCACCCGGACCACCACCCCGGATATTACTCCAGAGTGCACCAAAAGATGCTACGCCATTCGACGTGAATTCAAGTCCGTTATTCGGATTGTAAAATATCGTGTTCACTGCTGTCACTACAGCATCGCGTGAATAGAGTCCTGAACCGGTTATGGTACCGTTATTCGTTTTGGTGTTACCGGTTAATGTACAATTCATCATAAAAACATTAGAGCCTGCTCCGTCGCAGTATATGCCACCTCCGTAATTAAAGCTGCCACCGGTTCCGGAACGGTTTTCCGCAACCAATACATTGAAAAGATCAGCAGTAGTTTCATTCATATAAATTCCATTGCCGTAATACCAGATTGCATTGTCGCCGGAGATGTTCCCGGTTACTTTTACTTCGTGCAGTTCAATGTCGCTGCCATCAACATACATACCCACACCGTAACACCAGTTTTCGGCTTTCATACTGTTATTGGCAATAGTCACATTGGTAAAAACCGGATTTCCGCCGCTAACGTATACGCCTCCTCCGTAACACCAGGTAGCGGTGTCGACGGCATTCCCGCTGATGTGGCTAGTTCTTATCACGGAGTTAGAGTTGTTCAGGTAATGCCCGGCCCCGTAACCGTGTCCCCCGGGAGCAGTGATCCGGTTATTGGTGATATTCTAT
>JANWID010000019.1 GCA_025450095.1 Bacteroidia bacterium | reverse complement strand
GTGTATTGGTGGTTCAGGGAGCAGGCTTGCATCGTTGTTTGCCCTTACGGCCGGTTACAGGGTGTTTTGCTTGATAAAAATTCTATTGTAGTAGCATACGACTATGTCAGAGGAGAATCGAGGAAATTGTTCAAAAAAAATGAAGAACGTAATGCCGGCGATTGTATCGATTGTAATCAATGTGTGAGCGTATGCCCTACCGGTATTGATATTCGCAACGGAACCCAGCTCGAATGTATCAATTGTACTGCCTGTATTGATGCCTGTGACAATATCATGGATAAAATAGGTTTCCAGAAGGGTTTAATACGATTTACCAGTGAAGATGGAATTGCTAAAAAACAAAAATTAAAAATTACCACCCGCATTACATTGTATGCATTATTACTCTTTCTGTTACTTACCGGGCTTGTCGCCGGCATTGCTCTTCGTTCTGACACCGAAACCAGTGTATTACGAACACCCGGAATGCTTTTTCAAAACCAGCCTGATGGCAGGATCAGCAATCTGTATAATTTCAAAGTTGTAAATAAAACAACCAGTGATATTCCAATATCATTCCGACTGCAAAATCTTGACGGTGAAATCAGGATGGCCAAACTCAATGATATCGTTGCAAAAAACCAGGCGATTGTAGAGGGAGAATTTTTTATCATAATCAATCCTGCAAATATCTCTGAACGAAAATCAAAAATCAAAATTGATGTCTACTCTGGTGATAAAAAAATTGAAACAATTAAAACCACTTTCATGGGTCCGGGTGGCAAGTACATGTTAAAGTGATAATATTATTTGTGAAATCTATTTTAAAAACACTAAAATGAAAATAGGCTGGGGATACAGGATCGCATTTCTTTACATAAGTTTTGCAAGCCTCATCATTTACTTTGTTACGAGGAGCATGGGTGAAAAGATTGACCTGGTAAGTACCGATTATTATGCCCAGGAATTAAAGTTCCAGGATAAAATTGAGAGCATCAACCGGAGTAATAGCTTAACCGAACCACTCACTTTTGAACTTAATGATTCAGAAATCATTATCACCTTCCCTGGCGATCTGAAAGGAAAACCAATTATCGGAAATATAATGATCTTCCGGCCCTCGGATAACATTTGGGATAAAACTTTTGAAATCAAACCGGGAAGAGATGGAATGCAAAGAATTTCAACGAATGGTTTTACAAAAGGCATGTACAGGATCAAAATTGATTATGAGGTTGAAGGGAATAAATATTACAGTGAAAAGCAGGTAGTTGTCAAATGATGTTCGAGCTCTCCGCCTTAGCTATTGGTTTCCTGGGAAGTTTTCATTGTGTTGCCATGTGCGGACCCATTGCACTTGCACTTTCGGGAGGCAAAGAAAACACAACTAAATATCTGATAGGCCGAAGCATTTACAATACCGGCCGTATTTTAACATACTCCCTTTTAGGTACACTGGCAGGCCTGGCCGGGCATACATTAATGATGGCAGGGTTGCAAAAAGGAGTATCCATTGGAATCGGAGTACTCATGATATTATCAGTTGTCATTATTTATTTTCTTCCTGGTAAAGGCATTTCGATTCCATTTTTCATAAAATTGAATGCATTTATAAAAAGTGTATTCAGCGAAGTTTTAAAAAGGAGAAATAAATTATCGTTATTCATTGCCGGGCTGGCCAATGGAATTCTTCCCTGTGGTTTCGTTTACCTGGCCATGGCAGGTGCAGCCGCATCTCAACACCCTGTAAATGGCGCCCTTTATATGATGTTATTTGGCCTGGGCACATTTCCAGCCATGATGGCTGTGGCTGCTTTTGGTAAATTTGCAGGATTGAAAGCAAGAAGTTTTTTAATAAAAGCGTCTCCCGTTATGATTATTGTTTTGGGAATGTATTTTATCCTTCGTGGTTATAACATGAAAGATAATTCATGTTGCCATCATGCTCAAACAACTGAACTGAGTAATTGATGTGACGGTTGTAGTGAGTAACGATAAAAAAAAGTCGAACTAATAATTAGTCCGACTTTATATAATTTTAAATTAAAAACTTTTAGCACAACAAATACAAAAGTTCCAGGTACTAACAACAAACAACTGATAGGCTATGGCCAGATTCCCAATGCACCATAACTTGCCGCAAGCTTATTAATTCCGCTTACAAATGCTGCAGTCCTCAGGTCTTTTATTTTCGCATTGCTGTTCCTGATATTCCTGATTTCATTAAATGCGGCAATCATGGTTTCTTCAAGACCGGAACTAACAAGATCACGCTCTTCGGGTCCGTGAACAATTAGCGACTTTTGTAATTTATCGAGTTTTTTACCAGTAACCTGTTCTACGGCGCCAACCAGTCGTGAAGTTTGTATTTCCTGGAAACGTTTTTCCATCCTGCCAAAGCGAACATGCGATAGGTTTTTTAACCACTCAAAATATGAAACTGTTACACCACCCGCATTGAGATATAAGTCAGGGATGATCAACACGCCTTTTTTATTCAGAATTTCTTCAGCTTCTTTTGTAACGGGACCGTTTGCACCTTCGGCAATTACTTTTGCCTTGATGCGGGGCGCGTTTTCTTTTGTAATTTGGTTTTCGAGAGCAGCAGGGATCAAAACGTCGCATTCCATCTCAAGAAGTTCCATAGAGTTCTTAAAATTTTTAGCTCCCGGATAATCAAGAATAGATTTAGTTTCATTCCGGTGCTTGAATACTTTTTCAACATCAAGACCTTTGGCATTGAATATTCCGCCTTCGCGTTCAGCAATACCTACTATGATTCCTCCACCTTCGCGACAAAACTTCCCGGAATAAAATCCAACATTACCCAATCCCTGAACAATAATTTTTTTGCCTTCTATCCCTGGCTTCATGCCAAGTGCTTTCATATCATCCTTTTGATTTAAAGCTTCCCTTACACCAAAAAACAATCCCATCCCTGTAGCTTCTGTACGTCCCTGGATACCACCCTGGCCCAGTGGTTTACCGGTAACACATCCAAGTGCATTGATATCATCGAAATGAAATGTTGCGAAGGTATCGGCAATCCAGGCCATCTCACGTGGACCAGAACCATAATCAGGAGCAGGTACATCGATACCAGGACCGATCAGGTTTTTCTTTATAAGTTCCGTCGCATAACGACGTGTTATTTTTTCAAGTTCTTTCACATGATATTTTGCAGGATTGATCTTAATTCCTCCTTTGGCACCACCAAAAGGAACATCTACAACTGCACATTTGAAAGTCATAAGTGTAGCCAGGGCTTCTACCTCCTGCTCGTCGACGAAATCACTATACCTGATTCCTCCTTTGGTTGGAGATTTGTGCTGGCTATGCTGTACCCTGATTCCCTGTATAACCTGTATTTCCCCATTTATTTCAATGGGAAAATTGAATTTGTAAATACTGTTACAAATTTTGATTTGCGACAGTACTCCTTTGGAATGGGAAGTGAAAGCCGCTGCCTTATCAAAATAAGAATGCACATCATTGAGAAATTTAGATCCTTCGCTCATAAATTTTTGAGAATAGTTTGAGATTTAATTTGGTTGAATAAATAAAATTTTCAGATTATACTTTCGGAAATCAATAAATCCGAATTAAAAAAGCGGTATTTCTTAGGATCCGAATATGCTGCCAGAGTGGCAAGATAATCGGGATCTTCTTTCCAGGATGTCATATACAAATCATGATGTCCGTGAGGTGGCAAAGTCGTTTTAACTTCTTTACCTGAAAAATCGAGATCTCTTAATTTGTCATTAACACCTTCGCCCGTTAATTTCAGCCAGGCTTCTTTCCTGGTCCATACCTGGTAGAAGTAATCACTTTCTTCATTGTTGTTCAGTGACCTGAAATGACTGACTTCATTGGGATGATAGTTGGCATCAGCGAATCCATCCATGTCGAAATCGGGAATTACTTTTTCCACATCGATTCCAACATCCGACAAAAATCCAACTGCTACTAGTATTTTGCCCCCGGAATGGGAAATATTAAAGTGAATCCTGAATGGTGTACTCAACAATTCAGGTTTGCGGTTGACAATGGGTGTAAGTTCCAACTTTGATGCCTCAATGGAGGTGTAATGAGCCAGTATTTTCCTGATCACCACATGGCCGGCTTCATAAACTCTCTTATCCTTTTCAAAATGGTATTTTCCAGCACGACCCAGTTCATCGGCTGATAAAAGATAGGGGGCTTCCCTTAAAAAAGGGTCATCAAAATGAATGGAATGTGACCAAACGTGGACCTCCTCATGATGATTGCCTGATTGAGGCAATTTATGCTCCCTGTTGATGTCTGAAAGGTTCCTGAAGTGAAGTTTCATTAACAGGATATTAGGTCACGAATATACTAACTTTACCTATACCTCACAAAGGTACTTTTCAAATCAGCTGTTGCTGGCCTTTTGATCGAGGTATTCCTTCACTTTTCGTGAAAGAATGGCATTGTAGGGCTCATCAGTAATAATGGTATCATTATCGCAACCTTCAATAATTGTGGTTTCAATATGTCCCTTAACTAGTCTTTCCCATCCAAGGAATTCATTATAAGGGTATTCGATTATTCCGGCATTTCTGAACAAAACAAGGTCACCCTGGTAAGTACTTTTAGGGAGGTAGTGCAATAAAGCTAATGAATGGATGGTCCTCAAATCATTGCCTATTTCTTCGGTGACTTCATCAACCTGAACTTCTTCAATCATTCCCTCTTTTTGAGGAGGAATAACTTTAAACTTTTGAAGAATATTTTTAGCCTTACCGGTTGCAAAATTGAGTTTTTCAGACAGGCTCATTTCCATAACCTTATGAATTCCGGTTTGCAAACGATAACGCGATCTTGATTCGGGTGGGGCATAATTATTAATCATGGCAAGAAAACTAACCTTTTCACCAATAGCCTGCAACTGCACTGCCATATCATAAACTACCATCCCGCTAAAACATAAGCCAATGAGGTTATACGGCCCAACCGGCTGGATTTCCTTCATCACTCCAATGTAAAAACGGGCCATTTCTTCAATGGTAGTGTGCGGTTTTTTGTGGATGTCGAGACCCTGTGGTTGAATGGCATATATTGGTTGATCCTTTCCAAGATGTTTGATCATCACGCGCCACCTGTTTACGTTGCCATTGTGCATATGAATGCAAAACAGTGGTGATTTCGACCCTTCGGTTTGAAGCGGAACCAGGCAGTTAATAGGTTTCGAAGGGCCTTCCTTACTGATT
>JANWID010000018.1 GCA_025450095.1 Bacteroidia bacterium | reverse complement strand
TTTGCCGATTCCATTGCCATAAATCGCATAAAAACAGCATAACCAGTTACAATTGGATCGTTTGTTTGGTATTTTAACTGAGCATCATAAAACCAAAAATTTCTTCCTAATTCATAAAATGGAACTTGGTCATACAAGTTTAATGAATCAATAAAATTATACATATTCATAAAATAAGAAGTCTCCATTTCTATTCCTGTCCATCCTAAATATCCGCATCCGGCTCCACAAGTTATAGGAACTTCAGCTATTGTTGACCGGTTATTTATGTAAGTTACCTGGTAATAAAAAATGGGTTCGTGGCCATTGCATAAGGTATAATAATTATATGCTGTATCCATTTTTAGGGTCCAATTCAACATGGTTATTGGATTAAGTGTATTTGAACTTGAGAGCAACATTATTTTATTTCCCTGCCATGAATATAATGATAATGTGTCGCCCTGAAATGACACATAATTCTGTGGAGTTTGAGCGTTACATGCGGTCATAATTATATGCATGATTATGAATACGGTTATTTTGTTCATTTTTATTTTATTAATTCAGATTTTCTATTGAATGGCAATTCACGGAAGTTGTTTTGACTACAGTTGTGATCTCTTTTGAAACATCAATACAACAATGCGATGTTATTTGATCAAAATCATTCTTTTCGTATCAATAAAATCATTTGTCACCATTATATAAAAGTAATAGCCACTTTGTAAGGATTCGCTATCAAATTCAAAAGAATGTTTTCCAGAATTCATTCTTTCGTTTTTAATTTCCTTTACAATATGGCCAAGAACATCACTAACATAAATAGTAACTTCTCCTTGCTTATGCAAATAATAATCAATTCTCGTTAAATTATTAAACGGGTTAGGATGATTTTGAAACAGCATCGAATTGTCCATTGAAGAAATATCATTTATTGAAGTAATTATGACTGTTGAATCATCAGCTATCAACGGAATATCTTCAATATTCCCAGCACTATCGGTTGCAATACTGTAAAATGCATAGGTATGACCACTCTTTCCGATAAAAGTAGCTGAAGTATTACTGGTAAATCCAATCCACGGTATATAGGCTGCACCACTATCGGAAACAAATATTGAATAATGTCTAATTCCTGACAAATTATCTGTACCACTCCAATCAACAATAAATGAAGTATCGTTTTGAATAGGAGCTAAACCAGATACCGAGCTTTGAGGCTTAACCAAATCCAAATAATTGGTCCAAACAGGTGTAGTAACGGGTGTATTTGAATCAAAAATAATACTTGCCACATTGAAAATTGAATCTCCTGTTAACACTGAAGGTTTAGGAGTGACTATAAAAGACACATTTCCTTGTCCTTTTGGAGGCAAAGTATCAGGAGGAAGGAATCCAGCAAAAAAATCCTGTGTTATTTGATTAGTTACCGTATCTATTGAATTAAAAATCCATTTTGCGATTCCAGTTGTGGTATCAATACTTGCAGAAACCCGAGCATTCACTCCCATAATTGGAGCTAAATTGAATTCATGAATAAATTGCTGAGGAGCTGTATTAAATGAATAAGAAGAATCGCCAATGGTTACAGAGGTAAAGGCGAAAGTTGATAAATCAACTTTTGTCTTGTCCAATGTATCTGTAATGATAATAGTTTGAGCCGGCAAAGTTGCTGACGAATCATTTTCGTAATTTATTGTATAAGTAAATGGAAAAGAATTATCAATCCAATGATAATAAGAACCACCACCCGGCCCTACTTTATTATTAGGATCAAACGCAGCCACTCCAAAATATTGGTAAAAAACTTTTGTTGCATTGTGAACATATAAATTGTAACATGCAGCTACATAGTCTTCATTCCTTAGTAAATTATAAACTCCTTTTAATGACGCTGTAAATAATCGTGTGATAATGCCAGCAGGTGTAACCCCAAGATTCGCCTCTGCACAATCTTTCATTACCTCTATTTTAGAAAATAAAACATCTCCATAGTCCCAAGTTGCATCAGGTGTTAAAGCATTATCATTGGCATGCTCAATTATTACATCATATAACTCTTTCATAAATATAGCAGTACCAATAACACAAGACTGCCAAGTTGCTACGCCTGTAGCATCAATTACAAAATTTACAGAGTTTGTAAATAACGAAACCATACAATTCGAAAGGCTAATAGTATTGCCACTCATTAACCTAAGTGCTTCCGTTGATGTTAGGATTGGCTTTCCCATAGTCCCAACTAATTCTACCGATGGAGGCAGAACTGTATCTGGCATATGTAAGATTAGTTTTAAAGTGCCTGTGAATCCAGGAGGTATTTTGTAAATCAAAAAAACTTTAAAACCCTTATTTGTAACGCTATCAATAACAGTATTAGGAATACTATCCCATTCAATACTTAGAGTATCCACGATCGGCAAATTTCTTATTGATAAATTATTATTGGAAACTATTTCTACCTCAGTATTTGGAATTAAGCCACTAATGATGAAAGGAACAAAAACAGCGTCAGTATTTCCAGAATTTCCATATGTTATAATATAAGTTGGGTCAAAGTCATTATTATAAATCATTGAAGTTGTTATAGTCATCCATAAAGCTGGTTCTGTGCCGGTAACGATTTCAAACCCATCTACTACTAAAAATGTATCTGTGGGTGTAATTACTTCTACATCCCAAAAACCAGTTACTTGTCCGGTTAAATCAAAGGTAGAGTGTATTCTCATTTCATTATTAATAATATAATTGTTGCCAGTAATATCGCTTTGACCAGTTTTTTTTAATATAAATGTTGTTCCTTGAACGAATCCAAATCCGTATAATTCGATTGTTACCGCTCCTGTATTTCCACCTTTTTTAGGATGAACAGATTCAATACCTTTTACAGTGATTGTTTGACACTTCGTACTAAAACCACACATATTAGAATCTGTTAAGCAAACATTATAATTTCCAACTGATACATATTCATGATACGGGTTTTGCAACAAAGAAGTGTTTCCATCACCAAAATCCCAATAATAAATTATCGAATCGCCCAAGGATTGGTCAAAAAGAGTTATTTCTATATTATTTTGAACTAAATTGAAATCTGCAATAGGGCCAGCAATTGTGCAAACCTTAAATGAATCCACAACCGTTTGGCTCCATATATTTCCTGAATCCATTACTCTTAAACCAATAGAATGATTTCCTAATGGAACACCGGTCATGTTAAGAAGTGTGCTTACTTCGATGCTGTCTCCTACCGTAACGGAAACAGGGGTTCCAGAACCATATCCTGGATCATTATCTACAAAATATTCGGCATTTGTAATTGTTCGATTTATATTTGAAATTACAGGTTGGACATAAAACAATCTTCCTAGAGCTAAACTCCACGCACCGTTAGAATGTTTGGTTCGAATAATAAGTTGATGAAAACCACTATTCAATGTGGTTGTCGAAATACTGAAATTAACATCAACAGAATCTCCAGATGTGATAATTATTGGTGTTCCATTGCCTACTCCCGGATCAGTATCAAAATAATATTCAGCTCCTACAATTTGCTGCGCCTTGATTAAACTGCATAACAGAAGAAGAATAATTGCAGTAGAAAATATTTTTCTTAAATTCTTAGTCATGTTTGTATGCTTTAAAATGCACATTCAAGTTCGTGTTCTGCTGAATTACAGAATTAGCGATATTAAAAATAGAAATGTAAGGAATTGCAGCCATTCCTGTTAAAGGAGAATCTAATATTGGAATTGATCCACCATATATACCAATGTCTGTTCCGTCTGTCCCCGCATTATGTCCTGGTGAAGATACCAGTAAACGATAATCATCTGAATAATTTAAATATCCAGGTAAATTAATTTGTGTGAATAAAGGGTCTTGATTAATTAGATTGCCAGTACCGGTTGCACTCTGTGGTGGCAAAATATTATCAGTTGTTTGAAAACTTAAATTGTTATTAAAAACACATCCTAATAGAGAACTGCCCGTATCATATGATCTGATTCCATAAAATATATTATTGGAAATTAGCGCATTTGTCACAGAGGCAAAAACACCACCTCCAGCCAATGGCATACCTATAAAAACGTTATTCGTAATCAGACAACTTGCCTGATTGAAGTTAGAAATTGTAGTGCCTGATGCTATAAATAAATTATTCTCAATAAATATATTTGTACTTGCATTTCCGTTTATCCATTCAATTATTACATTATCTCTGATAATAATTGAGTCTACAATAACATTAATGTTTACATATCCTAAATGACAGTTCATTATTGTAATGTGACTTACCGAACAATATACTGAGGCCGAAATATCAACGAATAAGCCGCTCACCAATGAACCTTCGCTGCCAGAATTAAAATTGAATCCATTTGGAAATTTTGCCACCTTACTATTATTATTTATTGAATGGAATCCTGGGCCAATGATATTAAGCCGTTTTGAAATTGATAATGTGCCATAAACAGGCCCAGTCCCAGAAGCTAAATCATAGGATCCATAAACTAGTAATGTATCATCTTGATTTGCCGCATTGTGAGCGAATTGAATATTATTGTATTGTGCAGGTGTTAATGGATCATTGCTCACTGTTAATATCGCTGCCTTAATATTAAAGGTGTAGACCATAAATGTCAAAGCAAAAAATACTTTTTTCATGTGATTGTTTTTTAGAGTCTTAAATATCTTATGAATTTATTACTAGATAATAAATCTACTTTGCTTATTACACAAGAAGTGACAATAACAGCTTGCTCAGTTTTCTGAAACAATTTGAACTTGCACTATATTTTTCGAAGCAACACGGGTTGCTTATAACGTACCTACAACTGGCGATGGGGTCTGGCACCAAATTAATAAAAAAATCGAATGATCCACCGTTATCACTACCTCATCATCTTTTGGACTCTATTCCCTCACTATCATCGAAACTCAGGGCTGTTTTGCCCAGGAAACTTCTATGGTAGATCTTCGTGAATCTCCAATATATATTTTCACACCGAATGACGACCGAAAGAAGGACCTTTTCGAAATAAAAGTAACCGGCGTAGACGACGGCGGCTCTTACGGCATTTTTAGTCGCTGGGGTGTCCAGGTTGTTGAATCAGCTTCGCTCCACGCTACATGGGATGGAAAAGCTGCCTCTGGGGGATCCAAATACCATGTGGCTTTAGTCGGGGAAAAGGTTTATAGGGGGAGGGTGGAGTTGGTGAAGTGAGAAGGTGGGGCAATGCCCGACATCCTGCTAAACAACAACCAAATCCCGTTTTTGTACCACTTAAGTAGCATTTCAATATTCACGGAATAATAATATTATTGCACAAAGCAATAATTTGCTTATGTGTATTTTTACATAAGGTGAAGTGAATGTTGGAAACTGTAAAAGATTATTCCCATGAAAAAGACCAGGCTGGTAATTGTTGAGGATGACAGCGAGATACTCAAACTAACTGCGGAAGTCCTATCAGGTGAACATGATTTTGACGTGATCCGCACTTTTTCAAGTGGCGATAATTTTATAAAAGCATTCAATAAACTGGAATGCGACGTGGTATTGATGGATATCAATATGCCTGGAAAATCAGGAATTGAATGTGTTGCGGAAATGAAGCCTAAACGCCCGGAAGTGCAATACCTGATCAGCACGGTATTCGAAAATCCGCAATATATTTTTCAGGCGTTGTGCGCCGGAGCTACCGGTTACCTCATAAAAAATACCACATCCGACAAGCTCATTCAGTCTGTTCGTGAAATTGCAGCCGGTGGTTCCCCCATGAGCTCACAAATTGCCAGGCTGGTAGTAAATTCTTTTACCGCTAAAACCGCCGGGACTGTAAATGCCAGTCAACTTACCCCACGCGAAAAAGAAATCCTGGATATGCTTGCACAGGGCCTTTTATATAAAGAAATTGCATCCAGAAAGGAAATCAGCGTGGAAACAGTACGTAAGCACGCACGCAATATTTATGAAAAACTCCAGGTATCAACCCGGATGGAAGCAATCAACAAGGTGTATCCGAAATCAATTTGATCTGCCCGATACGGTTACGTTGAAAATATTTCTCCAATATAATTTCTGAAACTCACCAGCACGACTGCGTATTCGGTAGACTTAATTATTTTGTTGCATGACAGGCTTCGGGATAATAATTCAGGTTTAATGAATAATGTCACAATGTCGCTGCAAAGGAGTTTCATTTTCTCGTTCATTGTTCCTTTTTGCTTTCGGAAAAGCTGTTATTGATTACTGCTAATGCTTTTTTGTAATTCGATGACAAGATTGCGCACCAGGTTTAATTCAGCTTTCAATTGCCTGTTTTCTTCACTCAATTCCTGCACAGCCTTCACTAATGGAACAACAAATTCAGCATAGCTCAAAGAATAAACATCCTTGTCATTTTCAGGATGATGCACACCACTGAAGTCATACCCCGCGTTTTTTGCTGCCGATTCAACTTCCTGTGCAATAAATCCGGAGTAAACAACCTGTCTGCCGTTCATCCTGGCACTGCCATCATTTTCAGTTGCGTTGATGTATTGATTATACCTGTTCACATCGAAATTATAAGTAACCGGCCGTAATGAATTAATAAACAAAAGCCCTTTAACATTTTCGCTCACATTAGTTTTAAACCTGCCATCGGATATTGCCATCCAGTTCACCATTCCACCGATCCAGGTGACAAAACTATTTCCAATTTTAACCTGGTGATTAGCAGTAATGATGGTTCCGGCTCCAAATACAGAAGAAT
>JANWID010000017.1 GCA_025450095.1 Bacteroidia bacterium | reverse complement strand
ACATTAAATGCTATCCCGCACGATTATACTTACGGCTTTCATGTTTACCAAAAGGGAGCAGACGTCGTACATACATTACGAAATTACATGGGTGATTCCGCTTTTTTCAGCGGATGCCAGGAGTATATGACCAATAATGCATACAGTGATGCAAGTAGTTTTGATTTGAGAAATTCGCTGACAGCGGGCTCCGGAATAAATATGACACGTTTTTTTGATGACTGGGTTTTTACTGAAGGATTTCCACACTTCTCTATAGATTCTGCGATTTATGTTCCGGGTGGACTGGATCACATGTTTATTTATACCAGGCAACAAAGCAAAGGGAACAACAATCATTTATATGCAATGCCGGTTGAGCTTAATTTCACAAATGGAGTAATGGATTCAACTGTTACTGTTGTTCTCGATTCCGTTACAAATATGTTTCATATTCCATTGTATTTTATGCCTACATGGACAACATTGGATCGATATGAAAAAGTAAGTGATGCCATTGTGTCTAACGAAAAACCAATTTCAGGGACCGGAACAGTTACTTTCCCTGAAACCAATACACTTCTCACGGTACAGGCTGTGGGAACGCCAGGTACTACTGTTCGCATGTTGCATCATTTTGTTCCGCCCGATCCATTTATAAGCTCAAATCCCGGAATAAAATTATCTGATTATCACTATTGGTCAGCCGAAGGTCTTTTTGCACAAGGATTTTTAACGAAAGCAAATTTCACATATGATGGTTCTACCAGTGGCACCACTGGGTATCTGGATAATACATTCATTACAACAAATGAAGACAGCCTTGTAATTTTATACCGCCCCGGTGCAGGATATAACTGGCAGGTCGTAGGTTCCTTTCTCCACAATATCGGTGCTTCTACAACCGATAAAAAAGGAAGCTTCACTGTTGATACTTTAATGATTGGTGAATACACAATTGGTATGTATGACTATACGGTTGGTATCCAGGAACCGCCATACACTTTGAATAATTATCTTAGTGCATCACCAAATCCTTCCGGCGATACATTCATCGTTAAATTTAAGTGTCCCGGACCCGGAAAATGTGACCTGGTAATTTTTGATATGGGCGGCAGGTTGATTTGTGATTACAGGAATATGCCGGAATCGTCGTCAATAACCTGGAACGGTGAAAAACAAATGGCAGGAATTGACCAGGCGGTACTGATGCAAAATGGTAAAAAAGTTGCCGGAATAAACCTGGTGCTGACAAAGTAATTTACTGTTTTTTCTCTTAAATAAAATTCAGCTGCGGAAACGAACGGCCGATTATTTTCGTAGCATCCGCATCGAGCCATTTATCGAGAACAGTTGCATATACACTTCGAAAATCAACCTTGAATTTTATATTTTCCATTGACATGTCGGAAAGATCAGGAGCTGAATTAAAAAATCCTTTTTGTTTTAAAGATCCTCCGGCAAGTATCAGGTTATTTGCTTCCCCGTGGTCAGTTCCATCGCTTCCATTTTGCATAGCCCTTCTTCCGAATTCTGAGAATGCAAAAATGAGCGTGTCGTTGTACCGGTTATGTTTTTTAAGATCGGAAATAAAAGCCTGAAGTCCATCAGATAATGATTTAAGTAATCGTTCATGAACAGATTTTTGTTTTGCATGGGTATCGAAACCTGTATATGATAAATAATAAACCGATGTTTCACATCCGGAACAAATCAATTCTGCAATCTGCTTTATATTTCTGCCAAATCCATTTTGCGGGTATGCTTCGGCAGACTGATAAATTTTTGATTGATTGTAAATGTAGGATACAGAGGATGTGGTTTCAACAAGTGTTTTATACAAGTACGATTTTGAAGAATTTAATTCAGACGAAGACGGATTTTCAGCAAGTTTTTTAATAAAAGGATCCTGTGTAACCCTGTAAAGCCGCGACGGATTGCTGATTGCAAGGCCTTTTGCTATTTCACCTTTCAATGACGTGCTGAGCGTATCGTCAACCTCAATCGCATGATGTGAATGATCGCAGGGATTGCACCTGGCATCAAGATATCTTCCCAGCCATCCGGTGCCATAATACTCATCGCTGTTGCTTGCAGTATTCCATATGTCCATAGACCTGAAATGCGAATGATCCGGATTTGGATAGCCAATGCTGTTGATGATACAAAGATCGCCATTGTCGTACAATTTCCTCATTGCATCCATTGAAGGATTCAATGCCATTTCATCCGTAACTTTTAGTACGGAGTTTTCCGCATAACCTAATGTTGGACGAAGTTTGTAATACTGATCATTCCGGAATGGAATAAATGTATTCAGACCGTCATTACCTCCGGAGAGCTGAATTACCACAAGGATTTTATTGCCACCTCCTGCCAATGGCCTTACCGAAGCCTGGAGTTGTTTCAGGAAATCAGGAATAAACACCGAACCGGAAGCCAGTGCAGAAAGCTGAATGAATTTTTTCCTGTTAATATTAGTCATTTCCGTTTTTTAACACAATTGGTATTCCGGTAGGCTCATTACATAAATAGCGGTTTTGAAAACTTTGGTATTCCCATCCGTACCGGTTGTTAAATTATTTATCAGTTTTATAGCTTCTGCATCCGGCTGGTTTTGCAAAAGGAAATTCATAATTGCCTGTGTTAGCTTTTCTGCAGGAACGGATGAAAATTCTTTTTGAAATCCTGAAGCATCAAATGTGGTTTGTATGATTTTTTTGTCTTTGGTTGCCTGCTTGTCCACTCTTACAGTTTCCAGATTGTCAAATTCATCCTTCGGCTGCAAAATAGATTCCGCTTCCTGGAGAATGAGCTCAGGTAGTTTCATGCGGTAAAGCAACCGGGAGCTGTCAATCCACGCTGTACCGGAAGGCCATCCTGCAACATTGGGTGGATCGAACAACATTTGCCCCATAATTTTCTGCAGTTGAATCGACATCAAACCATTTTCAAATTTCACCCGGAATATTTTTGTCATCCCTGCCATAAGCTCTACCGGTGATTTGATTCGAGAGCCGATATTTCGAGGAAGATAAAACCAATCGGAAGTAAACATGGTGAACATCAATGCCCCGATATTATATCCTGAATTGTAAAATTCTTCTGATAGCGTTGCAATTATTTTTTCATCAACTGTTTCATTAACGAAAAAACGATAAAGTTTTGTGGTAATGAATTCGGCGCAACGTTTTTTCTTAAGAATGATATCTACAATCGCATCTCCGTCAAAATTTCCTTTTTCACCAAGAAAATTCTTAATGCCATTATCGTGATGTTCATCACGTATTATAAATTTTCCATCGCGGTTGAATCCCCAACCGGTCATTGCCCGTGCGCCCTCCTTAACATCTGTCTCGGTATAATTTCCAATCCCGAGTGAAAACAACTCCATCAATTCCCTGGCAAAATTTTCATTCGGGCTGAGTTTACGGTTCAGGTTGTTGGTGAGGTATTGTAATAGAGCCGGGTTACGGACCATAGCGTGAAGGAGGTCACTAAATTTACCAAGTGCTCCCGCATTAATGGTATTATAGTAATTAACGACAAAAACCGGATTGGCGATCCTGCACGCAAAATGATCCATCCAGAAAAAGGTCATTTTTTCTCTTAAAATACCTTTTGCAGATGTGTATCGGGTCAGAATTTCCTGGTTTAGCTTCAACCGGCCTTCTTTTTCCTGCTGCCTGTATTCGGTTTTTGAAGCGGCGTCAAGATTCCGGTAATCTCGAACTGCAAGAGGCATCCAGCCTTCATTTACAAGAGGGACATGATTTTTTGAATTCGAAAATAACAGGTTGACTTCATCCTTTACTGAACGGGCACCACTGATATCAGTGGATGGTCCGAATCCTGCCCGCCAATGAAGGTGTTGTACTTTTTGTTGTAAAGAATCCATTTCAACAATAAGAATAAAAAAACTATTCCCGGTTTAATCAAAGTTAAAGAATTCATAAGAATTCTGCTTTGGCAGAAAACGGATATATTCTTTATTTGTTAGAATGGATTCCTAACGGGGAAATTTTTTCCCGTTCAGCTACATCCAAGCGAGGTTCCGCAATTCAGACACTTATAGCATGATCCCGAACGGATGGTAATGTGACCACAGGTATAACAAACAGGAGCATCACCCATATTACTGCCGATATATTGCTGTGCCGGATCAGCATTTTCATGCTTCTCATGTTTCTCATGGATCTCCTGCCTGGATTTAACATTTCCTTTGCGGGTATTTGCTGATGGCTTTATATGTACAAGATCTTCCCGTCCGAGGTATTCTAACGCCAGCAAACGGAAAATGTAATCAATTACAGAAGTGGAACTTTTGATATAAGGATGCTCAACATTCCCGGAAGGTTCAAACCTGGAGAAGACAAATTTTTCAACGAATTCTTCGAGAGGAACACCATATTGCAATCCGATTGAAACTGCAATCGCAAAGCAATTCAGCAGTGAACGGAATGAAGCCCCTTCTTTGTGCATATCAATAAAGATCTCCCCGAGCGTTCCGTCATCATATTCACCTGTTCTGACAAAAATAGTGTGCCCGCCTACTTTACCCTTCTGTGTAAAACCGTCTCTTTTTGAAGGTAACATCTTCCGGTGCACGATACTCGATAACTGGCGCTTGAATTTTGTATCGGAAGAAACCTGGATGATTTTTTTTGCGGCTTCCAGCACTTCTTCAGCGGTTAATTCCTGTGCTGATTCGCTATTCTGCATGGAAGTTCTGTTCGAAAGTGGTTGCGATAATTTGCTGCCATCCCGGTAGAGCGCGACTGATTTCAGCCCCAGATTCCATGAGTGTTCGTAACAGCTTCGTACATCTTCCACCGTAGCATCATTAGGAATATTGATGGTTTTTGAAATCGCTCCTGACAAAAACGGCTGAACTGCAGCCATCATGTGAAGATGACCGAAGGGATGAATAAACCGTTTCCCGTTTTTCCCACATTTATTAGCACAATCAAATACAGCAAGATGTTCTTTTTTGAAACCCGGAGCACCTTCTATAGTCATATTTCCGCATACAAACCGGTTCGCTTCTTCAATCTGATCTTCAGAAAAACCAAATGCAGTTAACAGATCGAATTCGAATGATTCATATTGTGATGGACGGAATCCAAGCCTTTCCATACAGGCAGCACCAAGGTTGAAGTAGTTAAACAGGAACCGGATATCGAATGCTGACACAGCGCCACTTTCAAGCTTGCTTATATCTTCTTTCAGAAAACCAATCGATGTAAGTGTTTCATGATTGATAAAAGGTGCTCCTGAAAAAGTTCCGCTTCCCGCAATCCATTCGATAATTTTTGCTCGCTGACCTGCATCGTAACCCAGGTTTTGTAATGCCTGCGGTACGCTTTGGTTTACGATTCGGAAATAACCTCCTCCTGAAAGTTTTTTAAATTTTACCAATGCAAAATCGGGCTCGACTCCAGTGGTATCGCAATCCATAAGAAGCCCAATTGTTCCTGTAGGAGCAATACAACTCACCTGTGCGTTTCGAAAACCAAATTGTTCTCCCAGGCGTAATGCTTCATCCCAGGCAGTACATGCGGCCTTAAGTAAATAATCAGGGCAACTATTCGCATTTAAACTCACTGGAATAGTTTCGAGTTTTTCAAATGCATCATCGGCATGATAAGCAGCATACCGGTGATTGCGGATAACACGCAACATATGTTCACGATTTTTTTCGTATCCGGAAAATGTACCCAATACAGAAGCCATTTCAGCGGACGTTCTGTATGCGGTGCCACCAAGGATAGCTGTAATTGCTGCTGCTATTCCGCGTGATGGATCGCTGTCGTAAGGTAATCCGGCCGACATCAACACTGCTCCGAGGTTAGCATAACCCAATCCAAGCGTGCGATAGTCGTATGAGCGTTGTGCAACTTCCTGTGATGGATACTGCGCCATCAGCACAGAAATCTCAAGCACAACAGTCCACAACCTGGAAGCGTGTTCAAGTGCTTTTACATTTATTTTTTTTGTTTCCGGATCGAAGAACTTACCAAGATTCAGCGATGCCAGGTTACAGGCTGTATTGTCAAGGAACATATACTCGGAGCAGGGATTTGAAGCATTAATGCGACCTGCATCAGGACACGTGTGCCATTCGTTAATAGTAGTATCGAATTGCAAACCCGGGTCTGCGCAATTCCATGCCGCCCTTGCTATTTCATCCCATATTTTACGTGGAGGAACAGTTTTTACAACGGAACCAGTAGTTCGGGAAGTAAGTCCCCATTCCGTATTTAGCTCTAACGCTTTAAAAAAGGAATTGGGAATGCGCACCGAGTTGTTTGAATTCTGACCGGATATTGTCTGGTAAGCTTCACCCTCATAATCGGATGAATAGCCGGCCTGAATCAGAACAGCCGCTTTTTTTTCTTCTTCTGCTTTCCAGTTTATAAAAGCTTCTATTTCGGGATGATCTAAATCGAGACAAACCATTTTGGCGGCACGCCGTGTAGTACCTCCTGATTTAATAGCTCCTGCAGCACGGTCGCCGATTTTCAGAAAAGACATCAGGCCCGATGATTTTCCTCCTCCTGAGAGCGTTTCATTTGATCCACGGATTTTTGAAAAATTTGTTCCGGTACCACTTCCGTATTTAAAAATCCTCGCTTCACGTACCCATAGGTCCATGATGCCACCTTCGTTCACCAGGTCATCTTCTACTGATAAAATAAAACAAGCATGAGGTTGCGGACGGATATATGCTGAAGTGGATTTTTTCAGTTTCCCGTTATCAGGGTCTACATAATAATGCCCCTGTGCAGGACCTTTTATTCCATAAATATGATATAATCCGGTATTAAACCATTGCGGGGAATTTGGAGCTGCCATCTGCGATAGCATCATATATACCAGCTCATCATAAAATGTTTTGCTGTCCTCAGACGATGCAAAATAGCCATGTTCTTCTCCGATCATGCACCAGGTCGCGGCCAGCCGGTGCACAACCTGCCGTATGGAATTTTCAGATCCGGTTTTTCCATTACCGAGAGGCATCCCCGTTTTGCGGAAGTACTTTTGGGCAAGAATGTCGGTAGCCACCTGCGACCAGGATTCGGGAACTTCAACATGGTCCATTCGAAAAACTTCATCGCCGGATGGATTGCGTATGGAACTTGTCCTGGATTCATAACGGAAATTCGCAAAAACATCCTTTCCGGACTGTGTAAAATAGCGGTTGAAATTCAACCCCTTTTTATTTTGAAGGTCTTTTGATTTTTTCATATCACATTATAATAAGCGATCAAAAAACGCAACCGTTCGATGCCGGAAAAATGACAGATATCATGAAATAAGACTTAATATGAACACCTGGCGGTTTAAATTCGCTTTTCTGAATTTAACTGAATGATTAAAACGTTAATTTACTAATAATTATTCTGATTTGTAAATACTTTGAATGTATAAATGCAAAGATCCTGAGTAAGTAAAACTTTGATTATCTTAAGCTTTTAATCTGACTTCTATTTCAATGACCGGAAAATCAAACGCTCTGATTTCAGAAACAAGTCCCTACCTGTTGCAACATGCCTATAACCCGGTACATTGGGTTCCATGGAAGGAAGAATACCTGAATAAAGCACAGGAAGAAGATAAGCTTATCCTGGTAAGCATAGGCTATAGCGCCTGTCATTGGTGCCATGTTATGGAACATGAATCATTTGAGGATAATGAAGTGGCTGATTTAATGAACAGGTTTTTTATATGTATTAAAGTGGATCGTGAAGAGCGTCCTGATATTGACCAGGTGTACATGACAGCAGTGCAATTGATGACCGGTCGGGGAGGATGGCCATTGAATTGTTTCATTTTACCGGACGGTAGGCCTGTTTACGGAGGTACTTACTTTTCAAAAGCACAATGGATGAATGTATTGTTACATATCGCGGATGGTTACCGGAAAGACAAAAAAGGATTTGAAGAATATGCTGGCAGACTGACAGAGGGAATCCGGAGCAGCGATCTTATCCAGGTAGCGGAAGAAATACACGCGTTTTCGAACGAAATTCCAAAAATTGCTATTGAAAACTGGAAGAAGCATTTTGATAACACAGAAGGCGGACATGACCGTACGCCGAAATTTCCCCTTCCCAATAATTATCTTTTCCTGTTAAAATACCTGTATTATAATAATGATGAAATAGTAAACAGCAATGTGAAGCTGACTCTTGAAAAAATGGCATTGGGTGGAATTTATGACCAGGTAGGTGGAGGATTTTGCAGGTATTCTGTCGATGGAATCTGGAAACTTCCGCATTTTGAGAAAATGTTATACGACAATGCGCAGCTTGTATCCTTGTATTCAGAAGCTTTTAAAAAATGGAAACAACCTCTTTACAGAGATATTGTTTTCGATTCACTGGAGTTTGTTTGTCGTGAATTGATGGGAGGAAACGGAAATTTTTATTCCGCACTTGATGCGGATTCTGAAAAGGAAGAAGGGAAATTTTATGTCTGGAAAAAAAACGAACTTCAGAAACTACTTGGCGACGACTATAATTTTTTTGCCGAAGTTTTCAATGTAAATGAAAGAGGTTACTGGGAACATGATAATTATATCCTGCTTCGTACAAAGAGTGACCCGGAAATAATTCAAAAATCCGGAATCAGCGAAACAGAATTCTCAGAAAAACTAAAACGCTGGAAGTCCATACTGATGCAGGAGCGGGAGAATCGCGTGAGGCCAGGACTCGACGATAAAACGCTGTTATCATGGAATGCGCTCATGGCAACAGGTTTTTTGGATGCCTACGACGCATTTGCGGAAAAGAGATTCCTGGAAACAGCAGAAAAAAATGTGAATTTTATTTTGAACAGCATGAGTGATCGGGATGGAAAATTGTTTCACAGTTATAAAAACGGAAAGGCAACCGTGAATGGATTCCTTGAAGATTATGCATTCTTTATTCAGGCTCTCATACGGATTTACCAGGTAACATTTAACGTGGATTATCTTTTAAAAGCAAAACAGTATACTGAATATGTAGTGAATCATTTTCATTCTGGTAACGGAATGCCATTTTACTTTACCTCCGACGAAGACCCGGAATTGATTACACGGACACGGGAAACACAGGATAATGTAATCCCTGCATCCAATTCGCAGATGGCCATCAACCTGTATTTTCTCGGGAATTATTTCCAAAACGAACAATGGCTGGAACAAAGCAACCGTATGTTGTTTTCAATGGAAAAATATTTAACCGCTTATGGTTCCGGTTATAGTAACTGGCTGCTATTATGGCTTTACAAATCACAACCATTCACAGAAATTGTGATTACCGGAAAAAATTCCCTTCACGAGAGAAACGCTCTGGTCAAGTATGACTTACCTGCGGGAATTCTTATTGCCGGTTCATTAAGCTCGGAAAATCTGGCCATGTTAAAAGGTCGGGTTGAACAAAATACTAATATATATGTGTGTACAGACCGTCAGTGCCACCTTCCGGTTACCAGTTCTGAAGCAACAATTGCCCTGTTGAAGGGCTGATTAGATTGGCTGGTTTGGTATCAAACAACTGAATCACAATTTTTTATAGTGAGGTGATTTACGTCATTTTGATAAACCGATTTTCTTTGTTAATTTCATTCGACTAATTAATTGGAGCTCCCCGCTACCAATAACCATATCTAACTTTCTAAAACTCTATTCTTATGAAAGCATACGATGAAAAACACATCAAGAACATCGCCCTTGTGGGAGGGGCGAAAACCGGCAAGACCACTCTTGCCGAGACTATGTTATTTGAAGCAGGACTGATTAACCGAAGAGGTACTATTGAAGACCAGAATACCATTTCAGATTACCATGAGATAGAGCACGAGCGGGGAAACTCCGTATATGCCACATCGTTACATACGGAATGGAGAGACTATAAAATAAACATCATTGATACACCGGGACTGGATGATTTTGTGGGGGAGGTGATCTCGGCGGTTCGTGTATGCGATACCGCCGTAATGGTTCTGAATGCACAACATGGTGTTGAAGTGGGATCGGAACTTGTGTGGAGTTACGTAGATGAATATAAGAAACCAACCATTTTTGCCATTAACCAGCTGGATCATGAATACGCAAATTTTCAATCAACCCTTGATCAGGCAAGAAAAGCTTTCGGAAAACAGATAACAGTAGTACAATATCCTTTAAACCAGGGTCTGGGTTTTAATGGGATCATTGATTTACTGAAGATGACCATGTACCAGTTCCCAAAAGGTGGTGGAAAACCGGACAAATTACCGATACCGGAAAGTGAGCTTGAAACTGCAAATAAATTGCACAACGAATTAGTGGAACGTGCTGCTGAAAATGATGAGAAACTAATGGAATTGTATTTCCAGAAGGGTAACCTCGATGAAGATGAAATGCGTATCGGTATCAGTAAAGGCATGATGAATCATGATATGTTCCCTGTATTCTGTTTATCGGCTAAGTTGAATATGGGAAGCGGAAGGTTGATGGGATTTATTGATAATGTTGCTCCATCATCAGTGGAAATGCCTGCTGAAAAATCAGTTGAGGGCAACGAAGTGCCATGCAATCCTGCAGGCCCACCGGTATTATTTGTTTTTAAAACTCTCGTGGAGCCACATCTTGGAAAGCTTACATTTTTTAAGGTATTATCGGGAGAAGTTACAACTGGAATGGACCTGGTAAACCCTGCTACCGGAGTAACAGAGCGCATTAATCAGCTTTTTATTATGGATGGTAAGAACCGAAACCCAATCGATAGACTGAAAGCAGGTGATATCGGTTCCACACTGAAATTAAAAAATACGGCAACCAATCACACATTAAACGGGAAGGGAGCAAACTTACAGATCAAACCTATCGAGTTTCCAATACCCAGAATGCGTACAGCAATTGTGACAAAAAATAAAGCGGACGATGAAAAGCTGAGCGAAGTCCTGGCAGAAATTCATATGGAAGATCCGACACTGGTTGTTGAATACGACAGAGAAATGAAGCAGGTGTTGTTACTGGGACAAGGCGAATTGCATCTTGCAGTTACCAAATGGCGCCTCGAGCATGTTTATAAAATGAATGTGGATTTTATCAAGCCGCGGATACCGTACCGGGAAACTATTCTGAAATCGGCAAATTCTTCCTATCGCCATAAAAAACAATCGGGAGGAGCAGGTCAGTTCGGTGAGGTATATATGAAAATCGAACCCATTCAGAATGGCAAAACAGCGAAACCGGAATACCAGGTGCGTGATCAGGAAGAAGTACAATTACCATGGGGCGGAAAGCTTTTATTCAATAACTGCATTACGGGTGGCGTGATCGATTCACGGTTTATTCCATCTATTTTAAAAGGTGTAATGGATAAAATGAATGAAGGTCCACTGACCGGTTCTTATGTACGAGATATCGCTGTAAGTGTTTATGACGGAAAAATGCACCCGGTTGATTCAAATGATATTTCGTTTAAGATTGCAGGAATGATGGCATTCAAAGACGCATTTCACCAGGCAGAACCCCAGTTACTGGAGCCGATATATGATGTAGAAATTGAAATGCCGGAAGAACTTATGGGAGATGTAATGAGCGAGCTGCAATCACGGCGCTCGGTAATTACCGGAATGGACAGTCGTGGTGGCAACCAGGTGATCAAAGCACGTACTCCGCTTGCCGAACTTGATAAATCATGTGTATCATTGCGGTCCATTACTCAGGGTCGTGCACGTATCAGAAGTACGTTTTCAGAATATCTTCCGGTACCACCCGAACTGCAAAAAAAGCTTACTGAAGAATATCAAAAGCAACAACACCAGGAAGCATAGAGTTTCATCTTAACGGACAATGTTCAATGGTAATTAACCGTAATTGAATATTGTCCGTTTCTCTTTTTTGATTTTATTTGCAGACAAATTAAAGATATGGCAGACCAGGAATTAGGTATTGGATCCAGAGTGCGTCACCCTGAATTTGGTGATGGTGTAATTATAAATATCCGGCCCAAAACATATTTAGTAGTATTTATCCAGCGTGGAAGGATTGAAGTCGCCAAATCATACGTGAATCTTGAAATACTGGATGCAGTTGAACCGGAAAGCGATTTGGTGAGCCTGGCAGATGTGGAACGAATAATCACCAATATCATTAAACGTTACAGTGACATCCAGGAAACAGTTCAAATAGGTGACAAATGGAAAGGTGGCAAGTTCGTATTGCAACCTGCCAATCCCAATCTGAAAGGTAAAGAAGTTCCGGTGGATGTATTTTTCAATAAAATTATCATGCTGCGCGATCGGTTGCGTGTTATGGAGCAACGCATTAATGCTCATGATAAAATGTCAGAGGAAGATAAGGTGAACCTTCAGCAATACCTGACCAGGATATACGGCAGCCTGACTACATTTAATGTGTTATTCAGGAATGATGAGGATCACTTTGTGGGAGAAAAGTCAAAAGAATAAGTTGATTACCGAAATTTCTGAAGGCTTTTAAGAACGTTCTTCTCCACCCGTTCATTTATATTTCCGGTATCTGCCTTTATAAATTTTTCACCTCTTATTTTTTCGTAGAGCTCTATATACCTTTGTGAAACATCATTTACAATACCATCGTTCATTTCGGGTACCTGCTGACCTTCGAGTCCCTGAAAATTATTTTCGATCAGCCACTGACGTAAAAATTCCTTTGATAATTGTTTTTGCGATTCATTTTTTTGCTGGCGTTCCTGGTAGCCTTCTGAATAAAAATACCGTGATGAATCGGGTGTATGAATTTCGTCGATCAATAAAATAGTATCACCATACTTTCCGAATTCATATTTGGTATCCACAAGCAGCAAACCTCTTTCTTGCGCCATTTCAGAACCACGTTGAAATAATTTGCGTGTATAATCTTCAAGCACGGAATAATCCTCTTCACTGACGATTTTTTGCATTAATATTTCTTCCCTTGATATATCCTGGTCGTGCCCGTGGTCACTGTTTGTGGTTGGTGTGATGATAGGTTCATGCAGCCTGTCGTTTTCTTTCAGTCCTTCGGGAAGCGTTACACCACAAAGAATACATTTACCGGATTTATAAGTTCGCCATGCATGACCAGCCAGGTATCCCCTGATTACCATCTCCACTTTAAACGGATTACATTTTCTTCCTATAGTCACGCTTGGATCGGGAACATCAATGATCCAGTTT
>JANWID010000016.1 GCA_025450095.1 Bacteroidia bacterium | reverse complement strand
GGTAACATATGTGCCTCGGTCAGAATCTGGAAGCCGTTGCAAATTCCAAGGATGTTTCCTCCTTTATCTGCAAATTCCATTACCTCCTGCATGATGGGTGAAAATCTCGCAATCGCTCCCGAACGGAGATAATCGCCATATGAAAAACCACCCGGTAAAATGATAAAATCGCAATTGCGAAGACTGTGTTCTTTGTGCCAAAGCATTTCCACTTGGTGTCCCATAACGGTACCCAGTAAATATTCCATATCATGGTCACAGTTCGATCCCGGGAAAACAACAACGCCGAATTTCATAGCTCTTTTATTGAGATGCAAAAATAGTTAATTTAAGGAAAACATGCAAAGGGTACGCCTGCCCGACGCAGGCGGGGATTACAGATTCTTTCTCTTTTGCATTGTGCAAACATGATACGATCCCTCGCTGTGCTCGGGATGACGATAAGGAGTGTGATAGGTGCGGGCGGTGGATGCGGATAATGTGAAATAATGCCCTGGTGTTGACGAAGCCGCATCCACCGCCCGCACATTCCCTTCAATGCACCGTCATTCCGAGCACAGCGAGGAATCGCTTAATGCGAAAGCGAGTTAAGTATTCTTTGTGTAATGTAGCCTATTATATTCTTTTTAGCATTTTTAATCCTGTGGAGTATCTGTAATCCGTACTTCCCTTCCGCCGAGACCTGAATCTGTAATCCGTACCTAAGCGATAGCCATGATGTGATTAAAAATCAGCACCGCAAGTATCATCCAGAATAATGTTTCTGTCCACCATTTCTTTTTTGCAGCAAGAAAATAATAGGAAATCATAACTGAAAGCGGGATTACGAGGATTGAAAAACGATATACGGATGCAAGACCTGAAGTGAACAATAACGAAAGTAATGAAACAGTTAAAAGTATAAATATCACCTGCTGGAAATTCCGGATGCGGGTTACGTTCTTATAAAAATTCTGGCGTATACGCACCAGCGTTAGTACCAGGATAACCAGGATGAGTCCCAGTGTTATCCGGTAGCCTTGCAGTACAAGTCCTCCGGTATCCCATAGCTGCCGGATGTTCTTTAGGAAGAAACGATCGGCAAGCTCATCCAGTCCGTCGAACCAGAAATAATAAAGGAATGTGAAAAGAAACGGAATAGCCAGTCCTATTAAACCGGTAATATGATCGCGCCACGTAAATGTTTTCAGGATCAGGATGCTGATGGCAAATAAAAGGAAAAGACTTATTGCAGGCAGATAAAAGAGGGTTGCAATACTGATGAGGAAACAGGTGTCGAATGCCAGGGACTGAGCAGTGCCACTTTTGTAAATCTTAAATATCTTATCAATAATAAAGATGATAATGCTATTGACGTTGTGAACATGTTGAAATACCAGGAAAGGCGGTATGATCGCCAGGAAGAGCAGGTAAAAAAGTGCAGGCAGGTAGGAATTCTTGTATAATACTTCATGTTTTGTGACAATAACATTGAGATGAAAAACCTGGGACAGTGTCAAAATGAAACCGGCAAACCCGGGTAACCAGGCCGGACCCTTTGACAGAAAGCCATATACCATGTTATATAATGGCATCGGGTTGGCCACCAGATTCACGTCGTCACCGTATGAAGCGGAGATCCAGGCAGCTCCCAGGAAGGCTGGGACCAGTATGAAGCAGACGGGCTGCGAGTTTTTAAATAAGTTGAGAATCACCTTGTTATGCTAAAATCTGCAGATCTTTCGACCCCAAAGGTGGAAAAATTGCCGGGTTTTCAAAAATGAATTATTTTTGCGGACATATTCGAAAAATTTATGGACGCAGTTTGGAACGGTATCGCAGATTTTATGGAGTGGATTTTTGCCTTGATAAAACCACTTGGTCGTCTGACTAACATTTTTTTTATCACTTGTGGCGCAGTCGGCACTATTTTCTGGCTGTGGTATGGAGAAAAAACCCGCAAGGGTGGTAATAATTTTCTCGCCGAACACGTGAAGGATAGTGATAAGTGAGCTGAATTTCAGTCTCCCGTATCATTTCAACCAGTAACTCGTAACCCGTTACTCGTCACCTAAAAGATCTTTCCCGATATCCCGTCTGAAATATTTTTTTTCAAATTGGATGGCTTCAGCATTTTTCATTGCTGATTGAAGCGCATCTTTAATTGAATTCCCCAGCGAAGTCACTGCAATTACCCTTCCGCCAGATGTAACCAGGTTGCCATTTTGCTCTGATGTACCTGCATGAAATACAAAATTGCCTTCCACAGAATTTATCCCGGAAATAATTTTACCTTTTTCATAATCTCCCGGGTATCCTCCTGAAACCAGCATCACGGTAACGGCTGTACGCTCATCAACCTGAATTGTATGCTCTGATAAATTTACGTTTGCAACGGCATCAAATAATTCCACCAGGTCGTTCTTTATCCTTGGTATTACGGCTTCCGTTTCCGGATCCCCCATACGGGCGTTGTATTCGATGACGAACGGATCACCTGCTACATTCATCAGGCCTATAAAAATGACTCCCTTATAGTCTATATTTTCTTTCTGTAATCCTTTAACAGTTGGTTTAATGATACGTTCCTCTACCTTTTGCATGAAGTATTTGTCGGCGAACGGAACCGGTGAAACAGCTCCCATACCGCCGGTGTTCAACCCGGTATCTTTCTCACCGATCCTTTTGTAATCCTTTGCTTCAGGCAATACCAGGTACGATTTTCCATCCGTAAGAACAAATACGCTGACCTCAATTCCTGCCAGGAATTCTTCTATCACAACAGTATTTCCGGCTTCGCCGAATTTTGCATCTTCCAGCATCGACCGGAGTTCCGATTTTGCTTCGGCAAGATCGTTCAGTATAAGCACTCCTTTACCCGCGGCAAGTCCGTCGGCTTTCAGTACATAAGGAGGCTGTATTTTTTCAAGGAAATTATAACCTTCCTTGATGTTGTTACGGTTGAATGATGCATAACGGGCTGTGGGTATTTGATGCCGTTCCATAAATTTCTTGGAAAACTCTTTGCTACCTTCCAGTTGTGCACCTTCTTTATCAGGACCGATCACCGAAATATTTTTAAGTTGCGGATCGTTCTCAAAATAATCACGTATTCCTTTCACCAGCGGATCTTCCGGTCCCACCACCACCATCGTAATATCCTTTTCAAGGACCAGTTTTCGGATTCCCTGAAAATCGGTAGCGCTTACATTTTCGTTTGTACCAAAACGTGAGCTTCCCGCATTACCCGGAGCAATGTATAATTGTTTGCAAAGCGGGCTCTGGTGAATCTTCCATGCAAGTGCATTTTCCCTGCCTCCCGAGCCTAGTAATAAAATATTCATTAAAGGATTAAAATTTTAAAATCGTATTCGGAAAGAGATTTCGTTTTGGTGGATTGCAAATCCACTAATTTATTTGCGCCGGATTGAAAATCCTGCGCGGCATCTGTAAACCATTCGTAAATTCGTAGATTCGTATGGCGAAGCCAATTCGTATATTCGTTACAATGGAATATTACCATGCTTCTTCTTCGGTAATTTCGCGACTTTATTTTCCAGCATGCGGAATGCCTTTATTAATTTCTCTCTCGTTTCTTCCGGCTTGATCACTTCATCAATATAACCACGCTCGGCGGCTTTGTATGGATTCGCGAACATATCAGTGTATTCTTTTTCCTTTTCTTTCAGCTTGGCTTCATGATCCGTCGCTTCAGAAATTTCTTTCTTGAAAATAATTTCCGCTGCACCTTTGGAACCCATAACTGCAATCTCCGCTGTGGGCCACGCGTAATTCATATCGGCGCCAATATGTTTTGAGTTCATCACATCATATGCGCCACCGTATGCTTTCCGGGTGATGATCGTAATGCGGGGAACCGTTGCTTCACTGAAAGCATATAATAGCTTAGCTCCGTTAGTGATGATGGCATTCCATTCCTGGTCAGTACCCGGAAGAAATCCCGGAACATCTTCAAAAACCAGCAAAGGGATATTGAAGCAATCACAGAAACGCACGAAACGCGCAGCCTTTGTTGAAGCATGAATGTCGAGCACACCGGCAAGATAAGCAGGTTGATTGGCGACAATTCCCAGGCTCCTTCCGGCAAGTCGTGCAAAACCAACGACAATATTTTCTGCAAAATTTTTATGCACTTCGAAAAACGAATCATTGTCGAGCACCGAATTGATCACTTCCCTCATATCATAAGGCTGATTTGGATTCTCCGGTATTATTAAATTTAATGCGGAACGTTTTTCATCTCCGGGCGTATATTCTGCAAAGGGAGGTGTCTCCTCACAATTAGAAGGTAAGTAGCTGAAAAGTTTTTTGATATGACGGATGCATTCAATTTCATTGGGACATGAAAAATGTGTCACTCCCGATTTAGTGGAATGTGTTGATGCTCCACCCAGTTCTTCGGAAGTTACTTCTTCATGTGTTACTGTTTTCACAACGTTAGGTCCGGTAACAAACATGTAGGAAGTATTCTCCACCATCATAATAAAATCAGTAATGGCTGGTGAATAAACTGCTCCACCCGCGCAAGGCCCCATGATGGCACTGATTTGCGGAACAACTCCCGATGCAAGTGTATTGCGATAAAAAATATCGGCATACCCGCCCAGTGAAACCACTCCTTCTTGTATCCGGGCGCCACCGGAGTCATTCAACCCGATTAACGGAGCGCCATTTTGCATTGAAAGATCCATGATCCTGCAAATTTTTGCAGCATGTGTTTCCGATAACGAACCACCAAAAACAGTGAAGTCTTGTGAGAAAACATAAACAAGTCGTCCATCGATAGTGCCGTAACCCGTGATCACTCCATCGCCTGGATAGATTTCTTTGTCGAGGCCAAAATCCCTGGAACGGTGTGTTACCAGCATCCCGATCTCTTCGAACGAACCTTCATCAAGCAGAAAGTGCAGACGTTCACGGGCTGTTAGTTTTCCTTTCTTATGCTGCGCTTCAATGCGCTTTTTCCCACCTCCGAGGTGAGCTTTTGAAATTTTATCTTCAAGGAGTTTAAGCTTCTGATCCATAATGCTATAGTAAACTTAAAACAGAATATATTACAGGCAAAGATGCTCAAAAATGACCGATTAATCAGTATTCCTGTTCAAATTAATACCATGGAAGCAGCATACATTAAATATGATATTATGGGTGATTTTCATATTTTTACCGTCTCGCTTTTAAGGGAAAACAAGAGGCGGCTTTCCACATTCACAAAACCAGCAATCCTAACGGTATCACATCATGGCCAATAAAATCAAATCGGAAGAGGACAAGGTATTTAATGAAACCATAAAAGCAGTTCCCGATTTTAAGTTCGGTGAAAATGTAGTGCGCGTGTTTGATGATATGGTCACACGTTCGGTTCCCTTTTATGAAGAGATCCAACGCATGATTGGTGAGCAGGTGGTTGATTTTGCAACTCCGGGATCCGCTGTTTATGACCTGGGTTGTTCAACGGGTACAACTTTACTCGGAATCGATCCGGTGTTGCCGAATGATGTGCGGTTTGTTGGTATCGATAACTCGAATGAAATGGTAGATCGCTGCAACCAGAATTTTGTGCATGCCGGCGTAAGCCGTAATTATGAAATAAAATTCGGTGATCTCAACCAGGGTATACAGTTGGAAAACGCATCTGTGGTGATACTGTGCCTGACATTGCAGTTTGTTAGGCCATTGTACCGCGAAGAGCTTGTAAAATCTATTTGTTCACAGCTGAATGAAAACGGTTGCCTGGTGCTGATTGAAAAAGTTCTTGGAGAAGATTCCCTGTTCAACAGGCTTTTTATCAAGTATTATTATGATATGAAACGCCGGCATCAATACAGTGAAATGGAAATCGCACAGAAAAGGGAAGCACTCGAGAATGTGCTCATACCAT
>JANWID010000015.1 GCA_025450095.1 Bacteroidia bacterium | reverse complement strand
CAAAAGAAGTAAGTTTGAATACTTCTCCAAAACTGTTCCCGGACATGATTTCAAAAGCTGAATGTGAATGTAAATTTCGGATAAAAAATCAGCAATCACCAGCAGGGATTGTACTCTTATTCACATTGTGTTATTGATAACAAACGGCCTATTCTAAAAGCCGTTCCTGCAATTCCACCTGCGCTTCGAGCCACTCATTAAATTCAGGATGCTCATCCCAGAATTCGCGTAGTTCAGAATCAGCAACAATCCTGTCGATAGCATCAGCGGCAAGTTCTTTCAATCCTGCAATTTCCTGTTGCTCTTCAGAACCCTGGGGCAGATTAATATCGATCCATTCGCGGGCTTCGTCAGGCAGATCATGAGCTGCATGACCCCCAGCGGCTGCGACCAGTTCCGCTGCAATCAATGCTTCTTCACATTCCAGGAGTGTTGGCTCAATATCCCGTTCCATAATCCGCTCAATGGTTATCCGGATCAGTCCATACCCGTTAGTGACTACTTCTGAAATAAATATTTCAGCCGATTCGTTTTCAAAATTTGATAGGGTAAAGCTGGCCATCCATGCAAATGTATAGAATTCCGGTTCCTGCCAGATTTCTCCATTATCAGTGAGTATTGTTGAAAACAATTGATTTTTCAACAGGTATTTTTCAGCTCCATTTTTCGCGTATTTATTTAATTAACAGGTTAATAAAGTTAGCCAAACGGAAAACATGATTTTCGTCATTCTTATTTAGACTTAATCTAAATAAGAATATCTTTGCGGCGTCAAAAACACATAAACCAATCTATCTTATGATTAAGAAATATTTTATGGCAGCCACATTTGTTGTTGCCGGAACGATCACAACCATTGCGCAGGATCGCGTTTTCAACTACACTTACCAGTCTACCGTTTTAAATCCAGGGCAACGAGAGATTGAAATTTGGAATACGGTACGCAGTGGCCGTGATAATTTTTACCGGGCTTTGGATTCCCGTATTGAATTGGAATTAGGAATTGCGAAGAAACTGCAGACGGCATTTTATCTAAATTCCAAAACAAGCACTGCAGAGATTCATCATTTAAACGACGACGGATCGATAGATATTTCCATGGAATCGGAATTTGAATGGAGCTTCAGCAATGAATGGAAATATAAAACTTCGGATCCTGTTGCTAATGCCATCGGATCCGCTTTGTATGCTGAGCTGACGGTTGCTCCAACAGAACTTGAGTTGGAAGCAAAGTTAATCCTCGACAAAAAGATTGGTAAAACAATGCATGCCCTGAACCTGGTTGTGGAAAATGAATGGGAAACAGAACTTGAATCAGAAGTCGACAGTGAAGGAAATTCATTCCAGGAAGTAGAACAGGAGCAGGAATTAAAATTCGAATTTGATTATGGGTTTAGTTATAATTTCAATACCAGTTGGAACGTTGGATTAGAAGCACGTAATGTTAATGCTGTGGAAGAAGGCGAATGGAATACGTCCGTTTTATATGCAGGTCCCGGATTTTCTTACGCCAAAGGATCCATATGGATTAACCTTACTGTATTACCTCAGATCACCGGAATAAAACATGCTGATGGAGAGAGTTCAGGACTAAACCTCGACGGTTATGAAAAGCTTGAAACAAGGCTTTTGTTCTCGTATGTTTTTTAACAGGAAAATAATATTCTCCGGATTGGTTAGTGCCATTGCATTGGCCAGTTGTGCTCCGGCATTGTATAAACCAAGGCCGGAGCATGCATCCGGTAATGCTAAGTATGAAGACCTGGTAAAAGGCCGTTCGCTCTATGTAAATTCCTGTGGTAGCTGTCATACGCTACATCTTCCGGAGCAATACACGGAAAAAGTCTGGATTGAAAACCTGGATGAGATGCAGGAACGGGCGAAAATTACGGATCAGGAAAAGACACTTATTCTGACTTATCTTTTAAGCGCACCGACTAAAGTCAATAAGAATTAAAATTTATTTCTTAGAGAAAATAATTAAGTAATTTACCCGCTTGAGAAATTATGTTGTCAGTTTATTCAGTAACATATCATAATTAATCCATCATAATAGATCTTAATAATTTTAAAGATCATATTACTTTTTATACAGGCATCATATGTAAATCGTTAATTTTTTTTGGTTGCATCCACGCAGTAAAGTGGCGTAAGTATTTTGATTAACGTGTAATTTCGTATCCTGATATTTCATTCCGTGATTTTTGCAATTCTGTAAAAACTTCAATCACGTATTCAATATGACTTTGTGTGTACACCCTCCGGGGAATAGCAAGCCGCACCAGGTCCATCGGAGCTGGAATTAGTTTTCCGTTTTCATCATACTTACCAAACATCAGGCTGCCGGTTTCAACAGCACGAATTCCACCTTTTACATAAAGTTCACAAACAAGAGCCTGACCCGGATATTCGTCAACAGGAATATGCGGATACATTTTCCTGGCATCAATGTACACTGCATGCCCGCCAATCGGAAGCAAGACCGGGATACCAGACATGTGCAGGTGATTGCCGAGATACGTTGTACTTTTTACACGGTAATGCAAGTAAGCAGGATCAAATACTTCTTCAAGTCCTATGGCTATGGCTTCCATATCGCGACCCGACAATCCGCCATACGTAGAAAAACCTTCCGTAATGATGAGTAGATTCCTGCATTGTTCCGCCAGGTTCTCATCTTTTAAAGCAATAAACCCACCCATATTCACCAGTGCATCTTTTTTAGCACTCATCACTGTTCCGTCGGAAAGCCGAAACATTTCTTCTGCAATTTCCCGGTAGGTCTGATCAGCACATGCATCTTCACGATGTTTTATGAAGTAAGAATTTTCGGCCACACGACAGGAATCCAGGATAAATGGAATTCCATTCCGGTTGCAGATTTCCTTTACAGCCTTTGCATTCTCCATACTTACAGGTTGCCCGCCTCCGCTGTTGTTTGTTACAGTAAGAATTACAGCAGCTATATTCTGGCTGCTATACATAGCTACCAGGGATGCAAGTTTTATGGTGTCCATGTTTCCTTTAAACGGAAAATCCAGCGCAGTATCGTAAGCCTCTTTTACAGGAATATCAATAGCTGTCGCACCTGAAAATTCGATGTTCGCACGGGTGGTGTCAAAATGAGTATTGCTGATAAAGATCTTTCCGGGTCCACCGAGAACATTATACAGAATTCGTTCACCAGCCCTGCCCTGATGTGTTGGTAATATGTATTCAAAACCAGTCAGCTGACGGACTGCCTTTTCCATGCGTTTCCAACTCTTTGCACCTGCGTAGGATTCGTCGCCTTGCATCATGCCTGCCCATTGTGCAGCACTCATAGCTGAAGTACCGCTGTCGGTCAGAAAATCAATCATGACTTGATCCGAATCGAGAAGAAACGTATTGTAATGTGCATCGTTGATAAATTTTCTGCGTTGTGCTTCCGTGGTAACACTTATAGGTTCTACCGACTTAATCCGGAATGGTTCGAATATGGTTTTGAAAGTCATCGTTGATTTCTGTTTACATGTATTGGTGCAAAATTGGCAACTTATATTTTACCGGTACATGACTCAAATCATGTATTTATATAGCAGGGGAGATGCCGGTTTTATTCCAGGTCAGCATTTAAACCGGTCAAAGGCGCAACGGGAGAGTTCTTCCCTGTCGTCGGGATGGGCTATTGCAATGAGCGCGTTGGCACGTTGTCTTAAATTTTTTCCGAAAAGATTTGCGATACCGTATTCAGTTACCACGTAATGCACATGTGCCCGGGTCGTTACCACGCCCGCTCCCGGTTTGAGCATAGGCACAATCCTGGGAACTCCTTTCGCGGTGCGGGAAGGTAATGCAATAATGGGCTTACCACCTTCCGATAACGCGGCTCCCCGCATGAAGTCCATTTGTCCGCCAACTCCTGAAAACTGACTGGTTCCAATGGAATCGGAACATACCTGGCCAGTGAAATCGATTTCGATGCAACTGTTAATTGCAGTTACTTTGGGATTCTGACGGATGACATGCGTATCATTTACATAATCGATATCCAGGAATGCGAAGGAGGGATTGTCATGAACATAATCATACAATTTCCTGGATCCGGTGCAGAATCCGGTTACAGTTCTTCCGGGATGTTTTTTCTTATACTTATTTGTGATGACTCCTATTTCGAGAAGCTGTATAATTCCATCCGAAAACATTTCGGTATGAATGCCGAGGTCCTTATGGTTAGATAGCATCAGAAGCACTGCGTCGGGGATTGTGCCGATGCCCATTTGAAGGGTGCTTCGGTCGTCGATCAATTCCGCGATATTTTTTCCGATAGCTGATTCAATTTCTCCTGGTGCTTTGCCAATACTTTCCTGGATGGGAGCATCATGAAACACCATTGCATTAAATTTTTTGATATGGATCATTCCGTCACCGTGAGTCCGGGGCATTTGCGGATTAACCTGGGCGATTACCCGGATCGCATTGTCGACAGCAGCCCTGGCAATATCCACCGAAGTGCCCAATGAAACATATCCATGAGCATCAGGAACTGAAACCTGGACTATAGCTACATCCAGTGGTAGAATGCCATTCCGGACAAGATCCGGAATATCGCTTAGGAATACCGGTACGTAATCGGCACGACCTTCTTTGATAGCAGACCGTACCGGTGCTGAAACAAACAATGAATTTATTTTAAATTATGATGCATATTCCGGTGATGCAATTTTGAAATCCCCCATCACGCTGATGGAAACCACTTCATTATACTTAAAATTACCAGCCATGTTTGCCAGCTCATCCACCATAAACACCGGTGTGGCGGCACTGCCATGAATGAAAATGCGTTCTCCTGGCCCGATCAATTTCAATGCTTCCGGTGCAGAAACATACCGGGGTAATTCGTTAGCCATTATTTATTAAATGTTTTATGTTAATGCTGATTTCAATTTCCTTTTACAATTTTATCAAATATATCTCTAAAAATCAGGAAGGATGTAGTTGATTTATTTAATTTTTATTTTGATATTGCATAAACCTGGATAACAGAAAAAAGTAATAATTTTTTTTATGGAGAACCATACCGACCGGATGCAGTATATTTTCAGGTTTCTCGGAATTATTGTTTTAGCAGGTGTGATCCTGTATGTGGGTAAGCCATTATTTATCCCGCTTAGTTTTGCACTCTTCATAAGCTTCGTACTTCAGCCGGTATGCAGCAACATGGAACGTCGGGGCATTGGTAGAGTGGTTGCAATATTCATTGGCCTTTTCGCTGTTACTGTTTTTTTTTCGGGAATGTTCTACCTGGCGTACCGGCAGTTTTTAAAGTTCATCCAGGAATGGCCTGCAATCCGTGAAAAAATAGCTACACTGGTTCAAAACATAAAATCATTTTTCACTTCTGAAATGGGCTTTTCAGAAGACCAGGTGGAAACATGGTCGGCCATGTTATTGAATAAATCGGCAAACTCCTCATTTGATTTAATCGAAACCACCATTCAATCCATGATGGTGAACCTGGTGATGTTGGTATTGATCCCGGTTTATGCCTTCCTGATTCTGTATTACCGTCACCTGTTGGTTGAAGTGTTATACAGTTTTTTTACCAGGAGGCAACGTGGTAAAATCGCAGACGTAATTGCGCTTTCCATTAAAACCTATTATGATTTTATTAAAGGAATGGCACTGGTGTATCTCGTAGTTGGTATTCTGAATTCAGTTGGGTTGCTGTTGTTAGGTGTTCCACATGCATTCCTGTTTGGTTTTTTAACGGCTATAATGACATTCATTCCATATATCGGAATTATCGTTGCTGCACTCTTGCCGATATCATACGCCTGGATCACTTATAATTCTTTCTGGTATCCGTTGGGTGTAATCGCGATTTTCACTTTTGTACAATATCTTGAAGCCAATGTGCTTTTCCCCTGGGCTGTAGGTCAGAAATTAAATCTGAATACACTGGTCACATTAATTGTTATCGTAATTGGAGGAATTTTATGGGGCGCTGCCGGCATGATCCTTTTTATTCCTTTTGCAGCCATTCTCAAACTCATCGCCGATAGGATGGAAGGGTGGGAACCACTCTCAAAGATGATGGGAAAATAATTGGGAATCTCTAAAAACCTACTTATACTGCGTTATGCGATTTTTTTAAAATCCTCATCCCGACATTTCGTCGGGACAGCGGTTTTAAAAAATTCGCAAGCCTTGTCTAAGCGATTTTTAGAGATTCCCGGTTGTTTCTACTTCAGATTTTCACTTTATTGTTCCCCGTTAAAAAACCTTTTGCGGTTCGATATAATCCACCAAACAAAAAAAGCAATGGTTGCTGTTGAAAAAGCCAGTATACCTGCTGAAACAACAAAGCCTTTAAACTCGGTGCCTTTATCAGGAATACCGGTTGATGTTAGCAGGTAAATAATTATACCTGCCATCAGCACTGTAATAATGCTGAAGAGCGACCCGATTAGTTTGAGTACAAAAAGCGAATTGGAAGCAGTAGCTGGCATATTTTAAAATTAGGAAAAATAAATTAAAAATCCTAATCAGCTCCGAAATTCCTGTAAATCAGCAGGTAAAATATTCATGAATAACCTGATTTCAAAAATGATAATTCAGTTGTATTCTGAATTCTCCGGTTAGTGATGGCTTTGCAGGATCAATGTAGGACTTGTAATTTAATTCTTGAGATTCCATACCCAGGTACCAGAGGTTAATGCACGGATGAAGCTTCACCTTATTTGATATTCTTAATTCATAACCGAATCCCGCAACAGCGGAAACCCCCTTAAATATTTCGGTTTCTTCATAAGTTTTCTCATCGGCTGTTACTACATCGCGATCCGGAGTATAATTGAGCACACCTGCTCCGGCACCGATCCTGGTTGTTATCGGGAAATTACTGAAAGGCATCCAGGTTGCTCCAAAAGTTATTGTGGTCCGTTTATTATTCGGACGTTCGCTGTCGGCGACATTATTATTCAACAGGTCATTCCCCTCGATCCAGAAGGATGGTCCGAAATCGATCCTCAGTTTTTCACTGACTTTATAACCCAGGGAAAAGGCAACTGTAACACCACCGGTTGGATCACCCGCACACTCACGGCAGGGGTTATTGGAAATTCCATAACCGGCACCCAATGAAAAAACAAAATGCTGATCACCGGGCAGCTTGATGCGTTCAGGACTTTGCGCCTGAACCATCATCGATCCCGTGAAAATCATGTACATGATCAACAAAATAAATACTCGGATAATTTTATTATGCACCATGTTCCTTTACAATTTTATTCAGCCATTTCAACATTAACAGGATGATCAGCGCAGTTATCAGGGCAAGAGCGAAATTTACCAAAAAGAAATTCGCCTTATGATTGTAGTTGTCCCACATGCTGGCAAGCACACCACTCATTTTGTTGCCAATGGAAGTGGATAAAAACCATCCCCCCATCATCAGCGCAGTGAGGCGTGGCGGACTCAGTTTGGATACCAGTGATAAAGCCATCGGGCTAAGACAAAGCTCACCGATGGTAATTACTCCATAGCTTGCAATGAGCCATCCCATGGAACTTTTTTCCATTCCATTGTGACATGAATACGTTGCTCCAACCATAACCAGAGTAGATAAAGCGGTAATAAAAAAACCATAAAATATTTTCCATGGAGTGGATGGCTCGCGTTTCCGTTTTTTCAGGAAACCGAAAAATGCAACTATAACAGGGGTGAGCACGATCACCCATAAAGGATTTACTGACTGGAATAATTCTGTGGAAACAAGATTCAATTTATTTCCCTCACCCGGTAATTCATTTTCCGGGATATTTTTAAAATACAATGGGTATTCCCATGTCTTCAACGGTTTGTCGGCAGCATCACGGGAGATCCTGAACTGTTCGTCAGCAAGCGGTACGGAATCTTTGACGTATTTAACTTCCTGGACAATTCCCAGTGATTTTGCAGGTGACACCAGAGCCCCAGGTATTTCACGATCGGTATAACTTTCCGCCCAGGTAGTGAGCGCAGTACCATTTTGTTTGAATATGGCCCAGAAAATAATTGCCACAGCGAATACTGCAAGTAATGCAGCAATGGGCTTACGGTCTTCCTGGCTCGATCGAAGTAACAACGAAACATAAAAACCTGCGACAGGCAAAGCGCCGAAAATAAATGCATCCGTACTATCACTACCAAATATATTCCCGGGAATGATCCATCCGATATAACCGGCTAGGAGAGCAGGGAGCAAAACAATTCCGAATATCCTACTCAACGACATATCTTCCGGCTTTACCGGTTTTCGTACATCCGCATGCCGGTAGTGCTTTACACCGATCCAGAAAATAATAACTCCGACAAACATTCCGATACCGGCTGCGAGGAAAGCATGCCCCCAGCTGAATTCATTGCGGAGATATGCACCGAAAAAGTTGCATATAAAAGCACCCGTATTGATGCCCATATAAAAAATATTATATCCCGAATCCTTCAGCCCTTTATATTGAGGTTCATTGTAAACATTGCCCAGGATGGTGGAAATGTTCGGCTTAAAAAACCCATTCCCGATTATGATCATCAGCAGGGATGTATAAAATGCAGTCATTCCCGGCAGTGATAATCCGCAATAACCCAGACCCATCAGGATTCCGCCGAATGTTATCGATGCCCGATATCCCAGGACTCGATCGGCTAACAGGCCGCCGATAAATGGAGTCAAATACACCAGCGCTATGAATGTGCCGAAAATATCTGAAGCTTCCTTTCGGTCGAGCGCCATACCACCCTTCTGGGTGTCAGTCATGTATAAAAAGAAAATACCCAGCATCAGGTAAAAGCCAAAACGTTCCCACATCTCGGAAAGAAACAGATAGGGAAGGGCTCTTGGATGTTTTTTTATCATATCGCCGGGTATTGCAAGGCGTGGCAAATTACTAAAAAAACCTGCACCGGCAATATGCAGACACAGGGATGTTGTAGTTCAAAAAAAATCCTGTTATTTTAAAAAAATTCTCATACTAAACATGCATCCACATAGGCTTTTCTTTCATTATTTTTTTATAGATGCTACAGGTTTTATCGTGTGCACCCGGCAGATAACCGGAACTGACCAGGAATTCTTTCACGATTTCACCACCGGTAAATTTGAAATTTTTCTTAAAAAGCTTTACCCAATCTTCTAAAGAAAGCGGATGATTTTCATTAAGCCAATTACCGAATGATCCGTATTCTTTTTGCAGTTCCATAATTCTCTTTGCATTCGCGATGGCCGCATTAATTTTTAACCTGTTCCGGATTATTGCAGGGTCATTCAGGAGACGCTGAATATCCTTCTCCCTGTAATTATTAACTTTTCGGATTTCAAAATTGTGATAGGCTTTACGGAACCCCGTCTCTTTCTTCAGTATGGTGGTCCAGCTTAACCCGGCCTGGTTGATTTCCATTACCAGGCGGCAAAAAAGTTCATCATCATTGTTTATCGGAAACCCATAATGGTGATCGTGATAATTCCGGTGTACGTCAACATCGGATGATTTCATGGTGTTTATCGCAATACAATATGAGCTCATTTTCTTAACCTTCAGATAAATATCATTATGAAGATGCAAGTTCAGAATAAATTACATTATATTTGAAAATTCCGGCATTCTAAATGACCGTGGGGATGAGACAGGTTTTTTAGGGAAATTTGCGGGAAATGCAGCGAAACAGGATGCTTAACGGTCTGTATTATAAAGATCAGTCTGTCTGAATTCAAATAGTAAAACGCTCCAATACTTTCAGAACTAAAAAATTTTTTATGCGAAAACCTTTTTATATAGCCATTGCCACAGGTACCCTTTGCCTTTTACTTAATACTTCACTCATCAGTATGAAAGATTTTGACGGGGTACCATTTCAACCCGCTACTGATTTTTCTTTCATAAAAAGATTTAATTGTGTATCCGATCTGTTTGGAAAAGAGCAGTGGCATGATAACAAAGGCAGATCTTTCGATAATGAGGGAGTGCATCTCACAAATAATAAAAAACACCCGGTTAATGCGTGTCATTATGCATTGTTTTGCTATGACGAATTCACCACAACAGGCGACAGCACTTTTTATGTTGCTTTTATGAACCAGGTCAGGTACCTGAGAGACACTTCAAGCTACGACCTGGTAGAACCTGATAAAGCCGGATATCCTTACGAAGTTGTATTCCATGATCTGAAACCACCCTGGTATTCCGCACTAGCTCAGTCGGAAGCTATAAGTGTCCTGATACGTTATTATGCACTGACAAGAGATTCAAGTGTGTTGCCGCTTATTGTACAACTCCGGAATTTCATGGTCTCATCGCAGGAACATACTTGTGGAACCATGAATATTACTCCCGAAGGAAATGTGTGGTACGAGGAATATCCCAACTCTAAGCAGGAAAGACAAGTGTTAAATGGATTTTTACTTTCCGTTGTAGCGCTTTATGAATATTCGAATTTATTCCCTGCCGATACGGAAACGCAACAGATGTATGAAACCACTATCCGGACCGTTAAAGCATCTTTCCAGTTTTATGATACCGGTAGCTGGCTGAAGTATAACAGGGGAGATGGCAGGCTGGTATCGAACGGTTATATGAAATGGCAGATCCTCGAAACCCGGCTACTCTATGGTATCACCAATGACATTTATTTCAAGCACCTGATGATGCTCCTGGCATCATATGGTTATGATAAACCTTATGAAACATCAGGTTCCAAATTACAGGATTATGATTTTTCAGTTCCACTTACTTTAGAGGATGATGAAATGCT
>JANWID010000014.1 GCA_025450095.1 Bacteroidia bacterium | reverse complement strand
TGCTTTGGGAACCAGGTGTGAAATTGCTTCACGGAAGGAGGCTGCTCCTGTAAATGGATAACGGCTACGCGCATATGTAATAGCATGCGCAAGGGTTTTGGAATTTTTCACCTCGCCGTATTCGGAAAAAATCCGGACCAGTTCTTTTTCCGGATAAGTATTAAGTATACTAAGCGCTGTTTTACCGGCTGTGGGATCCATTCGCATATCGAGCTCATGGTCGAACCGGATGGAAAAGCCACGTGAAGGTTCATCGAATTGATGCGAAGAAACACCGAGGTCGGCGAGAATCCCGTTTACCGGGATATAGCCGAGGTTCGCAAGGTGTTGCCGCATATTCCTGAAATTGTCTTTTATGAGAGTGAACCTTTTATCATTTATAATATTTGCTGCCGCATCGGGATCCTGGTCGAAGGCGATCAGCTTTCCGGAACCTGTTCCCATTTTTTCAAGAATCAGTTTCGAATGTCCTCCTCCACCGTAAGTAACATCCACATAGATTCCATCAGGCCTGATACCGAGACCTTCAATAACTTCAGAAGGCATAACGGGATCATGATAGGTCATTTATTTCACCCCTTCGTCTTCATCTCCAAAGATCTTTTCCGCCAGGTCGGCATAGCGTTCAGAATCTTCAGCAGTCGGTACATTGAATTTATCCTTAGCCCAGATTTCAATCTTGTTTCCATACGTTGCAATCACTACTTCGCGACCCAGGGTTGCCCATTCCTGCAGATGTTTTGGAATCAACATCCTTCCTGCGGCATCAAGAACCAGGTCTGTTGCGCCCCGTGAAAAAAACCGCTGGTAATCACGAACCGATTTTTTATAGGAATTGAGATTGTTTACCCTTTCTGCTTCTTTCTGCCAAAGCGGGTAAGGTGTCATAGCTACACAATTCTCCAGCCCACGGTTGAGAACAAACCGGTCCTGCATATCCGGTGGAAGTTGTTTGCGTAAAGCGGCAGGGACCATAATCCGGCCCTTGTCATCAACGCGTACTTCGTATTCGCCTATCAATTGCATTTGCAGTGGTTTCAGTTATTACAATGAGCTGTTCCTATGAAATTGCGACCATTTTTATTTATGGTGGGTAAAGGTAAATAAGAAATTACCACATTTTACCACCCTATTTTAAAATTGTTCATAAATTTTATTTCCTATTCAATATACCCTCCATTTATAACATTTCACTTGTATCATTAATGATTGAAACAACGAAACTTAAATCAATAAATTATATGAGAAAACTACTGTGGTAAAAAGTGGAATATTTAAAAATAAAAGAGCCCGTTATAAAAACGTAAATTTGCGAAGCGGTGAACCGGAATCCTTTATGGAAACTATTGATAATAAGAGATTTATTGATATTGACAGGATTTTTCGCAGCAAAAATCCGTCTCTTTATAAGATGCTTCCCGGCTTTTTTATCCGGTATCTGAAAAACATCGTTCACCAGGATGAAGTAAATGCCTTCATCAAACTACATGGGCACAAGCCCACCTTTGAATTTATCGATGCCGTTATTGATGAATTTGGCGTCAGGATAGAAACGCAGGGAATTGAAAATATACCTCCAACAGGAGGTTGTGTAATTGTAAGCAATCATCCACTCGGCGGACTCGATGCCCTGACACTGGTACAGGTAGTTGGTGCGATACGTAAGGACATCAAATTCATAGTTAATGACATTCTGTTGCAGCTGAAAAACCTGGAGCAGATTTTTACCGGGGTGAATAAACATGGTAAGAATACCCAGGAAACTTATAACAGTTTAGATACCGTATTTAATTCAGGTCAGACTGTACTTATTTTTCCAGCAGGACTTGTATCGCGTAAAATAAATAACCGGATCAAAGACCTGGTATGGAAAAAAACTTTTGTTACCAAAGCCCGGCGATACGAACTGCCCGTAATCCCCGTATATATTGAAGGCAGGAATTCCGGGTTCTTTTACAACCTTGCCAATTGGCGGAAGCGTCTTGGCATTAATGCCAATATTGAGATGTTATACCTTCCGGATGAAATGTACCGGCAAAAGAATAAGACAATAACCGTTATATTTGGCAAACCAATTCCGGCTTCGGTGTTTGAACCCATTTATTCGGATCATCATTGGGCGCAGCTGGTTAAAGAGCATGTTTACAGTTTACCCGGAGGAGGTGCTTCCCGGGTGATGACAGAACCGAAGTAATACTATGGAATCCATCGCCCACCCGGTCAGTAGAGCTTTACTGGAAGCGGAACTCACGCATGAGAGGTTTGTGCGTGACACCAATAATGGGGCAAACCGAATATATATTATTACGCATCACGATGCTCCGAATACCATGCAGGAAATCGGACGACTTCGTGAAGTTACTTTTCGGGCTGCGGGAGGCGGTACCGGTAAAGCAGTTGATATTGATGATTACGATACAGCAGAGGCTCCGTATCGTCAATTAATTGTCTGGAATCCTGAAGACCGTGAAATCGTAGGTGGTTACCGTTATATAGAATGCTCCAAGGCACCGCGCGACCAGGAGAATAAAGTGCTTCTCGCGACAACGGAACTATTCAAATTGTCGGGGAAATTTGTAAAAAACTATCTCCCTTATACAATTGAGCTGGGCCGTTCATTTGTTCAACCCCGTTATCAGCCTTCCAGTGAAAATCGTAAAGGATTATTTTCGCTCGATAATTTGTGGGACGGCTTGGGTGCGCTGGTAGTGGATCATCCGCAAATTCATTATTTTTTCGGAAAGGTAACCATGTACCGCCACTTCAACCAGCTTGCAAGAGATTACATCCTGACTTTCATGCTTCATTATTTTCCTGACAAGGAAGACCTGGTACAACCCATTCACCCGCGACCTGTGATCAGTGATACTTCAGCTTTCAGAAAAGAACTGGAAGGTTTGAACTATAAGGATGGACACCGGGTATTGAATTATCATGTAAGGGCCCTTGGCGAAAATATTCCTCCGCTTTTCAATTCCTATATGAATCTTTCAGCTACCATGAAAACCTTCGGAACTTCACTGAACGATCATTTTGGTGATGTTGAAGAAACCGGTATCATGGTGACTATTTCCGAAATTTATCTTACCAAGAAAGAACGTCATATAGCCACGTATCTTCATTCCAAAAAAGCAGGTTGAATCTCCCAACCATGATTATCCAGTCGGCTGAATTTTTATGCAGCAACACTGATTACCGGAAGTGCCCTCCACCCGACCGGCCCGAATTCGCTTTCATTGGCCGTTCCAATGTCGGCAAATCGTCCCTGGTAAATATGTTGGTGAACCGTAAAGGTCTGGCCAAAACTTCAGGTACGCCCGGAAAAACACAACTCATCAATCATTTTGTAATTAATAACAGCTGGTATCTGGTGGATCTTCCGGGATATGGCTTTGCAAAAACATCACAGTCAAACCGGGTATCATGGATGGAAATGATTCGTGGTTACCTGGTTCACCGTCAAAACCTTCTCGTTACATTTATTCTTGTCGATTCACGACTGGAAACGCAGGCCATCGATCTCGATTTCCTGGAATGGATGGGAAAGAAAGAATTACCATTTGCCATTTTATTTACCAAAACAGACAAACTAACAAAAAATGAGCTGCAGTCGAAAATGGCAGCTTACAAGAAACAACTCGGCATAATTTGGGATCCCCTGCCGCAAAGCTTCATTACCTCTTCCGAAACAGCATTGGGGCGGGATGCAGTGCTTGAATATATGGAATCCGTTTTACCACTTTATAAAAGCTGAACTGTTTACGGAGTAACACCACACATTCCCGCAAATTTTTTTGCAAATATTGAAATTTCTTCGGCGGTCTTTGAATCGTTGGTAGCCCTGAGATATGTTTCCGACATACTCCGGAAAGTTTCGTAAAACAGGTGTTGCATTTCTTCCACCATCATTTTATCGGTCCATAGATCAATCCGCAGCGTGCTTTTGTCTTTGGGGTCCCAGATAGAGATCATAACTGAATTACATTCCTTGGTTCCTTCGATACCGGAATCATCGGCAGACCATTCTATTTTTTCCGGGAATTTTTTTTCGTTAAGCGTTATACTGAAACGGATATCACTTTTCTTCATCAATTTTTTATTGGTTTATATCCTGACTGTTCCAGGATTTTTTGAGAATCGTTTTCACGCATGAGTTCAGCTAATGATACCCTGTTGTTTTTTTCTGCATACGCTTTGAAAATCCGGTACCCGGTCCAGGCTCCGACTTTCCCGGGGGCTTCTTTCGGGAAACCGCTGGTAGCAGGGCCATCGTTGGTATACTTTGCATATACGGAAGGATCGTTATTAAAGAGCAGCTTATTTTCTATGATGAATGACCAAATGTTACCTTCATTCTCTTCACACCATTTCAGCTGAACTGAAGTATAACCAGTATGTAAAGTATCGTGCAGGCCGGGTGACATGCACTTGCTGTAGTAAATGAGTTTACCCTGGTATATCAGCTGGCTCAGAAACTCTTTTTTTGCTGACTGCGGATCATATTCACTCTGAAACCAGGCTTTCACTGCGGAAGGCACAATATATTCGCGACGGAATTTTGTAAACATGTATTGCGGAATTCCCAGGCGGGGGTAATACTCCGATCCACCACCGAGGAACATATCCAGGCCGATACCGATAACACTATCGGTTGTGATCACAGCATAATTAAATGCGGAAATATAAGTAACCACTCCAGGTACGGGTTTTTCAGGATAATAATATTTAAGATGTTTCAGGAAATCCTCCATCCCTGTTTCCACGTCATTAATATCCTTATAGACAGAGTCCGATAAACGGTAGACATCAATTACCTCCTTATCATTAACAAACTGACTAAGCTGAGAAGCCACCAAACTATCGTTGCCCTGTGGAATGTTCAACATCCTGTGGGAAAAAACATCCACAAACGATCCATACTTATTTCTCAACTCCGTAAGTTGACCCGTTGATTCTGTTTTAAAACTTTTGAACAGGTCATGTTCAAAACGATTTACCTTTGCATTCACTGTTATTTCTGAAACATCAACGTTAAGGGCATCCTGTTTGCATGAAGCAAAGTGCAATGTGAGGAACAATAACAACAAATAATTAAACCTTGTCTTCATATATTTGCTAAATCTATGCAAACTTAAACGCCAAAATTATGAAGAAACTTATCATATCAGGACTTTTATGCATGTTAATCTTATCAAGAGTAACAGCACAGGAACCTGTAACACCACCACCAGCACAACAGGCACCACCACCTGCTCAGCAACAGCCTCCGCCACCAGCACCAGCACCGGCTCCTGCACCAGCACCGGCTCCTGCACCAGCTCCGGCTCCTGCACCGGCTCCTGCGCCACAACAATCAACAAGCGACGATCAAAAGCTAATGTTCGGATTAAAACTGTCACCTACCTATTGCTGGTTTACTCTTGATTCAGATCAATTAGAATCCGATGGAGGATATGTAGGATATACTTATGGAGTGATGACTGATTTCCGGATTGCAACAAACTATTACCTTGCTACCGGAATTGAAATGTCGCAACGCGGTGGTAAATTCAAAACTCAATTTTCATTGCCTGATACAAGTTTTAGTTTTACCGAAGCCAAGGTCACCCAACGTTTACAATTTGTTGATATACCTATTTCACTAAAAATGAAAACCAAAGAAATCGGATACATGCGTTACTACGGTTCGTTCGGATTTCTGACTGGTTTTCTTATAAAAGCAAACTGGGATGTCGATTATGAATCCTCTGCACTGCCTGATATTGATAAATCATCAAATATGAGTAATTACGGCTCATTTAATTTTGGTTTATTATTAGGTGCCGGATTTGAATATAAATTTAGCGGTAACACCGCATTTACTGCAGGACTTCAGTATCATAACTCATTCGTTGATCTGTTGTCGGAAGATGGAGGAGACGGTACTCTAAAATCAAATTTTGTTGCATTGAACTTAGGCATTTTCTTCTGATAATTATTATTTAAACAAACCTTTAAGAACTGCCCCTGAAGGCAATTCTTAAAGGTTTGCTTATTTTATACCTTTGTCGTATGAGAGTTGCGCTGGCACAGATCAACAGCCATATAGGAAATTTCGAAAGCAATACGGCTGCAATCTGTAACCTCATCCGACGCGCAAAAGAAGGCAGTGCTTCGCTGATCGTTTTTCCCGAGCTTGCCGTGTGCGGATATCCACCACTCGATTTCCTGGATTACCGCCATTTTACTGTGGAGTGCAACAAGGCGATTTCCATGATCGCGGAGGCATGTACCGGTATAGTCGCGATTGTCGGAGCACCATCGTTCAATCCTGTTTTAAAAGGAAAGAACCTTTACAATTCAGCATTTGTACTCGGTAACGGAAAAATTCTCAACGTGATTCATAAGTCGCTTTTGCCGACGTATGATGTGTTTGACGAATACCGGTATTTTGAACCGAATCATGAGTTTGAAACCATTACGGTTAATGGGCAACGCATTGCGCTTACAATATGTGAAGATCTCTGGAACGAAGAAGATGATCCGATGTACATTACTTCTCCCATGGAAAAGCTGATGCAGCAACAACCAACGATGATCATCAATATTGCCGCATCCCCGTTCGACTATCGCCAGGAAGAAAAGCGAAAAGCGATACTCAGGCGTAATGTACTTAAGTTTAGATTACCATTGATTTATGTAAACCATGCCGGTGCGCAGACTGATATCCTGTTCGATGGCGGTTCCCTGGTGATGAATGCATCGGGTAACATCGTGGAAGAGCTTGAATATTTCAGTGAGGATTTTAGAATAGTCGATTCGGTAAATTTTGAAAATCAAAAAACCATAGATAAAAACCCAATTGATA
>JANWID010000013.1 GCA_025450095.1 Bacteroidia bacterium | reverse complement strand
TCATCAATGAGCCTTTTATAACTGATACCGATTTCAATCGGGTTCAGGTTTTCACGCTGGATATTTTCAACGAGTGCCATTTCCAACATAGCCTGATCGTTAGCAATGCGGACATAAGCCGGGATTGCTTCCAGGTTGGCAATTTTACTTGCGCGATAACGTCGTTCCCCGGAAATGATCTGGTAACGGTCGTAACCCATTTTCCTAACGGTAATGGGCTGTATGATTCCCTGTTGCCGGATTGATTCTGCCAGCTCCTGCAGCGCCTGCTCATCAAAATTACTGCGGGGCTGAAAGGGGTTTGTTTCAATTTTGTCGAGGGCAATCGAAGTCACAGATCCAGCTACAGCAGAGGAACCGGTAACATCGGTATTGGAGGTGATATCGTTATCCGCGCCGGAAAGTAAAGCACTGAGACCTTTGCCCAGTGCCGATTTTTTTTGTTGGGTCACTTTTTACAGGAATTAATTTGGGGGTTAATTTTCACTGATGTTTCCGATAGAAACAGTCTTTACAGGCTTTTCATCCCTGGGAATTTTGGTGAGATTATTCTTCTGGAGAATTTCTCTTGCAAGATTCAGATAGTTTATCGCACCCTTGCTGAAAGCATCATGCATGATAATGGTTTCACCAAAGCTGGGTGCTTCACCAAGTTTTGTATTTCGTTGGATAATGGTGTCAAATACCATTTGCTGGAAATGTGTTTTCACCTCTTCCACTACCTGGTTCGATAACCGAAGCCGGGTGTCGTACATAGTAAGTAGAATACCTTCGATTTCCAGGTCGGTGTTAAGACGGGTCTGAACAATTTTTATGGTGTTGAGAAGTTTTCCCAAACCTTCCAGTGCGAAGTACTCGCACTGAACCGGAATGATCACGGAATCAGCTCCGGTGAGTGCATTAATCGTAATGAGTCCGAGAGAAGGAGAGCAATCGATGATGATAAAGTCATACTGATCACGAATGTTTTCCAGTACTATTTTCATCATCCGTTCCCGGTTAGGGAGGTTGATCATTTCGATCTCGGCACCTACCAGGTCAATGTGTGAGGGTAACAACCATAAGTTGGGTGTTGATGTTTCCAACGTAATATCCCTGGGATTTACATCATTCACTATGCATTCATAAATACTGGTTTTAACATTGCGCGGATCAAAGCCAACGCCGGAAGTGGCATTTGCCTGAGGATCGGCGTCAACCAGCAGTGTTTTGTATTCCAATACTGCCAGGCTGGCTGCAAGGTTAATCGCAGATGTGGTTTTTCCCACTCCGCCTTTCTGATTGGCAATTGCAATGATCTTACCCATTATATGATTTAAGGTTTACTATTGATGAACTGTTTACGATTGAATGATCTTATTGCTTAACCCAGGTTTCGCCGTACATATCTTCATACTGCATCATGCCTTCTGAAATGCTGTACCAGAATTTGCTGATGTAGAACCTGACATCTGTACCACCTGTAACATCAACGAAGATTATGTCATCGTATATGATACCGTTGATAGTTTCAACTGTAACCGGGAGATTGTTGATCGGCAAGTCCTGCATTGGGAAATGCGGCCAGGTGAGTGTTACCAGAAGGCTTTCGTCATCCTGCTTGAATAAACCAAGCCCACCTTCACTGTCTTCTGATGAGTACGCCGTAGTATCATGTAACTGCACAAAATTGGCTCCGGTATATTCATTATAAGTATCATCAGATTTACTATAAGATTTAGTCCGGAGTGTTACATAATAACTAACGGTTTGTGTGCCGTTGGTAAACACATCCACTTCATTATTGTCGTAAACGAGCCAGGTCATGTCTGAGTCCGACAATTGATGATAGTCGCTTTTCTTACATCCGCTGGTGAACAATGCTACTGTTAGCATCATTAAAGCCAGCCATTTCATCAATTTATTTATACACTTCATGGTAGTGAGATTTTAATGCAATATATCAAACATCAATGGTTTCTCCAATGGATGGTAGTAGCAGTTGTTTTCCTGCTCTGCCGAATTTATCAAGTGCTTCATTTTTGTCAATCATGATACTGTCGAAAGTATCATAATGCAACCCGATAATATCATCACACCGGATAAACTGGGATGCAATGATAGCATTATCGATACCCATAGTAAAATTATTACCAATAGGCAAAAGGGCAAAGTTCATTTTCTTAAACTCTCCTATCAGCTTCATGTCATAAGTCAGTGCCGTATCACCGGAGTAATAAAAACTCTTTTCTGTCGATTCAACCAGGAATCCCATCGGGCTGCCCCCGGAAGAACCATCAGGAAGCGAACTGCTGTGCACAGCGTTCACACATTTCACTTTCCCGAATTCAAAAAACCAATGGCCTCCGATGTTCATTGCATGTGTTTTGGAAATACCCTGACTTTTCACCCATTTAATGATTTCAGGATTACTGACCACAAGGGCCTGGTTATTTTTAGCTATCCTCACAGCATCCGCAATATGATCGTGATGTCCGTGTGAAATAAAAATATAATCGGCCTTGACCTTGTCAACCTCAATATGCCTGGCTAGTTTGTTCTCAGTAATGAAAGGGTCAAACAGAAGTGTCTTGCCATCGACGAGCACAGAAAAGCAGGAATGACCGTAATAAGTGATTTTCATTAATTTAAGTACCTTCAGCACCGCTTCAGGCCTGGCTGGCAAAGTTAAACATTCTCGGCTGTTCTTAGCTTATAAATATAAGCCGGAAGCATCTTTCTGTGAAATATAAATTTACATTTTATTAACAAATTAAATTCACTTTTAACGCTTTATATTTTAACTTTATAATCAATAAAACTCTTGAAAATGAGAATTCTAACTATTGTGTTGACGGCACTTACACTTACCGGGCTTCTGGAGTTGCTCCCCACGGAATACCATTCCGGCAAAATGAAAAAGCCCAGGTTGTTACATGCAGGTCAGGCATTAGCTGAATGGTACGAACAACGTAGTTTTCCAGGTACTTCCATTGATATGACTTACCTGTCGGAGGGTTTCCAGAGCATGAAACGAAATCAATCCCGATCGGCAATTTTCCCGGGAACCTGGGAAGCGATAGGTCCAAAAAATTTCGGTGGAAGAACTCTTGCTTTGTGTTTTAATCCTGCAAATCCGGCAACCATGTATGCAGGTTCGGCAGCGGGTGGATTATGGCGTACTTGGTCGGAAGGTGTTGGCGCCCAGGCATGGCACCAGGTAGAAACAGGTTTCCCGTTACTGGGTGTCGCTGCCATTGCCATTAATCCGTTCGATACAACCGAAATGTTCATTGGTACCGGTGAGGTTTACAATTACCAGAGTACGGGTACCGGTTTCGCAATACGAACTACCCGGGGAACATATGGTATCGGTATTCTCAAGTCGTCTGATGGAGGTGCTACGTGGAGTAAAAGCCTCGACTGGCAATACGACGAGCTCCGGGGTATCCAGGATATTATTTTTAATCCTGTAAATCCATCCACACTTTTCGCAGCAACTACTGAAGGAACATATCGTACATACAATCGTGGCCAGACCTGGACGCTGGTAGATTCCACTAAAATGGCTACTGACCTGCTGATGCTTCCTGGTGATACATCCGTAGTATTTGTAGCTGCCGGGAATTCTTTTTCTGCCGATCCCGGAATTTATCGTTCCATTAATGGTGGCAGTAACTTTACCCAAATCACCTCCGGACTTCCTTCAACATGGAGTGGCAAAGGGATGCTGGCCGTATGTGAATCTTCTCCTCAGATACTTTATGCACGTATTGGTGAACAGATCAGCGGACTCGGATTATTCCGCTCCGATGACGCCGGATTAAACTGGTACCAGATCAACAGTACCGACTATCAGATGCACCAGGGTTGGTATTCGCATGACGTAATTGTACATCCTGGTGACCCCGATTATATTTTAACGAGTGGAATCGATGTATGGCAATCTTTTGATGGAGGATTAAATCTGGGTCAATGTACGTATTGGTATAACTGGGATTTTAGCGCTACTACAGTTGGCGGTCCGGAAGGTCCGCCGGATTATGTGCATGCTGATGTTCACAGGATGTATTTTCATCCTACAAATTATGATATCATATACGCTGCAACGGACGGGGGTGTGTTCCGTTCAACCGATGGAGGATTTTCCTTTGAAGGTTGTAATGGTAGTTATCAGACCCAGCAGTTTTATGCAAACTTTTCATGTTCTGTTACTGATTCACTTTTTGCCATAGGCGGATTGCAGGATAACGCTACAGCTGTATATGAGGGAAATCCAGGATGGAGAAGAGTTATTGGTGGTGACGGACTGAGCACATCCATTGATCCAAACGATGATAATATTGTTTACGGTTCTTCACAATATCTGAATATTGAGCAATCAACCGATCATGCTCAAAATTTTCAAAATAGCATTTATGTCCCCACAAATGGACCTCAGCCGAGGACTAATTTCGCCGGTCCGTTTATTCAGTGTCTTTCAAATCCTGATATAATGTATGCCGGCCGCGATATAGTTTACAAAAGTATTGACGGAGGACAAAACTGGATTGGAAGCAACACGCCGCTCGACGGTAATGCAGTACTGGTGCTGGAGGCCAGCGACACCGATCCAAACCTGGTTTATGCTGCAACCGCACCTGCATGGATTCCCCAGGTAGGTTTATTCCGGACTACCAATGGCGGAAGCACCTGGATCAATGTAATTTCAGGTATCCCTAACCGTTATATTATGGATGTAGCCATTAATCCGGATAATAATAATATGGTTTTTGTAGGAGTTGCAGGATATGGAACGCCGCACTTGTTCCGTTCGGTGAACGGAGGGAATTCCTGGAGTGCGTTTGGAAATGGGCTGCCCGATCTTCCTGTGAATACCATCACCATCGATCCGTTGAATGACCTGATTATGTACCTGGGAAATGATATCGGCATTTATGTTTCCATTGATGGCGGGCAAACCTGGCAGCCTTTCAGCGATGGCCTGATTGATGGAACATTTGTAATGGATATCAGTATTTCTTCTTCAAACCGGAAGTTGCGTCTGGCTACTCACGGCAAAGGCGTATACGAACGAGATATGCTTCCGGTAACCATTACCGGAATTACCGCACCAGTTTCTGCAACCAGTATTTCAATAACACCTAATCCTGCAACCGATGTAATTACCATTTCCATTACTGGCATCGGAACAAATTCAACTGTTAAAATATTTGATGTTACCGGAAAAGTGATCCGGGTAATGAGACCGACAACAACAGTTTATCAAATGGAAATAAGTAACCTGGAAAGCGGACGATATTTTATTGTTGCAGAAAATGAACAACAACAGATAGCAACATCTTTTATAAAATTATAACTTATTGTGCTTTTGAAACGATCTTCAATCGCATGTTGTTCCTATTTTAAATTTTATGGTTTTCTTATTGAACCCCTCCGGGGTTCCGGATTATCTTAACTTACTAACCCCCGATTGCATCGGGGGATATTCACATTAAATCCCTTCGGGATTTGGTTCAATAGAAATTAAATTGCAGAAATAACCCTGAAGGGGTTAAATGTGCATATCCCCGGGTAAGGGGCAGAGCGACGTAACCCGGGGTTAGATTCTAACAAAACACCGCCCGCACAACAGACTGAAGAAAAACGAAATTCAATTGTGGGCGGAATTTGTAATTAGTAAATCATTAGACAATGCCTTCGTGAAAATTTACTGATCAAAAAGTAAACTATGGGAACCTCTGCAAATTATTTCCCTTCCACACGTTTTAATCCTTCTTCAGCAGGTGGATAGGAAGGACGCAACGTAATTGCTGTTTTAAAATCGGATGTTGCATCTCTGTAATTTCCCATTGCTTCCAGGCACAATCCGCGGTTATAATAGGCTTCCGCATATTTTGGATCTGCCAGGATTGCCTGTGTATAATGCTTTGCTGCTTCCGGGTATATTTTCAGATAAATCTGGTGTATGTAACCCAGGTTAAAGTGAGCATTTTTATGCGACGGATTCAGTTGTGTGATGGAAGTATAATCACGAATTGCTTTATCCAGGTTATTATGATCCTGGTACCACAATCCCCTTCCATAAAGCGCTTCCTGGCTGTTCGGTTTAATTTTAATTGCATTTGTAAAGTAGCCTTCCGAAAGCGGATCGTTTTTCAGCTGGTAAAGAATACCTAATTGCATATAGGCATCATAAAAAGAAGGATCGGCTTCTATTGCAGATTGGAAATCACTGATGGCTTTGGCAGTATCTCCATTTTCTTTATAATTGATACCCCGCATCAGCCAGGCTGTAGTATTTGATTTATCTTTTTCGAGAATCGTATTCAACAACGTCACAGATTCCTCGTAATGTTTCACGATCAGGTTTAGCTCAGCCAGGCGCATCATGGCTTCTGTATCATCTGGATTTATTGCAAGCGCCTTTTCAAGATTACTTTTCGCATCATAAGACCTGTTAGCGGCAAAGGCCAGGTCGGCCATGGTAAGAAAATATTCGGCCTTTGTTGTATCGGCAGCAATCACTTTCTGCATATCCTCCAATGCATCCGGAAATCTTTTCAATTCAATGAACACTCTTGCCCGTTCATGAAGCAATTTAATATCCGAAGGATTAGCATTAATTTTTTCATTAAGATCGTTCAACCGGAGACCGGCTGGTGTTGTATCCGTTACTGCTGTCTTATCGGAATCAGGATCTTTCTGGTTATTCGTGCAGGCGATAAATACAAGCGCGAGCACGGAACATAAAATGACAATTTTCTTCATTTGCAAAATCAGTGGAGTGCGAAAATACTTTAAAAAACAAAAGCCGGGATGGGCCCGGCTTTCATCTGATGAATAAAAGTGCTTATTCTTCCGCAGGAGGCTGCAATTTAGCCTCCCGTATTTTGTTTTCAATTTCTTCGGCCAGTTCCGGGTTATCCTGAAAGAGCTGACGAACGGCTTCGCGACCCTGTCCCAGCTTGGTATCTCCATAGCTGAACCAGGAACCACTCTTTTTAACAATACCGAGTTCCACTCCGATATCCACGACTTCACCGGTATGACTGATTCCTTCTCCGTAAAGGATGTCAAATTCCGCGGTACGGAAAGGTGGCGCCACTTTGTTCTTTACAATTTTTACCCGGGTGCGGTTTCCGATGATGGTCTCACCTTCCTTGATCTGTCCGATCCTGCGGATATCAAGCCGTACCGATGCATAAAATTTAAGCGCGTTACCGCCGGTGGTAGTTTCGGGGTTACCGAACATCACTCCTATTTTCTCGCGAAGCTGATTGATAAATATGCAGCAGCAGCCGGTGCGACTGATGGTGGCAGTAAGTTTTCTCAATGCCTGCGACATCAACCGGGCCTGGAGTCCCATTTTTGATTCACCCATTTCACCTTCGATTTCAGCTTTGGGAGTAAGTGCCGCAACGGAGTCGATTACGATAATATCGATTGCCCCGGAACGAATCAGGTTTTCAGTGATCTCGAGTGCCAGCTCGCCATTGTCGGGTTGAGAGATAAGCAGATTTTCAATATCAACTCCGAGCTTCTGAGCATAGTACCGGTCGAAGGCATGTTCGGCGTCAATAAAAGCCGCGATGCCACCATTTCGCTGCACTTCGGCAATGGCATGGATAGCCAGGGTAGTTTTTCCGGATGATTCGGGACCGTATATTTCAATGACCCTGCCTTTGGGTAAGCCACCAATTCCTAAAGCTATATCGAGACCGATGGAGCCTGTTTGTATGGCTTCGATTGCCTCAACGGGCGAATCGCCCATGCGCATAATGGTTCCTTTTCCGTACGATTTTTCAATGCGGTCGATGGCGAGCTGTAGTACTTTGAGCTTTTCTTTGCTGGTGGTTTCTGTAGTAGACATAGTTTCTGAAAATAATTTTATGAACTGAATAGTTGATTATCGATTGATTGTTTTACTATCAAAAGAACCGGTTCCGGAATGACTCCTTATATAAACTAAACGGATCCGTAAACGGCTTGTTTTTAACTGTTACAAAATTGCACAGTTTTATTTACTTTTTCAACAGGGCTGAAAAATACTTTTCAACAAAATTGACCCTGACCAAGGCAAAATGATCGTAATACTATCAAAATGGTTTAACCGGTTGATCCTGTAAAATAAACAAATGCGATGTAAAAGTGAAAGTGCCTTTCGGCAGAAACAATGCTGGTTGAGGGAACGGGGGAAATTATTTAGGGAAAGTAATGGGAGAATGAGGGAATGGGAGAATGGGAGAATGAGGGAATGGGAGAATAAGGGAATGAGAGAATATGCGGATTAGTGTAGGGACGCCATGTTGGCGTCCGAACGAAATCATTAATGGGAGAATTAGAGAATGAGAGAATGAGGGAATTAGTGTAGGGACGCCATGTTGGCGGCCGAACGAAATCATTAATAGGAGAATTAGGGAATGGGAGAATTAGAGAATGAGGGAATAGCAAAATAAGGGAATTAGTGTAGGGACGCCATGTTGGCGGCCGAACGAAATCATTAAT
>JANWID010000012.1 GCA_025450095.1 Bacteroidia bacterium | reverse complement strand
CGGAATGCTTCCGGGTAGTCATCAAATAAATACAGACATTACAAACATCCATTACATAAATAAAATCCCGAAGTTGTCTGCCATCCTGGAATTCCCTGCGATGCGAACGGAATAATTTTACGCGTCCGGTATCGCGGATCTGGTCAAATGCATGCATGATAACAGAAGCCATTCGTCCCTTATGATATTCATTCGGTCCATAAACATTAAAAAATTTCAGTCCGGCCCAGAAGTATGGTTTTTTCTCTTGCTGTAACGCCCATTTGTCAAAATCATTTTTTGAATCACCGTAAGGATTCAGGGGGTGCAGGCGATCGATGTTGCTATGATCATCATCATAACCTTCGGAACCATCACCATAAGTCGCTGCGGAAGATGCATACACCAGTGGCAAACCAAATTCCACACATGCATTCCATACTTTTTTTGAATAATCAAGATTCAGCCTGTTGAACAGAGCTACATCAAATTCGGTAGTATCAGTTCGGGCGCCTATATGAAAAATAAATTGTATCAGCCTGTGATTTTCACTCAACCAGGTGTGAAATACATCCCGGTTAACTTGCATTGAAATTTTTTTTCCTTCCAGGTTTGGCGCTTTTTCTTTCCTGGAAAAATCATCTACAACAACAATATCAGAATAACCTTCCTGGTTGAGCTTGCTCACGAGGCAACTTCCGATAAAACCCGCGGCTCCGGTAACTACAATCATAATGTGTTAAAGATGGGTTGCGCAACCTGTGGCAACAAACCGGTTTTCATGCCCTGGGTAAGTAAAAATTCAATTGCTGTTCTTCCTTCAGCGCCCAAAGTTACTGAAAATTCATTAACGTAAAGCGCAATGTGTTGTTGCATAACCTCTTCTTTCATTTCCTGTGCGTGTTCACTGATGTATGAATGACCGGTACCAGGATGTTCATAAGCATACAGTATGCTTTTCCGGATCAGGTTGCTGACATCAGTTCTCATTTCAGCCGGGAGTCTGCGTGAAGCTGCAATGCAACCCAATGGCAACGGCATTTTCATTTTTGCATCCCATGTTTCACCCAGGTCGAGAATTTTAATAAGTCCGCGTTCATGATATGTGAATCTGCCTTCGTGAATTAATAATCCTGCATCGGTTTCACCATTCAGTACTGCATTTTCAATTTCCGAAAAAAGCATTTCTTTTTTTTTCACGATTTCCGGATTAAAAATTGAGAGCAACAGATTGGCTGTTGTATTTTTACCGGGAATAGCAACCCTTATATTTTTCAAATCCGCAAGCTCTATTTTTAATTTACTAACGAGCAAGGGTCCAACACCTTTTCCCAATGCGCTTCCGGAATCCAGAATTATATATTCGGCAGATGCTTTGGAAAATGCACCCAGGCTGAGTTTGGTTACATCGGGACCCGATGTGAATGCCATTTGATTTAATACCTCCACATCAGCCAACAATGGTTTAAATTGATATTCGCCAGAATCAATTTTTCCGTTTACCAGGGCATCAAATATGAAAGTATCATTTGGGCAGGGAGAAAAGCCAATGGTAATCGTCTTCAAGTATCCTTTGTTTTTCGTTTTCCCACAGAGAAATAAGACTTTTGTTTGGGTTTCAGGTTTTGTTCTTCTCCAATCAGGAAACCAAACGGACGCAAACGATCTACATTGTCAAAAACAACTTTAAGCATTCCAAGGTAAGGAATGAAAAGCATCATTCCCGCAACTCCCCATAAATACCCTCCAGTTAAAAGTGCAATCATAGTTGCCAGCGGATTGATCGAAACTGCAGAACCTACAACCTTAGGAGTGATGAAATTGTTGTCGAGGAATTGTACAAAAACACATACGCCCAGCGCACCGACTGCAACCCAAATAGAATCGTGCGTTAACAATGCAATGCTGATTGGAAAAATGCTGCCTATTAAAACACCAATGTATGGAATAATGTTCAGGATACCGGCAATGACTCCGAGAAGAACAGCATGCTGGATGCCAAGTATAAGAAACCCGATACTGTTCAATACCGATAAAATTGAAATATCGATCAGCAATCCAACAAGATATTTTTGTGAAACCATTGAAGTACGATGCATGATATTAATCATCCAGTCATGCTTTTCCGGTGGTGTTATCGATTTCATGAATTCAATAAACTTGTGACGGTAATAGGTGAAAAAGAAAATATAAATCGGAATGAGTGCAACCGCTGCCAGGAAACTACCCGTTGCAGTGAAAATATTTGAAAACAATTGCCCACTCGATTGAAGTGTATTAATCAATTGTTCGCGCAACCATTCTACCTGTCTCTTTTCACTTACATGGAAGCGATCGGATATAAATTGCTGTAATACTCCGAATTTATCCGTGATCTTATCACGCAAAAGCGGCATTTCTTCAGAGAACGACATCATCTGAGTGCTGAGGAAAAAAATGAGTCCAAAGGCTACAATCAGCATTAGAATTATGCTCATTATTATGGCAGGTATGGCAGGAACTCCTTTCTGCTGCAACTTGCGGCTAACCGGCATCAATAAGAAAGTGATCAGAATAGCGATACTGAGCGGTATGAGGATAGCACTGCCAGCTGAAAGGATATGGAAAATCATCATTAGCAGGAACAGTAAAATAGTAACCTTGAGAACGATAGGAATTTCCTTCATGATAGTAATATTAACAACTCAAATGTAATTAAACCCCTTGAATAGTTTTAATTATTTAACATTCAATATTATAGATATCATCTTCGTGGAGGCATTAACCAGGGACATTTTTTCATTCGAAAGCCCGTAATTGAACAATTGTGCATTAATTTTGTAAAATATTATAAATCAATCACTAATCATCTGCAATTCAAATATTTACTACCTTCCTGAATGTGTGTTTTCTGAGGAAACAAAACCCTTCATGGAACGTATTGTAATTTCACTATGTATTTTGTGATAAAATGATTCTCGAGAAACGATGGCGGAGTTAAATGAAACACAACGGGAACTTTTGGCCCGGTTCAATAATACCCGGACCGATTTTCAATTAACCGGCAGCCTGTGTGGGTTGTTCGAGGAACAATGCAGTAAAACACCGGATGCAATAGCAGTTGAACACGAAGGTTTCCGGTTATCATACAATTCGCTTAACAGGCAATCCAATCAAATTGCAAACTGGTTAATCAGCAATGGTGTTAAGCCGGGATCTTTTATAGGGCTTTGCATGGAACGTTCTGTTGACATGGCAGCTACCATTCTGGGAATTATAAAATCAGGTGCAGCCTATGTGCCATTCGATCCTTCATATCCTGTCGACCGGATCCAATATATGATCAGGGAAAGCGGAGTGCAGACCATGCTGATCCATGAAAGCAACCGCGAACTTTTTTCAGGAATGAAAGTGCAGTTAAAAGCAATCGACAGTGAAAAGGAATCTTTCTCCAAAACACTTGATACAGATCCGGGAATAATTACAAATCCTACCTCCCCCGCCTATGTGCTTTTTACTTCCGGATCCACTGGTATGCCGAAAGGTGTGGTGATGGTACACCGTGCACTGGCTAACCTTGTTGCATGGCAAAAGAATCAAACACCGCTTGCAACATCAGCGCGCACACTTCAATTCGCCCCGGTGAGCTTTGATGTTTCATTCCAGGAATTATTTACTACATGGACAACCGGTGGAACTCTTGTATTGATATCAGACGAAATGCGTCTGAATGCGATCCGGCTTCTCGGGTTTATCAATGAAAATAAAATTGAAAGACTCTTCCTGCCTTTCATTGCATTGCAACACCTGGCAGAAGTAGCAGTGAACAGTAAGATATGGCCAGGTTCTCTTAAAGATATTGTCACTGCCGGAGAACAACTCCGGGTTACCCGGCAAATCACGGAATTTTTCAATCATTTCCCCGGATGTCGTTTGCATAATCATTATGGCCCGACGGAAACACACGTGGTGACGTCGTATATCCTGGATGGAAATCCGGAAACGTGGGCACCGCTTCCGCCTATAGGAAAACCCGTCGCCAACACTTTCGTGTATATTCTCGATGAAAAGCTGCAACCCGTTATTCCCGGTGAAACCGGTGAAATTTATATCGGTGGTAATGCGCTTGCACAGGGATATATCAATAAACCTGAATTGACAGCAGAACGATTTCTTCCTGATCCATTCGAAAAGGGGAATAACAATCGCATGTACAAAACAGGCGACCTGGGCAATTATCTTCCCGATGGAAATATTGAGTATTCAGGAAGGGCAGATAACCAGGTAAAGGTAAGAGGCTACCGGATTGAACCCGGAGAAATTGAAGTGGCATTGGGTAAGTTGAAAGGAATTTCACAGTGTGCGATTACCGTCAGGGAAGATGAACCGGGAGATAAAAGACTGATGGCATATTATGTTACAGAAAATAAATCCGGTATTTCGGTAAGCGATATCCGAAATTTTCTTCACGGTAAGCTGCCCGATTACATGATGCCTTCCGCATTTGTGAAGGTTGATGAAATGCCGCGTACACCAAGTGGTAAAATTGACCGGAAAGCATTACCTGCACCTGGTAGTTCGAGACCAGATATCGGGACACAGTTTGTCGCACCAAAGTCGGTTGACGAAAAATTAATTGCCGGCATGTGGTCACAATTACTGCGGATTAACGGCATAGGGGTGAACGATAATTTCTTCGACCTGGGGGGTAATTCGCTGCTTGCTTTGCAGTTTATTGCGAAAATGCGCCAGGAACACAAGCGTGATATCCCGGTAGTAACACTCTACCGTTTTCCTTCCATAAAGGGACTGCTCGATTCATTTTCTGCAAGTCCCGTTACCACATCACTATTTGAAAAAGCACGGGAACGGGCGGCAAAAGCATCGCCAGGCGTGTCCGGTGCAAATACAGTTGAGGATGGCATTGCCATTATTGGCATGTCAGGAAGATTCCCGGGAGCTTCCAACATAGATGAATTTTGGAATAATCTGCTGGAGGGAAAAGAAAGTATTTCATATTTCAGCGATTCAGAACTTGATCCTGCTGTTGATATTACCCGCCGTAACGATCCCGCCTATGTGAAAGCACGGGGTGTAATCACAGACGTGGATAAATTCGATGCGGGTTTTTTCCAGGTGAATCCCCGGCTGGCAGCACTAATGGATCCGCAACAACGCGTTTTCCTTGAAGTTTGCTGGGAAGGACTTGAACATG
>JANWID010000011.1 GCA_025450095.1 Bacteroidia bacterium | reverse complement strand
TTTTAGCTGGTTTTTCCGCAGTATCGCCAGAGCTTTCTACTGCTGATGTTTCTGGTTCTTCTGAAGTATCAGATTCACTTTCATCTTTCTTTTCCTCTTCGTCTTCTACAGCTACAATATCCTTAACCAACTGGAACCAGGTAATTATTTTTTTGATGTCCGAAGGGTAAACTCGTTCGGTATCGTATTCGGGAACTACAGTTTTAAAGTAGTTCCGCAGCTTATCAGGATCTGCTTTCGGATCGATGATTGGTTTACGCTCTTCATTTTCTTTCATTTTCAAAAGAACTTCTTTCAGAGGAAGATCATCAGCCGTTGTGAACACACTGATTTCTTCCAGCATGCTGATGCGCTGCGTGGAAGATACAGGCATTCTCTTTTTATCAGTGAGTGATTCCACGATAAAACCGGTTTTGGTTTGAGCCAGCACTTTGTACAGTCCCGGCATCCCTGAAATAGAAATAATTCCTTTTAAGCTCATAGCTGAATTCAGTGTTTCTGCAGCTCAAAAGTAACAACAATTTCCCGAAAGGAGTACTGCAATGAAAAACCCCGCCGAAAGAGGCAGGGTTCGATAAATTGGCTATTAGATATCAGCAGCAGCTGTTATTTTTTCAGGAACTGACCGGTTACACTTTCATCATCTGAGATCACTTGCAGTGTATAAACTCCTGGGGCAAGAGTGGAAACATCTGCCTGGAAAGACCCGTTTTGAACAACCGGATTTTCAATATCTGCTATAATCCGACCCGTAATATCAATAATCCTGATCCGGGTAAACCTGAAGTTTCCGCACTCTATGTTCAGCAGGTTGCCTGCCGGATTCGGATAAGTAAGGATACCGGCACCCGCCAGAGTTTGGTTTTCAGGTACAGAAACAAAGTTGTCATATTTGATCTGGGCGTTTCCGGCACTTGTATTCAGGTCATTGAGGTCATCTCCGGCAATTAGTGCAAATGCAACTTTTACGGAATCCCCCGCTCCGAGGGTAAACGGACCTGTACTTACAACGTCAATAACATCATTGCCACCGCCGTTCACGCCGGCAGCAGGTCTTGGAGTTGAAAGCGTAGTATATTTTTCACCGGTATCGTACCCATCATTCATAACAACACCACCAATCCCGGCAACATTATCAATTGCATAATGGTTAAACGGAGTTCCGGTAAGCACCTTTATACCGGCCCAGAGTCCTGTTGGGGTAGTATTGTACACATAACCCATTTTGATTGCGGCATTTTCATCTGCTTTGTTCAGAGTATAATCCTGTATATCCCAGTCGGCAAAAACACCAGCCCAGATATTACTAAGACTTGAAGCGCCTGTATTTTTTATGATGTATTCTACAATTACGTATTTGTCATCGCCGGGTGTACTCCAGGCATAGGCTCTATGTGTTACCAAAACCGGAATAGGGGTAGCGGACGGATTGTCATTGAATTTTCCGTAAAGATCAAATTCCGATTGAATTGGTGGTACTATCCTTTGTACTACCTGTGCTGACTGGAAATCATTATCTGTATTGGGATTTCCTCTCACATTATCGGAAACTTTAGATGCACTCTGCCCGATCATCAGACCGGCTTCATAAGCAAGATTTTCTCCATTATACTGAAATCCGAGTCCTTCAGTCTGTGCTTCTCCATTATAACATAGTCTGCCTTTGCTGGTAATGGTTGTAGAAATCTGGTTTATGGTAACGTTTATATAATCTACATTGACTATAATATCGATCATCTGGAAATCGGCATAAGAACCATCCGCGTAATTCAGCTTGAGACTTACTAAAGTATTCTGAGGAGTACCTGCATTTATCTTTAAAAGAAACGGATCCGTGTTGTTATTTACAGTTACCATTGTTCCAAGAACACCAACCACGGTATTGTTATCAATGATTGTAACCCATGGTGATGTAGTAGTCAGCGTGATATCAAGGTTTACTGTTGGATCCAGGAAATTGGTGATGTCCCCGGAAATACTGACCGTATCACCAATAACGAAAGCATCGTCGTTACCATCGGTGGTAACTATGTTGGTCATTCTCACAGAAGGGCCGGTTTCAGTAAGTGATCTGAACATATTGATACGTCCTTTTCCAAGCTGATTCATATAGGGTCCATTGGTGGGAACGGAATAAATATTATCACAGGTCACCCGAAGTTGTTCTCCAATCTGGAGTGCATTGAATGTTGGATTCTGTGAAAGCACAATTGCTGCTGCTCCTGCTGCAACAGGTGAAGCCATGGATGTACCGTTCATAAAGCCATAGGTATCATCCGACATTGCAGTATAAATGTTGGAACCGGGAGCGCATACATCTACTGTAGGACCATAATTTGAAAAAGATGATTTTCCGTCATTGTTTCCTGTAGAAGCTACGCTAAGAACATAGTCATATGCAGCAGGATAAAATGCTTCATTGAGATTGTTATTACCTGCTGCGGCTACAACAAGTGAGTTCATATTAATGGTGGCATATTCGATCACATCCTGACCGAAAGAACTTCCTCCTCCGCCTCCCCATGAGCAATTTATTATCTGGCAACCTGCATCAGCTGCATATGTAATTCCTTCATAAGCTTCAGTTAATGCACCGGAAGCATCGGCAATTTTTACCGGGAGGAATTTACAGTTAAAACCAGGTGATGCTACTCCGGTGCTATTGTTAGTAGCAGCAGCTGCACAACCCGAAACGTGAGACCCGTGATTGTTTACACCAACCGTAGGATTATTATCATTCTCACCCAGGTCCCATCCGCGGAAATTATCAGTGTATCCGTCACCGTCGTTATCAATTCCATCAATAGGATCTGCATAATTGTATTTCAGATTCGGCTCCAGATCCGGATGATCAAGATCGGATCCTGTATCCGTGATTCCGATTACAACATTTGTATCACCTTGGTGGATATCCCATGCAGAATAAGCCTGGATTTTAGTAAGGAAATACTGCAGGCTTGTGCTCGGATCATTCGGTGTAAACAGTAATTTGGGAAGATATTTGGGTTCGGCATATACGACAAATCCTGTACCTAGCAGGGTATTGACGGCTTGTTCCACTGACAGTGAGGTGTTATAGTTAACCTGGTAAATCAACGAAAGGTCTGTCATTGGAAATCCTGCAGCATTACGTTCACTAACAGGCGCTGATTTTAATGGGAATTTCTTTGTTAAACCAATAGCTCCAATCTGGTTTAAAGCATCATTAAGTTTTTGATTTTCAATAGAATGGACTCTGGCATCCGGTCTGAATTCAGGTTTTAGCTTAAAAATTATGACCCCTGGTACCAGGTCGTTTGCGGTAAGTCCGGCAGGCAAACGAAATTCCTTTTTACCGGGATTATTTCCTGCAAATACCGGGATGCTTAGGCAAAAGGCTAATAATGAGAGTAGTGTAAATCTAATTTTCATGGAAGTCTATTGAGGTTGAAGATGTGACATAATTATGGCTCACGAATTTATGATAATTATCAATTGAAACCTGAAACCGCGGACCTGTACTTATAAAAGTCAATCAATTGTTGGAGCATTCCAGTTTAAGAATGCATTTTAAAAGGTTTTAAAACGTCATTATAGTACATCAGTAAAGTCAGTTAAAAGTTATAAACAGTTGTTCAAAAATAATTCAATCTGAATGCAATTTTTTTGCAGTTTATTTGTTCGAAAAGCAGTGAAAATGAGTCACATTTAATACATGCAAATGTAGTGTCAATGTAAACCATGTGGCACTAATTTTGTTACCCATTTAAAGTTATTTAATCAAACCCTAATTAAACATGCGACAACTAAAAATTACGCCTTCAATTACGAACCGAGACAGTGCATCATTGGAAAAATACCTTCAGGAAATTGGTAAGGAATCCATGATTGCACCTTCGGAAGAACCGATTTTAGCACAAAAGATCAGAGCCGGTGATGCAGCAGCATTAGATAAGCTGGTAAGAGCAAATCTGAGATTCGTAGTTTCAGTTGCCAAACAATACCAAAATCAGGGTTTGAGTTTGCTGGATCTTATCAATGAAGGCAACCTGGGACTGATCAAAGCCGCTAAAAAGTTCGATGAAACTAAAGGATTCAAGTTTATTTCTTACGCGGTATGGTGGATCCGTCAGTCGATACTTCAGGCATTGGCTGAGCAGGCAAGGATTGTACGTTTACCTCTGAACAAGCTGGGAGCATTGAATAAAATCAAAAAAGCATTCGTGCAACTGGAACAAAAGTATGAACGGGAACCAAGTGCTGAAGAACTCTCTGAGATTCTGGAGATGTCAGAAGACCAGGTTTCCGATACTTTAGGAGTATCGGGACGGGCAGTATCAGTTGATGCACCTTTTGATTCAAAAGATGATCAAAGCAATCTGCTCGACGTTTTATCCAATCCAAATTCTCCTTCTGCCGATACAGATATGATCGCGGAATCCATGCAACAGGATATCATCCGTTCACTGAATACACTTCCTCCGAAGGAAAGTGACGTTTTGAAGTTGTTTTATGGAATTGGTCATCAACGGGCACATACACTGGAAGAAATCAGCATGAAACTGGAAATGACACGTGAACGTGTTCGCCAGATTAAAGATAATGGCATAAAAAGATTGCGTCATAATTCAAGAAGCCGTTTACTGAGAACATATTTTGAATAGGGTTAAGAGTTGTATTGAAAAACCCTTCCGCCAAACGGAAGGGTTTTTTTATTTGTCCCAGGCTTCAACTTTAATAAACCCATGAAAATTATCTTAGAGGAATACGAATCATAAGAATAGGCTTTTTTGGGTTCTATTAAATATGGATTTCATTTTAACAACTTATTGTTCATATTTTCGCCGGAAGTTTACAGTTTTTCATTTTCCGGTCTTAAATTGCAATTTGTAAATCGTAAATCTATTTTGTGAACAGTTACCTCCACTCCAAATTCAGAGTCATTTCAATTATTTGCACCATCCTGGTTGTTTTTGTGCATTCACACAACCTGCTTTTACTAATGTCTGAATCAGAAATTATAGTCAGGGGAGGGCTTACAGGGTTCATTGAAAATTTTATATCCCAGGGTTTAACCCGCGTTGCCTCTCCTATGTTTTTTATGATATCAGGCTACCTGTTTTTTCTCAACATGAAAGAATCGCGTGGATGGTTCCTGGCAAAACTTAAGAAACGTGCAAGATCATTATTGACGCCTTATCTGCTTTGGTCTCTTTGGGGAATTTTATTCTTCTTCTTTCTGCAAACGTTTCCCTTTACCAGATATTTTTTCACCGGAGTCAGAATTACCGATTACTCAATTACAGATCTGCTCCATACTCTTTTTATACAACCGATTCCTTACCAATTATGGTTTCTCAGGGACCTTATGATGCTGGTTTTGATTTCTCCTGTTCTGTATTTTCTTGTGAAGAATTTTCGGCTTTATCCATTGATAATATTTATGGTCGTCTGGTTTTTTGAAATTGACTTCCAGGTGTTCGATAGCCGCTCCCTCTTATTTTTTTCAATAGGCCTTTATTTTGCCCTGAACAGTTACCTCATTAGTGAACGGAAATATCCACGCTATGCATTGGAATTCTTTGCCTGCTGGGTTATTCTTTCTCTTGTTAAATCGATTATGGTGTTTAAGGGTATTGATTTTATCTATTGGGCTATCGTACAGAAATTTTCTGTTTTGTCAGGACTACTAGCTTTATGGTGCCTGTACGATCGGTATTTTTCGAATACGGACATGACAAAGCTGAAGGTGTTCCCGCTTTTTTCTTTCTCATTATTTATCTACACTTCCCATGAGCCCATTTTAACAATCGTAAAAAAAGGAATGCTCGCTTCATTAGGAAAGTACGATGGAGGTGTATTGATAAGTTACTTTGCTGCGCCGAATATTACGATCACACTTTGCGTGCTGGTTGGTTTCATACTTAAAAAGCACCTTCAGAAATTCTATAATATCATTTCAGGTGGACGTTAAGCTGAAGCCGGAAACTGTTCAAAGCACACCCATCGACCGGTGGCTCCTGGATCCTGCTAAAAAATATATTAACAACAGCGCTGCCAGCGGAATATTACTTTTCATGGCTGCTGTTACAGCTATTGTAATTTCCAATTCACCTTTTGCCGAAGCCTTCAATCGCTTCTGGCATTATGAATTTTCTGTTTCATTCAGCAGCTATAGTTTGTCAAAGTCATTACAACATTGGATTAATGATGGATTGATGGCTGTATTTTTCTTTGTGGTTGGGCTTGAACTAAAACGTGAAATCATAGCCGGCGAACTGAACGATCGAAAAAAAGCACTACTTCCCGTTGCAGCAGCCCTGGGCGGAATGGTTGTACCAGCTCTCTTGTTTCTTTTTTTCAACAACGGGGGAGAGGCAATGAATGGATGGGGAATTCCGATGGCAACTGACATTGCATTTGCACTGGGAGTTGTTTACCTCTTAGGCGACAGGGTGCCTTTTGCACTCAAGGTTTTCCTGATGGCGCTCGCTATTGCTGACGATATCGGTGCTGTGCTGGTCATCGCATTTTTTTATACAGGAACTATTGATGCCGTAAGTCTTCTGAACGCAGCTTTTTATTTATCAATATTAATATTCGCGAATTATATTGGTGTGCGGAATACAGTATTTTATGCTGTTATCGGTATAGGAGGATTATGGCTTGCATTTTTAATGTCAGGAGTTCATCCTACAATCGCCGCGGTGTTGCTGGCTTTTACCATTCCTGCAAACGTTAAAGTTTCTGAAAGAGATTTTCCCCAGGCACTTGAAAGGCTTGCTTCCGGTTTCAGAGAAGCCATTCCCAACCAGGTCTCAACAGTTACAACGGAACAACTTATTATTCTTCAAAAAGTGAGGGCGCTTTCGAAACATGCATTAACACCACTTCAACGCCTGGAACATGCGATGCATCCATTCGTATCTTTTGTTGTGATGCCTGTTTTTGCTTTGTGTAATGCCGGTATTACAATTCCGTATAATATCGGGGAGCTATTATCTGAATCAGTTACCTGGGGAGTATTCCTTGGATTATTGTTAGGCAAAACAATCGGTGTAGCAGGAACAGTTTTCCTGATGATTAAGTTGAAATTATCGAAACTTCCAGACGGGGTCAGCGCACTTCATATATTGGGAATCTCAATTCTTGCCGGAATTGGATTCACGATGTCATTATTTGTTTCAGACCTGGCATATGACAATGAATCCCTGATATTACAGGCAAAATTCGGAATCTTTGCAGCTTCGGTTTTAGCAGGGATTTCCGGGTTTATTATTTTGAAAATCGCATCACAAAATACCGATAAACTAAGCCAGCGATAAAATTTTAGATGCAAGTACTTCTGAAATTTTCCGGTGCGATTCAACCGACCATCCGGCTATGTGTGGAGATAGAATAACATTTTCAAGTTTTAATAAGCTACGTAGTGGGAATGGTAGTTGTTCTCCTGCCAGGTTTTCAAATGATAGACTTTCATATTCGAGAACATCCAGCGCTGCGCCTTTCAGCTTTCCATTTTCCAGTGCAGTTACAAGGTCTGCGGTATTGAGGATCTTTCCGCGGGAAGTATTAAGCAGGTACACTGGTTCATTAAATGAATTCAGGAATTTTTCATTCACCATGTATGATGTTTCATCATTAAGGGGAACATGAAATGAAATTATATCACAATGTTCAAAAAGATCGTTGAGAGGCACCTGTAATAAATCAGGATACAAATCCTGAGGAACCCGGATATAAGGATCATTTACAAGTATCCGTACATCAAACCCCCTTAGCTTTTTTACAAAGGATGATCCTGTGTTGCCGCAACCTATTACTCCGATGGTTTTCCCATCAAGTTCATTTCCCCTGTTTGCCTCTCTGAGCCATGAACCCTGTCGTATTTCGCGGTCGGCTTTAACAAGATTATTCAACAAAGCCAGGAGCATTCCCAGTGCATGTTCGGCTACAGCATTCCGGTTTCCTTCAGGAGCATTGAGGCAAGTGATGCCATGTTGTTCAGCATATAGAGTATCAATATTCTCCATTCCTGCCCCGGCCCTGGCAATGAATTTCAGGATGGTGGCTTTTTCAAGAATCGATTGGTCGAGCCGAAACCGGCTTCGTATAACAATACCGTTATAACCTGAAATTTCCGCTATGGTTTTTTCCCTTGACCAAGATGTTCCATCCATGCATTCCCATCCATGTTGTTCAAGCCTGAACTGCAAAGCCGGGTGTACTGTATCAGAAAACAAAACTCTTTTCGCCATAGTTATAAAAGTGTTCCTGATAAAAGCAAAGCTGCAAGGCTGAAGTAAATAAGCAAACCGGTTACATCTACCAGTGTGGCAATAAAAGGTGCAGATGATGTTGCCGGATCAGCTCCCAGTCTTTTTAATATCAGTGGAAGCATAGAACCCATAAGACTGCCCCATAAAACAACACCGGTAAGCGATAATCCGATGGTAACTGCTACGGCCAGCCAGTGTTCGCCATATAAATTTGTAAACATGCTCCAGACTGCGATTCGCGCAAAACCAAGTATTCCCAACAGTAAACCAAGTAATAGTCCTGAATAAATTTCACGATGCAGGATCCGGAACCAGTCATTCAACGTTACTTCACCCAATGCCATCGCCCGGATGATCAACGTTGCAGCCTGAGAGCCGGAATTTCCGCCACTTGATACGATCAACGGAATGAATAAAGCCAGAACCACAGCTCTCGCTATTTCATGCTCAAAAAAAGCCATAGCCGAAGCAGTTAGTAATTCTCCCAGGAAAAGAATGATAAGCCAGGGAGCGCGTTTACCGATCATTTTTAGTACAGGAACTTCCATGTAGGGTTCTTCAAAAGCTTCCACACCACCCAGTTTCTGGATATCCTCAGTATCTTCCTTTTTTGCCAGGGCCAGCACGTCATCAATGGTCACAATTCCCAGAAGTAAACCATATGCATCTGTCACCGGTAACGCCACCCGGTTAAATTCTGTGAAGGTATTGATAGCAACTTCTTCATCATCCGTTACCAGCAAGGCGGTGCGTCTTCCATCCATGAGTTCACTGACTTTCTCATCCAATGGTGCAAGTAACACTTCTCCGATTTTAACATCATCGATTAAGTATCCTTTTTCATCAACAATATACAGGATGTCGAGTGTTTCGCTGCTTTCCCCGTTTTCACGGATATAATCCAGTACCTGGCTTACTGTCCAGTGTTCCCTGATGGTCATGTATTCGGGTGTCATGAGTCGCCCGATAGAATCTTCCGGGTAACCCAAAAGTGAAAGTGCGATGATCCGCTCTTTCTGTGTCAACAGCTTTAATATTTTATTCAGCTGTTCGGAATTGAGCTCTTCAAAAAGCGCCGTCCGGTTATCAGCCGACATATCATTCAGAATGAGAGCCAGCAAACGGTTCGGTAAATTATCTACGAGTGTTTTCTGAATTCCTATATCCAGGTTTTCAAAAAGCTGGAATGCACGATCCCGGTCAATGGCTTTAAAGACCTGGAGCTGGTCTTGAATATCCATGTCCTCGCACAACAGTGTCAGCTCCTCCGGAACCCAATCTGTCAGCAGACTTTTAAGCCCCTGCAGGTCGCGCGATTCGAGCAGCCCCTGAATATCTGTTTTGTTGTTATCGATCTCCATGTTTCACTGCAACCAATATGCGTAGGACTGGTGCAGTGAATCCGGATTAAAGAAAAGACCTGCTACATGGAAAATTTAAGTGGTAAACCACAGTTCCTGTACGGTAATAGAATTCAGTCAACAAAAGCCCCTCGTTGAGCTTTAGTTCAGAATGACTTATCCCGATTGATCCGGGAAGCTGCGTTATGCAAAGCCTTATTTCGACTATGCCTGTTCTACCCATTGGCGTCTCTCGACATTTCCGGGCAGCAGCCTTTTTTCATTCAGTAACCTCACCTAACAAGCTTTGGATGCCGGTGCAAAAGTAAGTATAATTCTCAAACGAAATCCCTAAATCAGTTGGCAGTCGCCAGCAAGCAGTCGGCAGTCGACAAAATTAAATAGTCTTGAATTAGAATTGATATACAAAAAACTTATTATAGTCATTTCACAAACATCGTCGCAAATTGTTTTCTGCTGACTGCCGACTGCTTGCTGCATACTGCCTGCTGCTTTCTGCCTACTTTGCCAACAGCAATGCTAATTCAACAAATTGAGTAAAATGCAATTGTTCCGGCCGTTTATCGAGATAGGGGATGTTAGTGCGATCGTCAGGTAATAAAGATTTGATGGAGTTACGCAACGTTTTACGTCGTTGATTAAAACCGGTTTTTATAATTCTTTTAAAGAGTACAGGATCGCATTGCAGTTGATGATCTTTTTTAAGAATCATTCTGATTACACCCGATTGAACTTTTGGTGGTGGTACGAACTGATCGGGAGGGACAGTGAAAAGGTATTCAATATCATAATGTGCCTGCAGTAATACACTCAGAATTCCATAATCCTTTGATCCCGGTCCAGTGGCTATACGTCGCGCAACTTCCATCTGGAACATACCAACCAATTCCGGAACTCTTTCATAAAATTCCAGAATCCTGAATAAAATCTGGGACGAAATATTGTAAGGGAAATTACCAATTACCGCAAAGGGTTCATTCCCGAGAAATTTCAGCGGGTCATTAAGAAAATCACCGTGCATGATTTTTCCCTTAAGTTCCGGGAAATTGATTTGAAGGTAATCTACAGACCGTTCATCCACTTCGATACAATACAGTTTTTTTTCAGGTAAATTGAGAAGGTATTGAGTGAGAACCCCGGTGCCCGGACCAATTTCCAGTACCTGGTTATATACATCACTTTTTTCCAGTGATGTTGCGATGCGCCTGGCGGTTTCCGGGTTATTCAGAAAATGCTGCCCGAGTCCTTTAAGAGGTTTTACCGGCGATCGCATCAGAAATGATATTTTGAAAATTCACTTGAGAATTCTTCGCCTGGAATAACAGGATTCATCCGGAATGATGAAACTTCAACCTTACTGTAAAAACCTTTATCATCATATATCAACTGCACCAACGGAAGTAAGTTGATCTTATCAATAAACAAAACAATTTTTTTTGCAAAACTGTTCGGCACCACTATCACCTGACCTTTACTGACGTCATCGTAATCGGAAATATTTTCGTTCATTTCAAGAATCATATGATCGTTGACCAGGAGTTTTCTTGCAATATCTGTTACGTTTTCGCCTTCCATTACTGTATATGTTGTTTTGCCAAACACGTTATTGCTGATTTCAAGAACATGATATGTGTGATTGTTGTAGGTAGTGTCCTGCTTTTGCGATAGTGATTCAAAAAACCTGGCACCATGCTTCATCATATTTCTGCTTAGTATGTCGTGGATATATGAAAATCCAAATTCAAGCATGCTGAATTGATGTCGTTTTCTCAGAAGCATACTGTTTACAGTAAGGTTCAGGTTGATAAAAGGAAACCGGTTTGGATTCACCAGCACTTTCCCATTATTCTCACCGTCTACATATAATGCTTCCGCACCCGGGTTAGGAAATACTGAATAAGCATAAACCTTAAATGGATTCACATTCACTTTGGTGACGAATTCTGCTTTCCCTATGTTGTCAAATACACGTTCCTCAAGGTTCAGAACAAAAGTGCAGGTTTGCACTTTCTCAATACTCTGAAGCATACTTTCAAACAATAATTGATCGTCTCCTTTATTCTGACCATGTGAATCAGTAAAAACCAGGAACAGGATTACTGCAAGGAAATAACGCAACATATTTCAGACAGTTTCCAATAATGTACGGAATGCAACGAATTTATCCCTGTATTTATCAGCAACCTCTTTTTGAAGTGCGGGAGCAAATTCTTTCTGATAGCGATGGTAATCAGCCAAGGTGGCGCATGTGTATTGAATAGCGTATGTAGTGCCCCCCGAATCTTCATCTCCCAAAAGCCGCATCATACTGCTCCCGGTAAACATGCCGGTTTTTAATACATCAGGAATATGAACTTCTTTCATCCACCGGAGCCATTCATCATGAACGTCATGGTTGATGTTAATTGTCACATTATATATTATCATGAGTGATTCTGCAGTTACTTAATTGACCCCGTCACCACGTAAGGAACGGAAACGCTTCCGTGCATCGACTACAAAAAGCGACCCGGGGTATTTTGTAAGCAGCAATTCATAGAGTTCACGGGCACGATCCTTATTTTTCAGGTTGATCTCATTCAATAACGCCAGGCGATACAGCGCATCATCCCCCAGGATATCATCAGGGTATGTTTCAAAAATCTTGAAATAGAGATCTCCGGCTTTG
>JANWID010000010.1 GCA_025450095.1 Bacteroidia bacterium | reverse complement strand
AGGATTTCGCCGACCAGGTTACATTGTTTCAGCCGAACCAGGAATTTCCATGATGTCGACCCGCTGGAATATTTTTGTAAGTGTACCTGTGGCCCTCTATCGAAACCGGACCAAGAGTTATAGCGATCTGGAACGCGACAAAATGGATCCATCAGTCGATCACCATGGCGATGCTGCTTTTGCCGATTACCTGATCAATGCTTCTATTGCTTATCGTTTAGGTAAAAAATATTAAAAAAGTCATCGGTCATCAGTCAACGGTCACCTGTCTATTGTTTGTTTTTTTGAAATTAGTAGATCCGTAAATATTCGTAATTCGTAGCCTTTACCAGAAGGACAATACATTATCCAAAATCACCTTTATGATTAAAAATAGAGTTGCATGCCTGATCAGTGTTTTTTTAATTTCCGGATGTTTTACGATCGATCCCAAGCCATTTGATTATACAGATGGAACAGTTATAAGCGAATGGAACCATGTGCTGACTAAATCCATCATCCAGGATTTATTCACACCACCTGTGTCAAGCCGGATAGATGCATATCCCAATCTTGCTGCATATGAAATCCTGAAATACGAATCTCCAAACGCAAAAAGCATTACAGCAAATTTGATTGGATTTGATTCTATTCCTCCTCCACCATCAGGTAAAATCAATTTGACAATTTCGGCATTAACTGCATTCACTACTGTTGGTGCTCAACTGGTGTATTCGGAAAATATTTTGAAAGATTATTATCGAAGTACCATTGATTCGATGGCTAAATCAGGAATTTCTGAAAAAATTATGGAACAATCGGTAGCATATGGAAATCGAGTAGCAGAAATAATTCTGAAACGTGCTTCAACAGACATGTTCAAAAAAACACGTAGTATGACCCGTTATGTTTTGAAAAATGCTCCGGGTTCATGGGAGCCAACACCTCCGGATTATATGCAGGGTGTTGAACCCAACTGGAAACTGCTTCATACATTTGTTCTTGATAGTTGTTCCATGTTTTCTCCCGATTCAATTTTACCCTTCAGCACTGAAAAAAATTCAATTTTTAGTAATGCAGCACTCGAAGTCCGTAATGTTGGACTTGCCCTCGACAGTGAACAGGTTTCCATCATTAAATTCTGGGATGACAATCCGAATGTATCAAGTCACTTCGGACATGCAACATTCTTCTCACAAAAAATGACTCCAGGCGGACACTGGATGGCCATCACTGGAGATGTTGTCCGCAAAAAAGAACTTACTCAATCCCAGGCGGCATTTACCTTTTCACTTACAGCAGTTGCATTGTATGATGCATTCATTGCATGTTGGGATGCCAAGTATAGTTTTTCCACGATTCGTCCTGTTACATACATTCAAAAATACATCGATAAAGATTGGTCGCCTTATTTGCAAACACCACCTTTCCCTGAATTTCCCAGTGGACATAGCACGGTTTCAGCGGCAGCGGCCACGGTGTTGACTGGCTTATTTGGCGAAAACTATACATTCACTGACTCATCTGAAGTTCCATTCGGTTTACCAATCAGATCATTTGATTCTTTTTATGATGCTTCCAACGAAGCTGCAATGAGCAGACTTTATGGTGGCATTCATTTTCATTGGGGAAATGAAGCTGGAAAAATTTTAGGTAAAAAAGTTGGGAAAATGGTATTGGATAAAGCAGGTCAGGGCGGGCAATTGAGTTATGATGAAAACAAGTGACTATTAACCACAATAGGACTAAAATTGAATTCATGAAACATACAACCTGGAACAATTATTTTATTCCGTATTCATATCTATTAATGATTGGGGTTTTTTTAGGAGCATGTTCACAGGAAAAGCAAAAGGTTGTGGAGGAGCCTGCGAAGGTCAGCGAAAAACTTTTTACAAGCGTACCACCTGCACATTCAGGAGTTCAATTTATTAATACACTTGTTGAATCGGATTTGTTTAATGTATTTGAATTTGAATACATTTATAATGGAGGTGGCGTTGCTATTGCCGATATCAATAATGATAATCTCCCCGATATTTTGTTCACAGCAAATCAATCCATGTCGCAATTGTATCTTAACAAAGGACACATGGAGTTTGAAAATATTACATCTAAGTCAGGGCTTACCACCGGAGGATGGTGTACAGGTGTCGCAACCGGTGATGTAAACGCCGATGGATTTATCGATTTTTATATCTGCCGGTCAAATGTTAAAAATTCACCTGGAGCAAGAGCTAATTTGCTTTTCATCAATAATGGTAACCTCACTTTTACGGAAAGCGCTCACGCCTATGGTGTGGATAACACCGGGTTTTCCACGCAGTCGACATTTTTTGATTATGATGGAGATACCGATCTCGACCTGTTTTTACTGAACCATCCAATTACAAATGAAGAGATCATAAATAACAAGTTTGTCAGAAATTCAAAGTATGATCCTGAAATGAGCGCGCAGTTATTCCGGAATAATGGAAATGGCACTTTCACGAATACTACTAAAGAAGCCGGAGTAGCCAGTTACGCGTTTAGCCTTAGCGTTAGTATCACCGATTTCAATAACGATAATTGGCCCGACATTTATGTTTGCAATGATTACCTGATGCCTGATTTTCTTTATATCAATAATAAGAACGGCACGTTTACCGATAAGTTGTACACGTACATGCGACATACTTCGCATTTTTCAATGGGTTCCGATATCGGGGATATTAACAATGATGGCCTTGAAGACCTGGTTCAACTGGATATGCTTCCCGAAGATAATCACCGGCAAAAAATTATGGGTGGACCAGAAAATTATGATAAGTACATGATGAAAATCCAGAACGGATTTGGTCACCAGCTGATGAAAAATTCGCTGCAGTTAAATAATGGCAACGGATCCTACAGCGAAATTGGTGAATTGTCGGGCATCTCAAAAACAGACTGGAGCTGGGCTCCCTTAATCGCCGATTATGATAATGACGGGTTTAATGATATCTATATTACTAACGGATACGTCAGGGATATGACCAACATGGATTTTATTATGTACCGTCATACGGAACTAAGAGAAAAGCATGGTCCCTACAATGCGGGTCTTGCTATGCTTAATACAACACCTTCCGTAAAGCTTAAGAATTACATGTATAAAAATAATGGTAATCTTACTTTCACCAATATGGCTCTTGAGTGGGGGTTAAGTGAACAGGCATTTTCAAATGGTGCAGCTTATGGTGACCTCGATCATGACGGCGACCTCGACCTGGTTGTAAATAATGTCAATGATACGGCTCTTATTTATCAAAATAATTGTGTCGGAACTACAGGGAATCAATTTTTGAATGTAAAGCTCGAAGGTGAAGGTAATAATAGAGGCGGCATTGGAGCTGTTGTCACAGTATATGATTCTTCCGGTGTGCACAGGAAGGTAAATTATCCCACCAGGGGGTATCTCTCCTCCGTGGATAATTGCCTTCATTTTGGTTTGGGAAAATCTAATTCTGTGAACAAGGTTGAAGTATTGTGGCCCGATGGTAAATCACAGGTTACGAATGCCATTAAACCGAATACAGCCATCACTTTCCGGCACGCAGAAGCTCTTGCTCATAAGGATGATGAAAAGATTTTAGCCGCACCATTATTCAAGGATTGTACAAATTCCTGTAAAATTAATTTTGTTCATACCGAAAACGATTTTATTGATTTCAAAAATGAACCGTTACTACCACATAAATTTTCACAAAACGGACCTGGCATTGCAGTAGGTGATGTGAATGGCGATGGTGCCGATGATTTTTATGTCGGCGGAGCTATGAACCAGGCTGGAAAACTCTTTCTTCAAAAAGCGGATGGTACATTTGGATCCAGGGCGATACCAACGATTGAAAATGATAAACATTTTGAAGATATGGGAAGTCTCTTTTTTGATGCAGATAATGATGGAGATGTTGATCTGTTCGTGGCGAGCGGCGGTTCAGAAGTTTATAATCTTTCGGAACAATACCAGTCCCGTCTTTATACAAATGATGGCAAAGGAAATTTTACGCATCAACAGGGAGCAGTTCCTCCAATGGGAGTCAGTTCTTCATGCGTCACTGCTGCCGACTATGATGCCGATGGTGATCTTGATTTATTTGTGGGTGGAAGGTTGGTGCCTGGTAATTATCCATTGCCTGCGAAAAGTTACCTTTTAAATAATACCGGGGGCAAATTTACGGATGTGACTGAAACTGTTGCGCCCGACCTGGAATACCTTGGACTGACCTGCACGGCACTTTGGACCGACTTCGACAATGATGGGAAAATTGATATCATAGTTGCCGGGGAGTGGATGCCTATTTCTTTTTTTAAAAATTCAAATGGTCAATTCGTGAATGTAACCAGCAACTCCGGGATGAATCAATCGGGTGGATGGTGGAATAGTATTGCACCAGCTGATTTCGACAATGATGGTGATATGGATTATGTAGTAGGAAATTTTGGGTTGAATAATAAAATAAAAGCTTCGCCTTCAAAACCAGCCTGCGTTTATGCAAATGATTTCGATAAAAACGGAAGCCTCGATGCTATTGTTTGTTATTTTTATTCCGATGGCATCAGCTATCCGATTTACAATCGCGATGATATGACTGACCAGATACGGCCTTTAAAGAAAAAACTGATCCGTTATGCTGATTATGCCGATAAAACTGTAGATCAGATTTTCACGCCCGGGGAAATGAAGGACGTTAAAATTTATTATAGCTACGATTTTTCAACCGGGTATTTGCGAAATGAAGGAAGTGGTAAATTTTCATTGATCGATCTTCCTATTGAAGCCCAGTTTTCGCCTACTTACGGAATATTGACTGATGATTTTGATGATGATGGTAATTTTGATATTTCGTTGACTGGTAATTCATATGCTACGGAGCCTGAACTGGATCGCCATGATGCCGGAAACGGCCTTTTGCTGAAGGGTGATGGACATGGTAAATTTACACCTGAAAAATTAAGTCAAAGTGGTTTTTATACACCCCGCGATGCTAAAGCAATGGTAAAAATCGATATGAAGAATGGGGGTGAAGTCATTTTGGTAAGCAATAACAATTCTGCCATGCAAGCCTTTTCGCGCGACAGAAAAACTGTCAACGATAAAACTATTTCACCTGCCCCGCTTGAATTTAAATCGGAAGTTGTGAATAAGGATGGTTCGAAGCATATTGTTGAACTTCCTTATGGCTCAGGTTACCTTTCTCAATCATCGAGAACACTTCGTGTCAGTAAAAAGGTTGCCTATGTTCAGTTTATCAATTCAAAGGGCGCGTCCCGGAGAGTAGATGTGAATCCCTGACACCATGTCCTTAAAATTACTGGCCAGGCTCAGTGCACTTAGGGCACATCGTTGGTTGCAGGTATTTGTGATTTATGTTCGGTATCTTATCGGAGGCGCATATGTGTTTTCATCGGTACCGAAAATTATGGGTGAGCGCTTTATGACTTTGAGCGGAGCGGACGCACCCATCAACACTTTTCCACATTTTTTTGAAACGCTGTACCGTTCAGGATTTTATTGGGAATTTTTAGGATGGAGCCAGGTTTTGACTAGCTTATTATTGATGACACAGGTTTATGCAACATTGGGCGCCGTTGCCTTTTTTGCTATTTCGGTTAATGTGTTTGTGATTACCATATCCTATGAATTTGGAGGAACCCCGGTTATTACCGGGCTCATGCTGCTGGCGAATATTTTTTTATTGATATGGGACTATCAGAAACTAAAAGTTCTTTTGCTTCCTGATAAAAGCTTAATTCCTTCCGTAAGGAATCATGACAACCCGTTTTATTACGATCGTTTCTGGATGTATCTTGGGTTGGTTATTTTTTTAACAACAGTATTCTGCGTGATTCTTAATGGAAGAAACCCAATGCTATGGTTTTTATTTTGTGTAGCAGAAGGATTTTCAGGATGGGTGTATATGAAATGGAAATATCGGAATCAATACATTACAGTTTAAAAATTCAGTAAATTCACTGAATATTAACCGATCCATTTTCTATCGAATTACTGTTGAATTAACACTGTATCATGAAACAAAACCTCAGGTATTTAAAGGACCCTACAATCAACAAATCTACGGCCTTCACACTCGAAGAACGAAAGAAATACGGTCTGCAGGGATTACTTCCATGGGTAGTGTCGGATCAGGCGAAACAAGTGGCCCGGGTGATGGAGAATATCCGGAATAAAAAAACAGACCTGGAAAGGTATACGTACCTCTCTTCCTTACAGGACCGGAATGAGCGGTTGTTTTACCGTACCTTAATTGAAAATATCGAAGAGTTGCTGCCTATAGTTTATACTCCTACGGTTGGACAGGCCTGTAAGGAATATTCGCATTTGTTTGCGCAAACCAAAGGCTTTTATATTACTCCAAATGATAAAGGACATATTGCTGAAATACTCAAGAACTGGCCCGAGAAAGATGTAAAAGTTATTGTTGTCACCGACGGACAGCGTATCCTTGGGTTGGGTGACCTAGGCTCCAATGGAATGGGAATTCCGGTTGGAAAACTTATTCTTTATTCAGCCTGCGGTGGTATCAACCCGCGGTTTTGTCTCCCGGTAATGATCGATATTGGCACAAACACCGAGGAATATCTTAACGATCCATTATATCTTGGTTATCCACACAGGCGATTGGAAGGAAAAGCTTATGATGAAATTGTGATGGAATTTATTGAAGCGGTTCAGGCCAATTTTTCTCATGCACTCATTCAGTTCGAGGATTTTCTTACTCCGAATGCATACCGTATTCTCAACTACTATAAGGAAAAGGTTCTTTGTTTTAATGATGATATCCAGGGGACTGCCTCTGTTGCATTGGCAGGAGTACTGGCATCAACACGTATTACTAAAAAAAATGTTGCAAAATTAAAAATCATGTTCCTGGGTGCCGGCTCCGCTGCAACAGGCATCGCCGACCTGATTGCCTTTGCATTTAGAAAGGCAGGGCTTACCGAAAAGGATGCATTAGCGAATTTATTCTTCGT
>JANWID010000009.1 GCA_025450095.1 Bacteroidia bacterium | reverse complement strand
GCAAAGATAGCATTTTTAACGTTACGAGCCCTGTATTTTCATAGGTATTTCGGTGCTTTTTGGTAATAATTTATCAACAAAAAAGGGGTGTATTGTGAATAAACGAAAAACCCCCGTTCCAGGTATTGGAAGCGGGGGTTTTTAAAGAAAAATAGGACCTGATTATCAGGCCATTAACTTAGAATGAATAAGTAAGCCCCGCCATGGCTCCAAAACGGTAAGATGGGTAATTATACCAGCGTGAGTATTTGGATGCGGTAAAGTTGTTCAGATTGGCAAAAAACGACATCACTTTGGTGTATTTATACTCCACACCCAGGTTTGCATCAATATACCCTTTTAACGTCGTATATGCGCCACCGGTGGCTTCATAATTGATCGCATAACGGGAGGTCACGTATGACCATTGCGTAGTGAGATAAATTTTGTCAGCCATGGTGTAGCTTCCGTTGAGTGTAAATTTGAAATCGGGACGGAACAAGGGCTTCGCATCACCTGATAAATTATTTGCGAAATAATCAGCAGCAACACTCCAGCTGGTTTTTTCACCCTGGTCAAAAATAATTTCAGCATGAATATTCGTTTGCGAATTATCTTCATATAATACATCATAAACAACCAGCGTACTTGAAGCCGGCAGGTTGTAATAAAATGCATCATTGGTAAGTCTGCGGAATGCAATACTCCCGATAAATGCAAGTTGCCTGTCGAGCTTCACATTAAATCCTCCCGAAATGTCGAGTTTGTTATTCGTATTTTCAAGTCGGAAGTCCATTCCTATGAATGGATTTTCCTTTGAAAACATCCTGAAACTGTTGCGCTCCAGGTTGCCGGTCAATTGTCCGAATGCAGTCATCACGTCCTGGATAAGAGTGTAATCTACCCGGACATGTGGGTATAAATGGTATTTTGTAATGTCGTTGATCTCAATCGGCACATTGGCGCCAGCCGTTAGTTTCAGACGATCAAATACCTTTACAAAACGAGGGTTTACACGGATGATCCCGCGGCTATCAGAACCATATGAATTATTTTCGTACCGGAGGAAATCGACCTTCACATCCGCACCTAAATCAAAATCATTTATTTTTTTTCCAATACACGCGTCGAAAATAAAATCACTTTCATCATTATCTCTGTTATCCGTAAAATTGTAGAAAGATATTCCGCCGGTATAGCGAAGGTCATCCGCATCCTTATCGGAACTTTTGAAAATGAAATTGCCGAATACATCGTCAAATGCATGCTTAGTCTGCGATTTCGAAAAAATATCAGGAGGGTCGTTATAACCGTAATAGTGATATTGCAACCGGTTATAACCGATTTCGCCACGCAACAAATTGTTATCAAAAAATTTGGTACCAAACACTTTCACACCCGATTCACTCATACCGGGAAATCCGTACTCTTTAATATCGCCCGAAGATGATATGTGACTGAGGTGTATTCCGGCGTCAGCTGATTTGGAACGAAGGCTGTTATAAAAAATTTCTCCATACGGTGTATTCTTGGTTCCATATCCCGCTTTGATGAATCCCCGGTAAAGTTTTTTGATATTCTCATCCTTGATTTTTAAGGGTTTTATTGGAGAAATCGTATAAACAGTCTGGTATTGTATCTGGCTGACACTGTATTTCATGTCAGGAGTGTACCCAACTGCTGTATCACGTTCCGGCACATCGCTTATTTTGAAAGCATCGGAAAGGGTAGGCTGATAGGCTTTCACAACATTGATTTGTTCATCACCCAGGTTTCCCTGCTGCGACCACGATGTGGTGATGAAGCAGGTAACAGCAAGTGAAGTGAATAGTAATTTACGAGTCATGAATTTTAAATTGCTCGGGATCCGTGATTGATTATTCATGGTCACCTCCTGTCGTATCATTTTCAGCACCGAAATAAGTTTTTTCTTTTTCTTCTATTTCTTTTTGTTGCGATTCATGTTCGCCTTTTTCAATGACATCCAGTTTTTGTTGGGCAATGTCCCTGATATCTTCCGGATCGGCTGCGTTTTTCTCATAATTTTCGATCACCGAACGATACGTATGCTTAGCCTGGAACGGATCCTTCAAAGCCGCATAGTTGTCACCTAACAGGATAAATGATTTCCCGATCCAGTATTCATAAGTTGGCACCTGGTTGATCACATCGAAACACTTTTTTTGTGATTCCTTGAAGTTGTTGAGTTTGTACTGGATCAATGCAAGGCTGTATTTCGCTTCAGCGCCACTCTCGCTGTTTGGAATTTTAGCAACCACAGCGAAGGCATCACCGGCTGTCTGCAAATCATTCAACGCCATTGACGAACGGCCCTGCAACAGGTTGGCTTCGGTGCGTAACTCATTCGGTACTTTATCGCCATCAATGAGCTTTCGTGCCTGGGTGATGGTGCTTTCATATTCACCTTTTTTGTAATGACTCCGCATTTGACCGGCTTGCGCTTCCACTATATTATCCCTGAAATCAGCTATCTCCTCGAGTCTGTCGAAATTTTTGAGAGCCTCATCATAATTACCTTTTTTATAATGAATAGATCCGGCCTTTAACAATGATTTTTCAGTAAAAATATTCCTGGGCTGTTCAGTTACGTACAGGTAACCTGTTAAAGCTTTATCAAAATCATTAGCCCTGTAATCAGATTCTGCTTTGTAAAATGTGGCATTCATCACGAAATTTCCATTGGGGAATTTCGCCAGGTAATCTTCGAAATTCTTCGATGCTTTCCCATGATCACCTTTCATGTAAAGCGTTTCAGCTGCTTCGTAGGTGATAGAATCCTGTGCGCCTTCGCTGATGCTTGCCGGGGAAACGGTTTTTACATAATCAAAATATGCCTGCGGGTTTCCATTGCTCACATGAATGTTTTTTATACCGGTCAATGCTTCCATAGCCTCCGGTGAAGATGGATATTTTTTCACCACATCCTTGTAGGTGTTCAGCGCTTCATTATCCTGTTTCAGGTTGTATTGAACCAGTGCAATTTTCAGCAGCGATTTTTTCGCATACTCACTGCCCGGTACATCACGCATCACTTTTCGGAATACTTCCTCGGCGCCCCTGTAATCTTCAAGGGCCATCAGTGCGGTGCCTTTTTCATATGCTGCATCGTCGATGTAGGTTGATTTCGGGTAGGTATTTACGAGTTGGTTCATGGTACTTACCTTACCTTTCATATTTCCCCTGATTCCCTGAATGATACCGCTTTGAAACATACAGTAATCGGATGCCTTCGCTTTTGATGCTATGGCATTATCATAAAATAACATCGCGTTATCGTAATCCTTGGTTACAAAAAATCCATCACCGGTTCGTATAAGCGCATCATTATATTTCGGAGCATCAGTTTCAGCTTTGTTATGTACATATTTCCGGAACCAGTTATTGGCTTCCTTATAATCTTCAAGCTTAAAATAGCAATACCCCATATTGTAATTCGCAGTGTTATACATGGGTGTATTTATGGACCCGGGATTGAAAATAAAAATCCGGTACTGTTTTATTGCAGCTTCATATTTTTGCTGGTTATAAATGGACTCCGCTTTCCAGTACATGGCCTGCGCCCTGATTTTCGGATCCACTTCAGTTGTTATAGCCTTATTAAAAAATCCAATTGCTTTTTCGTAATCTCGGTCGTTGAAATATTCAATCGCCCTGAAATACGCCACTTTTTGATATGCTGCATTTGCCTTGGGTGATTTGCTCTTTATTTTATCAAGTGCGACTAAAGCATCCTTATAATTTTTGGTTGTGATGTACAACTGCGCCAGGATCTCATTTACTTCATCAATATATTTTGAAGCCGGATATAATTTGATGAATTCATTCAGAGCATTGATAGCGACAGGCTGGTACGATAATTCGAAAGAGAGTTTGGCATAATTGAACAGCGATTCCTCTTTGATAGCTTTATCATAATCGGTTTTAGATGCAAACTGGAAAGCGTTGCGTGCGCTTTGTTTGTTATTCATTTTTAAGAAGCAATCACCAAGGTTGTAATACGCAACCTGCTGGAGTTTGTCCTGGGTACTCACAACCTTTTCAAAATATTTTACCGCCTTTTCACACTTGCCCAGTTTATAATTGGAATACCCAAGCTGGTATAGGTCTTCCCTGCTAAGACGAGGATAATTCCGTTCGAAATCTTCGAACATTTTCAGGGCTTCCTCATACTGACCCTTTTTGTAATATGATTCCGCAACAAAGCGACTGATCTCAGCGGTATTTTTGACGTCAGCCCGACCCTCCAATGTTTTCGCATAGGTAATTACTTCATCATATTTTTGTTGTTCGTAGTAGATCTGTATGATGTAGTAAGGTACAATGGGTCCGAAACTTTCAGCATCTTTCAGTCTTGTAAATCCTTCGAGGGCAGTATACAGATTATTAGTCTGGTAAGCAACATGCGCGTAATAATAATTCGCTGCAGTTTTGTATTTGGATTCCACCTGCAGGATTTCATGAAAACTTTTGCTGGCATGCTGGTAATCTTTTACTGAAAAATAACTGTATCCCAACTTGAAATAGTATTCCGGTATTTCTTCGTTTTCAAGATAGCTGATGTCTGTTTTTTCAAAGTAATCGACTGCCTTCTTGTATTTTTTTTGCTTGTATAAAATTTTACCGGCATGAAAATAGGCCAGCTTTGCTTTCAGACTTTCAGGATGGTTTTGTGTAAATTGTATGAGTTCATTTTCGGCATCGGGATGAAACAGTTCAGCACCGCTGAGCGCCATATAGTATTCGGCATTGATCCTGTCGTTCACATTGAGTATATCTTTCTGATCAAGAAATTCACGAAACAGGTCACGCGCAGCGCTGTATTTTTCTTTCTGAAATAGTTCATGCGCAAGCCTGTATTTTTTTCCGGGATCGTAATGTATTTCCTGTTGTTGCGCAGTAACAGGCAACCAGGAAACAATATAAATGAAAATAATGGGAATATATCTCAACAACGTGTTGTTTTTCATAATCTTAGGAGAGGGATAGGATGCAGGCAAAATTAATTCTTACAAACGGCATTAGGCCCGTGTTTATTTCCCCATGCGGGAATTTTATGAACATGGTAATGGTGAAAACTCGCTATCCGGGCGTGTTCCCGGATCATGTTTTAATTTTAGAGATTCAGCCACCATGTGCAAGCATTAACAAAAACAACAAACATTTTAGTATGGCGATCCGGAAATTATTCACCGGGGTTTGATTATGTTTGCATTGTCGTATGGATAAAGGAAAAATGTACATTCTCAAAATAAAAGGCAAAGCCAAGATTCCCGATTATGTGCAGTTGCGTGATGATAATTTTACGCTGTTGGCATATTTCAGGGTCGACAGGCCGGAAAAGGCCCTTTTGAAATGTGGCCTGGCGGATAAGGAAAGCCAGGTAAAGACCATTATCAATGAAATCCCATTTGGAAAAGTGTTAAAACTGGAACTATAAATGAGCACAATGACAGAGGAACGTATCATCAACCTGGAGAACGTTAGTATCTTTCAACAAAAAAATCTGATACTGAATAATGTTAACCTGAATGTAAATAAAGGTGAATTCGTTTATCTCATCGGTAAAACTGGCAGTGGCAAAAGCAGCCTTTTGAAAGTTCTTTACGGTGACCTCAAGCTTACCCAGGGTGAAGGCTCCATTGCAGGATACAATCTTCGCAAGATTAAAAATAAGGAAATTCCGTTTTTGAGAAGGAAATTGGGTATTGTATTTCAGGATTTTCAATTACTTTCTGATCGCACAGCCAAAGAGAACCTGGAATTCGTTCTGAAAGCAACAGGATGGAATGATTCTGTCAAAATCAATGACCGGATAAATGAAGTTTTGAGTAAGGTGGGTATTGGCACCAAAGGCTTCAAGCTTCCTCATGAATTGTCGGGTGGTGAGCAACAACGTTTAGCCATTGCCCGGGCATTGCTGAATGATCCTGATGTAATGCTGGCCGATGAGCCCAGTGGTAACCTCGATCCTGAAACCTCTAATGAAATCATGATCCTGTTTTTTGAAATCAGCAGGAATGGAACAGCTGTGGTGATGGCCACACACAATTATTCATTGATCGAATAGTATCCTGCAAGAATCATCAAATTTGAACTGGGTAAAGTTTTCGACCAGTCTCAGAATTGAGGAAATAATCCTTTTCCTGTCGAATAAATAAGGTCCATCAGTTTCTGGACATTCACACTGTTTGAAAAATTTTCATACAGAATTTTTTCCCGGGTGCGGATATCACTGGCACGGAAATCTGTATCCATAAGTCTTGTGATTTTTTCCCGGATTTCAGCAGGTGTTGCCCCAACTTCACAGAGCATTTCTAAACCGGTATTTTCAACCATCATTGGATTCACAACAGCAAAACGTCCATTGTACAACGCCGAAAGCAACTTCAATTTTATGCCTGTGGGTTGGAAAGTAGGCAAAACATTTATGTGTGCATCGTTAATTAACTGGTGAATTTGTTTCGTGGTGAGATCACTGATGAGTGTGATGTGATTTTTTTTCGCAACCGCGTTTCGAAGATCAGTAGTTGGTCGCGACCCGGCAATGATCAACGGAAGTTTCAGCTGGTTGTAAATTTCATTCACAAGATATAACGCAGCCTCATTATTTTCACCAATAGCGAGATTGCCATGATAAAAAGTAAAGTTTCCCCGCCCGGGCGTAATATGCACCTGTTCATTGGAATGAAAGGCAGGAATGTAAAATGCATTGCCGTATTTTTTATCAAAATACGCAGTATCGTTTCGTGAAATCGCAGCTATGATATGTGCATTCTGCAGAACCGATTCAAAAGTTTCCAGTTTACTGGCTTCATTAAAGAAATAGTATTTTTTAAAAATATTTCCTTCCACCTTAGCCAGGTTCTGGTAATAATCGTGCTCGATGTTGTGTGTACGAACTACTTTTATCCGGTCACGGATCCGATCATCACCCAGGATGTTACAGGTATGGATTCCTTCAAATAAAATGGGATATTCATCTTTGAGCAGGTTGTTCATCAATTCATCCGAAGTCCTTGAAATAACAATATAAGGTTGCTTCATGAAAAGTTGCGACTTTGCAACGTTTCGCTGATAGTAATGAATGGTATGACAAAATTTAGTGAGCACGGTCGCCTTTTCGCGCCCATACTGAAAACAATGCAAGTGTACCTTCACACCTTTTTCATGTAACGCTCTCACCTTAAAAAACACATCGATCACACCTCCATAATTTGGTGGAAAGGGTACATCAAAACTGAT
>JANWID010000008.1 GCA_025450095.1 Bacteroidia bacterium | reverse complement strand
TTTTTTTTTTTCCCGGCTCGGCCCACCTCCCTTATCTTACATTTTTTTCATTTATTTTTTTTGGGGTGTGTGCCCACACGCCCCCCCCCGCCTCTCAAAAAATTAATTCGAGCCTCCCGTAGAAAAAAATCCTGATGAAATTCCGTATAAATTACTTTTCTGGCCCTTCTTTCTTTTCTTGCTTTTCTTTTGCGGGAGGACGTGCAGAAAGCTCCGCGGATGTTCATGTTTAGTCCTGAATTTTAAACTGCCCTGTACAAAAAAATCCCCTCACGATGAGTGAGGGGACTTTTTTGATCGTAACTATTGACGCTTTCGTTACTTTGATGCAACACCGGCAGTTCCGGTGATTTTTATTAAAACATCTTCTTTGCTTTTCTTATAAACTTCCAGGACAACTTCGTTATCCGAAATCTCAATCAGCCGGCTTGGCTTAAACTGGAATACTTCAGTTCCATTTACATTCCGTGTATCGAAGATAGAAACACGAGCTCCATCACCAGTTTTATCATCAACCTTATAAGCAGTAAGGTATCCACCAGCTCCATCTCCATGGGTAAATGGCTTCTGATCTTTTTGCAGTTCCAAATTCTTTACGTGATCGAGGAATAAAAAGCAATGACTATCACCAAAGTGGAAATATTTAAACGACATCCCTCCGGGACTCGTACCCCCTCTTTGATTCTTTGCTATTTTTTCCATCCATGCAAGCTTACCATCTGGATAAATTTTAGTAATCAACATGTTACTGTAGTAATAGGTATAAGTAACCCTTGTTCCACTTGAAGAAGTGGAAGTATGACTTACCATCTTATACTGCTCTCCAACCAGGAGGTAACTTCCATCCGCCATTCGGGTTACTTGCTTCAAATCAAGATTGGCAAACCCAGCACCCCCCTCTTTATCCTTGTCTTCTTCCTTTTCATTCTTAGAAGCGGCCTTTTTACCGATGTTTTCATTGATGATATCCAAAGGAATATCATAAGTCCAGAAATCACCCATGTTGCCTTCCATAGTAAGTTTACAATGAAACACACCTTCTACTTCGTCCAGATCCTTTTCCTTGTTTTTAAGATTATAATAGCCGCTTACCGTCAGGAATCCGTCCTCGCTTTCCCAAAGTGTTGCATCTGTAACGTATTTGCCTTCGAGGTCTATTTTGATTCCTTTTGTTTGTTGTGTTTTTGCATCAACCTTAATGATTTCAAACCTGTAATTTGAATTTTTGTCGCGGTCACGGTCTTTAGTTGAATTATCGTTATATACTTTAGCCAGGATGTACGCATTACCTTGCGAATCGACTGTATAATCAAGTATATTCATTTTCTTTTCCGTATAGGGCATTTTAACTTCTTTGCTCCATACTTTTTGAAATTGATTTTCATAATTAAAAACTGCAAGACCGATGACGTCGAAATTCTTTGAATCATCCTTAAATTCAGGTTTCATCCTGTACTGGACAAGCAATTTTGCTGAATCAGCGGATACGTGGAAATCAAACTTATTGGCTATCTCAATTCCATAACCCATACGTGACGTATTTACCATGTCGCCTGCTATTTTATCATCAGCAGTAATCAGCAGCTGGCCTTTGGATTCAAAGTTTCCTGATTTATATTCAATAGACCGGCCGAACAGTTGTTCCTTCTTATTTGATTTGTCATATAACGAATAAAAGAATACCACTTTCCCCGGAATTTCAACAAAACCCTCGTGAACGTATTTTTCAGGCATATCGGTAACTTCCCGTACATTCAGCTGCTTGAGCATTTTCCCGTCGAATTTCTGGATATGAATATCCTTTTTCTCCATCTTAACACTGATTATTTCAGTGCCCTGGTTGAAGTAATATTTTTCGGGAGCATCAATTACCTCGTAAGGGGTTCCGAGTTTGTAGGTAAACTCCTTGGTTGAAGCCCTGGCGCTTTGAGCATAGCCAAAGCTGGTTGTCATCGCATAAAAGACAATGAATGCCAGAAATAATTTGATTGGAAATTTGGGTATTCGCATAATTTTTTGGTGATTTGGTGTGTATATGTTTTTTACAATGATGACTTCGTCAAAAATAACGATTTAAGGATATGGATCACAAAATGTATCATAAAGTAATTATTGTAGTCATTCTTCTACTTGTTTTCGATCACTCCTTTGGACAAGTGGATTCTGCTGGAAGCCAGGGATTTGTTACTTATGAAACCACCGATCCAAGAAAACTGATGAAGAGTTCAAAGAATAAAAAATATCATTCCAATGCCTTAAAATCGGGAGTCTTCGCTCCTTTGATAGGTAAGTATGGAGTTGCTTATGAGCGTGAGTTGAATAGCCGGTTTTCCATTGAAGCCGGACTTGGTTTAACCGGGCGTAATCTGACGGGGATGGCTCTTGCAAACGAAATGACTTATGGAGATGATGAACAGGACTCGCCTAATTTCATCTACTATAACGATGAATGGGATGAAGATTATACTTTCAGTAATCGCGATGCTGAATTAGGCTGGTATGTTTCATTGATGCCCAGGATGTATTTCCAACAGGCTGGATTCGACGGGAACTATTGGGGCATCAACTTTCAGTACAAGCATTATAATTTCGATGCTTATTCATTGGCCCCAAGCCTGGGAGAACTGCAGTACGATCCTTCATTGCCCCCTGTCCATGAATTTGAAAACAACATGGTCATCTCATTGAACTATGGAATACAGACCTTGAGAGAACATTTTATTTTTGATTGGTACTGGAGCCTGGGAGCAAATTTTGTAAATGGTGAACGGAGAGATGTAGGGTATGAACCAATTCCCGGAACACAATTTTCACACCCAGCTGTGGGTAGTAAACCCCGTGAGGTCTCTACTGTGCGACTCTATGTAGAAATAGGTTTACAACTGGGAGGCTGGTGGGAATAATCTTTATTCCGACACTCCTCCATTTCCAGAAATCTTAATCAGCACATCTTCCTTGCTTTTCTTATAAGCCTCCAGAACGAATTCATTTTCGCCGATCTGTATCAGCCTGCCTGGCATGAATTGAAAGATCTCCGTGCCATTGACGTCTTTGATATTAAAAATAGAAATTCGGGATGCTTTGCCTGTGGTATCGTCTACCTTATATGCTGTCAGGTATCCACCAGATCCGTCAACATGATTAAACAACATCTTATCAGGAGGCAGATCTATATTCTTAATGTGATCGAGAAACAACAGGTAATGATAGTTTCCGCTTTGAAAATGTCGGTATGACATTCCACCCGGATTTAATCCCCCACTCTGTCTTTTCCGCAATTTTCTCATCCAGGCAAGTTCACCATTTGCATTAATCTTTGTAAGCAAGATATTATTGAAATGATATGAAGTGCGTGTTTGGTAATTACCCTGCATATCTTTATAAGTTCGTTCCCAGGTATAAAACTGCTCGCCAAATAACAGGGAACTTCCATCCTTGTACCGTTTCACTTTGTCGAGATAAAGACTTCCCATTCCGATACTTTTATCCTCACTGAATTCCTTGTTTGCATCACTGCTATCCGATACTGTGCCTATATCCTGGTTTAAGATATCCTCAGGTATATTGTATGTTCTGAATTCACCCAAAACACCTTCTTTACTCAATTTGCATTGAAATACACCTTCTACAATATCCAGGTCTTTTTCTTTATTCATGAAATTAAAATATCCGTTCAGTGTTATGAAACCATCATGCGTTTCCTGTAATGATACATTCGTAATGTATTTTCCTTCCAGGTCAATTTTTGTACCTTTTAATTCCTGTGTGGCCGCATCAACTTTTAAAACTTCAAACCTGAAATTAGATAATTTTTCGGCGCTAAGTTCCCGGGTAGAATTATCCAGGAACACTTTTGCCAGCATGTACGCATTGCCATCTGAATCAACTGCATAACCAAGTCTATGCATTTTCTTCTCGGTATAAGGCATCTTAACTTCTTTGCTCCACAACATTTTCATACCGTTGTCGAAAGCGTAAATGGCAAATCCAATTACATCGATGTTTTTAGAATCATCCTTGAATTCGGGTTTAAGGCGATATTTTGCCATCACCTTTGAGGAGTCAGCCGAAAGATAAAACTCAGTTTTACTATATACATTTTGCCTGGTATGTAATAATTCAGGAGCAGGTGCAAAAGTTCCGGTGCTGAAATCAATGCTTCTGCAATACAACAAGTCCTTTTTTGTTGCTTTATCAACTATCGAATAAAAGCAAAGTACATGGCCAGGTACCTTCATGAATCCTTCCAGATAAAATCCTTTTGGAAGGTCTTCTACTTCTGCAACACTAACCTGGTTAAGTGATTTGCCATCGAATTTCTGAATGAAAAAATCCTTACCATCAATTTTTATGCTGATAATATCGGTGCCCTCACTGAAGTAATATTTCTCCTCTGCATTAATAACCTTGTAAGGTGTTCCCATTACATAAGCGAACTCCTTTGAACCAGGAGCTGCACTCTGAGCGAATACGATTTGTGGCATTTTTACTACAAATAAAGCGGCAATAAAGACCCATTGTTGAATTTTAATCATGTGCATGGCTGTTTAGTGTTTGTTTGCGTATTTCTGGTGCGTATTATTGTAACGTCCAAATATATGTGAATATGACATATCGCCCAGCTTTATTTTGTTGTCTTATTTTATTTATTCTTAACTCTCAAAACATATTTGCCCAAACAGATAGTACCAAAAATCAGGGATTTGTTACTTACAATACTGAAGTGACGCAAAAGAAACCACCCGTTCAATTCAACAGGAACGCGATCAAAATTGGAATTTCTGCAATTCTATGGGGCCGGTATGGCATAGCTTACGAAAAGGAACTGGGTGAATTTTTTTCCATCGAAGCCGGAATTGGAGTAACAGGAAGGAATTATTTTGGAAACGCAATCGATGACTGGTACAAAACAGAAATGGGTGATGACCAGCGATCGGATAACTTTTCCATGAGTGATGATATTAGGGATGATGATTATTCATATGATGGACGTGAAACAAAACTCGGCTGGTATGCAACCCTGATGCCCAGGATGTACTTCAGCAGATTTGGATTTGAGAGAATGTATATGGGACTGAATCTTCAATACAAAATTTACAATTTCACTGCGTACCAGCCAACCTGGACCACTACAAGTGAAACAGAAATGCAATTTAGTCCGTCACGACCTACAATTGAAGAATACGAACAGAACATCATGTTCGGACTTGCATTTGGAAGTCAATATCTTAATAAGCAATTTTTGATGGATTGGTATGCCAGCTTTGGAATCAACATGGCATCAGGAGAACGCCGCGACCTTGGATATTCGCCCTATGATCAAATTTTTGGAAGCAGGGTTATGGCCGGTCCCGAACCCAGGGATTTTAATGAAGGACGGATTTTTATTGAAGTTGGTTTTCAGATGGGGATAAACTGGTAGTAAGCAAGAAGCAAAAAGTGACAAGTGGCCTTTTTCAGCGATGAAACTTACTGCAGATCATCAGCAAGTGACCAGTGACCGGTGACCAGTGACCGGTAACTGGTCACCCTTCGACTACGCTCAGGGCAAGCCGGTCACTATTCCAAACTAAGTCTAATGCTCCATCTTTATTCTGCATCCTCTTGTCACCTGTCACTAATTTCTAACTTTGCACCGGTTAATCATCACATACTAAGTGACTGATTTTTATGAATATTACCGGTTTCAGTCACATTTTAAATAATACCATTCAAGTGGATGGTACGATCAGATTTTCAAAAGAGGGAGACTTCGATACATTCTCTGAGGCAGCCTACCGATCGTTGGAAGTCAATTATCCCCGATTTCACAAAATGGATCCACTCTGTAAATTGGGGTTTCTTGGCTCAGATATTTTATTGAATTCCAAACAATTAAGCTCAAAATACGACCCCTATGACGTGGGTGTCGTTTTGAGCAATAGCCATTCGAGTCTCGACACAGACTTACGGCACCTGGAAGGGCTCCATTCCGGTGTGTCAAGTCCTGCAGTCTTTGTATATTCGCTTCCCAATATTGTAATCGGCGAAATCTGCATCCGCAACAGGTTTAAAGGGGAAAATGCCTTCTTTGTTTCAGAGGCTTACGATATAGAAGGCCAGGTTTCCTACATCAGCCAGTTATTCTCTGAACAAGCCCTGAAAGCATGTGTGGGCGGATGGGTAGAAAAGGCCGGAGAACATTACCACTCCTTTATATATGTAGTGGAACAGGCAGCCACCGGAGGCTCGCAACGATTCAATACTGAAAACATCAAAACACTTTACTCTTTAACGGGCGCATGACTGAACTTAAGGAAAAACTGAAACGCCAGATTGTTGAACAACTCAACCTGAAAGACAGTAAACCCGAAACTATCGGCGACGACCAGC
>JANWID010000007.1 GCA_025450095.1 Bacteroidia bacterium | reverse complement strand
TTAATATTGAAAGAAGCTCGTGAGGCCAAAGATTCAATCATCAATGATGCAAAATCAAAAGCATCGGAAGAAGCTGACCGTCTGCGCAAGATGGCACGTGAAGACATACAGAACGAAAAGAAAGCAGCTCTTACCGAACTGAAAGCCCAGGTAGCGCATCTCTCTATAGAGATCGCTGAGAAAATCCTGCGCCAGCAGCTAAATACCGACGAAAAGCAACGTGCTCTGGTAGGTGATATGCTGAACGAAGTTAAGATGAATTGATTTTTTAGAAGCAGACAATGGCTGAAACAAAAGTTGCACGACGTTACGCGAAAGCGCTTCTGGACCTGGGAAAGGAACAGAATAATGTCGACGTGCTTTATGAAGATCTGAAGCTGATCGCGCAGTACATACGCGGAAACCGTCAGCTTGCAGGAATGTTCCAATCACCGGTGATTCATAATTACAAAAAGGAAGCGGTGATCGATCAGCTTTTCAAAGGTAAGGTTAACGATGTGACCATCCAGTTCCTTCACATCATTGTGAGGAAGAACCGCGATTATTTCCTCAGGGATATCGCGTTAAGCTTTCTTGATCTTTACAAAGAATATAAAAATATTAAAACCGCTTACGTTACTACCGCAGTGCCAATTGACGATCGTCTGCGCAACCAGGTATTATCGATCCTGAAGAAAAATACCGGGAGTGATATCGAGCTTCAGGAAACAGTGGACAATAAAATTATCGGCGGATACATTCTCCGCTGGGACGATAACCAGATCGACGCATCAATATCAAGCAAGCTTTATGCACTGCGCCGCGACCTGAGTAAGAATGTGCATTTACAGAATTAATCACTGAAAAGTTTTAAAACATTAATATCAAAATACAATGGCAGAAGTAAGACCGGATGAAGTATCAGCAATCTTAAGACAGCAGCTGGCCGATTTTAAAACAGAAAATGAACTCGAGGAGGTTGGAACTGTGTTGCAGGTAGGTGATGGAATTGCACGTATTTATGGATTGACCAAGGTGCAGTCGGGTGAGCTGATTGAATTCGATAACGGACTCCGTGGTATCGTATTGAACCTCGAAGAAGATAACGTGGGAGCTGTATTGCTCGGTGCATCGAACGACATCCGCGAAGGCGATGTGGTAAAACGCACCGGTAAGATCGCTTCCATTAATGTGGGTGAAGGTATGCTCGGACGTGTTGTTGATACACTCGGTAATCCTATCGATGGTAAAGGTCCTATCAGCGGCGATCTTTTAGAAATGCCACTGGAGCGGAAAGCTCCCGGTGTAATTTATCGTCAGCCGGTAAAAGAGCCGTTGCAGACTGGTATCAAGGCGATCGATGCAATGATTCCTATCGGTCGTGGGCAGCGTGAGCTGATCATTGGTGACCGCCAGACCGGAAAGACAGCAGTAGCTATTGACACTATCATAAACCAGAAGGAATTTTTCGAGCAGGGAAAACCTGTTTATTGTATTTATGTTGCGATTGGACAAAAAGGTTCTACCGTTGCAAATATTGTGAAGACGCTTGAAGAAAACGGCGCGATGGCTTACACTGTGATTGTTTCGGCAACGGCTTCCGAGCCTGCTCCTATGCAGTTCTTCGCCCCGATGGCAGGCGCTGCGGTAGGAGAATTTTTCCGCGATACCGGTCGCCCTGCACTGATTATTTATGATGATCTTTCTAAGCAGGCAGTTGCTTACCGCGAAGTATCATTGCTGCTGCGCCGTCCACCAGGACGTGAAGCTTATCCCGGCGATGTATTTTATCTACACTCCCGTTTGTTGGAGCGTGCCGCGAAAATCATCGAATCAGATGAAATTGCCTCGAAGATGAACGACCTTCCCGAAACGCTGAAAGGCAAAGTAAAAGGTGGTGGATCACTTACAGCACTTCCGATCATCGAAACACAGGCGGGTGACGTTTCTGCGTATATCCCCACCAACGTTATATCTATCACCGATGGACAGATATTCCTTGAGGCGAATCTGTTCAACTCGGGTGTGCGCCCCGCCATTAACGTAGGTATCTCTGTATCACGTGTGGGTGGAAACGCGCAGATTAAATCCATGAAAAAAGTTGCAGGAACCCTAAAGCTCGACCAGGCGCAATACCGCGAGCTCGAAGCATTCTCCAAGTTCGGTTCCGATCTGGATGCGGCTACCAAGTCGGTGCTTGACAAAGGAGCCCGTAACGTGGAGATCCTGAAACAGGGACAATATTCACCTCTTTCAGTTGAAAAACAGATCGCGATTATTTATTGCGGAACAAAAGGTCTGTTGCGTGAGGTGCCTTTGAAGGATGTGAGGAATTTTGAGAGAGATTTTCTGGCCGTACTGGAAGCAAATAATAAGAACATTCTGGAATCACTCAAGAAAGGTGAATTCAACGACCAGATCACCGGAACACTCGATAAGGTGGCGAAAGAACTTGTTGCTAAATACAGTGGAAAGTAAATTGATTCATTCCCGTTAAGGAATACCAGAAAATAAAATGGCAAACTTAAAAGAGGTCAGGGTTCGTATTACATCGGTGAATTCCACACAGCAAATCACCAAAGCCATGAAGATGGTTTCGGCGGCCAAGCTGCGTCGTGCACAGGATGCGATCCTGCAAATGCGGCCTTTTGCATCGAAGCTGAAAGAGATCCTGGAGAATGTAGCGGAAAGTGTTGATACTTCCGGCAGCGGTGCTTTCGCGAAAGTGCGTCCTGTGAACAAGGTACTCATTGTAGCTGTAACTTCAAACCGCGGACTCGCCGGAGCTTTCAATGCGAACGTAATTCGTACCGTAAACAGAATGCTCGGTGACACATATTCCGACCAGGTTAGAAACGGTAATGTTAAAGTTCTTTGTATCGGAAAAAAAGGATCTGATTTTTTCAATAAAAACAAGGCAGTATATAAAGGCAATCAGAATGATGTTTTCAATCACCTGAACTTTGCTTCAGTTTCTCAAATTGCCGAAGAGATTATGAAAGAGTTTGCAGCCGGTCAGTTCGATCGCGTAGTTGTGGTGTACAACCAGTTCAAGAATGCTGCAGTGCAGTATGTGATTACCGAACAGCTGTTACCCATTACACCTCCTGTAAAAAAAGATAAACAAAAGACGGTAAACGATTATATATTTGAACCCAGCCAGGAAGAGATTGTACTGGAACTGATTCCGAAGTCAATAAAAATCCAACTTTATAAAGCCATCCTTGATTCACATGCCAGCGAACACGGAGCACGTATGACGGCAATGAGTAAAGCAACCGATAACGCAGGAGAGCTAATCAAAGAGCTGAAGCTGCAATATAATAAAGCACGCCAGGCATCAATTACCAACGAGATTCTGGAGATTGTTGCTGGTGCAGAAGCATTGAACGGTTAAATAAACACCTGATTCCCAACCGAAAAAAAGCTGCCGATAGGTGGCTTTTTTTATTCCTGCCTTTTAAGGAAAAAGGTTTTGCAGGATATTTTACAGGAAAAGGGTTAATTATAGTGTTCATAACGGACTTTTGAGGTGAGATCGGGCTCCTGTCATTTTAGTATATTTGCTACAGGCTTGTAAATCCAATACCATGAAGCAACTTTACAATTTGATCTTATTAACTGCATTAATGGCCTTTGTTACATCAACAAATGCCCAGAATGCCGCCACTCCCAATCCCGGTTTTGAAAACTGGACACAGGTTGGAAATCACTTTGATCCGGATAACTGGAATAACCTGAATTCGCAAACAGCGATCACCGGTGTTTTCACTTGTACCCGGGCGACTGGTGCCGATGTCCATTCGGGAACGTATGCAATTAAGCTGACAACAAAATCGGTTTTTACGATAACAGCCAATGGAATTGCCAGTACGGCTACACTCATTACAACTCCGCCTTACGGAGTAACGGGAGGTATTCCTTACACCCAACGACCCGACAGTATTGTGGGATGGTATAAATGCACACCTGCAGCAGCTGATTCGGGATTTATCCAGTTTGTGCTATTAGGTGCCACGAATGATACAATAGGTTTTGTCCGTTATTTTACACCCAATGTCCCCGTTAGTACATTTACGCGGTTTTCAGCACCAATAGATTATTTTTCTGCAGCTACACCTGTACTTTCATATTGGATACTCAGTTCGAGTGGTCCTTCAAATCCGGTTGTCAGCAGCTCCATTATTATTGACGATATTGATCTGATATTTAATCCGAATAACTTGCCGGAAGCCGCTTCGGCGGAAAATTTTCATATTACCGGTAACGTTATAGATGATTTCGCTGAGCTGGAAAATAATTCCGGGAAAACCGCGGAGTTATTTATTTACGACAGTTCCGGCCGACTGGCTGTGCGCTATGAATTGCCTCCGGGCTATTCGAAGCTGGATATGCAACAGCTTACTCCCGGGGTTTATGTGTTCAAGGCGCAGCTGACTGGAAATACTGGAACTTCATTCGGAAAACTGATCAAGCTGTAAGTGTCCTTGTACTCCGGATCAGCATACCAGGTACCGGTTTTTTTCAGGATCACATTCCTGGTTGCTTTAATTTCCCTGTTTGTTTCTTCAGCATCAGCACAAGAGAAGGGCACGCTCACTGGTGCGGTTCGTGATGCCGAAAAGAAGCAGCCCCTTACCGGAGCTATGATCATTGATGCGGGTGAAAAAAGTACCGGTACTGTTGCCGCAAATGATGGAAGCTACTCGTTACAACTTTCTCCGGGAAAACGGAAATTGATCTGCACATTCCTGGGCATGAAATCCGATACACTGGAGCTGGATGTGGAGGCAGGAAAAACATATACTCACGATTTTGTATTGCAGACTTTACCATCTGAAATGGGGTTGGTCGTTATTTCGGCAAGTAAGTTCGAGCAACGACTGGATGAAGTTATTGTCTCTATGCAGATACTGCAACCACAGCTGATCGAAAGTAAAAATACGGTCAATATCAAATCTGCCCTGGAGCAGGTACCGGGCCTTACCATACTCGATGAAGAGCCGCAGCTCCGGGGTGGCAGTGGTTTCAGCTTTGGCGTAGGAAGCAGGGTAGCCAGTCTTATTGATGGTCTTCCCATACTCACGGGTGATGCAGGTCGTACCGACTGGGCTTTTATTCCAACCGAAAATATCGAGCAGGTTGAAATTGTTGAAGGAGCTTCTTCTGTTCTGTATGGTTCTTCTGCATTGAGCGGAACAATTAATTTCCGTACAAAATATCCGAAAGAGAAAAGCAGTACTTACATCCGTACCTATACCGGATTTTATAGCACTCCGGAGAATGAGGAAGCCAAATGGTGGGATGGTGCTGCAAATTTCAGCGGTCTGAATTTTTCACACGGAATGAAATTAGGACAAAATGATGTCGTGCTTGGCGGACAATTCAATTACGACCACAATTATATCGGGCCGCATATTCTTGATAGTAACGTTCCGTTCAAAGTGGATACCATCAATAACAATGATGTTGCAAACCGGTCGGGACGAATTAATTTCAACTACCGGCATCGGTTTAAAAAGCTGGAAGGTTTGAGTATGGGTGTAAACGGAAATGTAATGACAGGTAAGACTAATTTTTCATTGGTCTGGGGTGATGATACCAGTGGTATCTACCGGGCTTATCCCGGAACGATGACATTAACCGAATTTACCTATTACTATGTCGATCCGTTTGTGACGTATTATACATCACATGGCGGACGTCACAGTCTGAAGGGAAGATGGTATGTTACCGATAACGACAACAGCAATGATCAGAGTAATTCTGCAAAAATTTTCCTGGGTAATTACGAATTCAGCCGTTCGTTTGATAAGATAGGAGGACTGAATGTCACAGGCGGTTTGTATCTGAATGAGACGAATTCCAGAGCTGATCTATACAGCGGAAGCGGCACACCGGATAATAACCTGAAGAACCGGGCAGGATACCTGCAGTTGGGAAAGAAATTTTTCAGAGTGTTGCACGTAATGGCAGGAGTGCGGTATGAATATTTTGAATTGAATGGTGGTGAGAAAGAATATGAGCCCATATTCCGGACCGGTATTAACCTGGAGATAACCAAAACCACGAATATCCGTGCTTCATATGGACAGGGATTCCGCTATCCTACGATTGCGGAAAAGTTTATCATTACCACAACAGGTGGTATTTATGTTTTCCCCAACCCCGGGATAAAACCAGAAACCAGTTGGAGCATGGAAGCAGGAGTGAAGCAAGGATTTCGTATCGGGTCGTTTATGGGTTATCTTGATTTCGCATTGTTCCGGCAGGATTATCACAATACCATTGAATACATTTATGCCATCTGGGCGCCGGATTCAGCAGGATTTAAGTTTGTGAATACCGGTAGTACTCGTATCAAGGGATATGAGTTTTCAATTTTAGGAAACGGAAAAATTTCGCCGAAGATCGAGTTGAACATGCTGTTGGGTTATACATACGTGCTTCCACAAACCGAAAATCCGAATGAGGTATTTGCAACTGACAATCCTGCCGATGGTATTATTCCTACGGAGCTCACGTATGCGAATACCAGCACGGACACTTCCGATAACATTTTAAAATATCGTTTCCGTCATTTGTTTAAAGTGGATGTGGAGGCAACGTATAATAAACGCTTCTCCATTGGTGGCAGCGCACGGTATTATTCCTTTATGGAAAACATCGACAAAACATTTTATGATCTCGATCAACCGTATTTATTACCAACCGGCATCACCGAATACCGTGAGGAGCATGATAATGGCAGCCTGGTTTTCGATGCCCGCGTAAGCGTATTTTTCCTCAGGCATTATTCAGTCTCTTTTATTTCAAACAACATCGCGAACCTGGAGTACTCGCTCCGCCCTCTGAAAATCGAACCCCCACGAACGTATTTATTGCAGGTGACGGCGAGGTTTTGATTTTTTCACACAGCATATATTGATGCGATGCATTGTTGCGCCGCCTGGGATTTGCAATCCCGGGCTAAGAAATATGAGGATCTGCGATCCCGAACGATCCCATTATAATTTCTCCTGATGTCATGGATGCCTAAATGCATCATGCTATGCATTGCATCAGGAACAATGAAAACTTAGTTGGTTCAGGTGACCTCAAGGTTTTGACTATAACTCACGGTTGAATCAATCAATAATGATTCGTTTTGAAAATGCGTCTCCATTATCATTTACAAAACGGCAGAGATATACACCCGAATGATACCCGGAAAGATCAATTTCAATTGTTCCGGGTTGAATCAGTTGATTCATTATCAATGAACCTTTCGTATCAAAAATATCAAGACTCGGGCCGAAAGGCGATAATTGAAAAGGAACGTTAATTATCCTCGGCATTCAATTGTAAGGACGTGATGCATCGCGTCTTTACTGTAATAGAATATTAATTTCAAAAATCCACTTTCACACCCTTGTATTTTCCCGATGCAATGATTCGCTTCAGGTTCTGCATGGTTTTGTAAGGATGATCCTCAATAAAGGAATTCGCCAGCCATGCAGGGATCTTACCTGCCGGATCAGCATGATATTGAAAAATGACCTCAAAATGGCCTGTATTCACTTCTCTTATTTTCCAATAACCTGTTCCATCTGTCATTCGAACAGTACTGATAGTTTCCGGATATGTATATGGAATACAATCTACTTTAATTGTGATCTCGTTAATTTGCACATTATAAAATGTTGTAATTTCATAGATGCCGGAACGGTCATCTACAGGCCATGGAAGATCGGTAGCGAGGTAATGAATAAAATGCCCATCACTATATTTTTTAACCATGCTTCCATCCAACGCATAAGGAAACAAGTCCGTATAATTTTCCACATCCAGCAGTATGGCAGCAATTTCTTTCATGCTACCAGCACTTACCTGTTGAACAGCTTTAAACGATTTAAAATCGGAACCGGGATAGTGAGATGTATAAATTAACAGGTCATCATACTTTCTTTTGAGCTCCCATGATTCTTGTCCAAAAAGATAACAAGGAGCTAAAAACAAAATGATTATTTGAAAATAAAAGAATCTCATTTTTGAATGGGTAAAAAGGAGGTACGGATTACAGATTCTTAACTATTTGAATTGTGCTAGCATGATGCGATCCATCGCTCCGCTCTGGATGACGTTCTGGTGTGTATTAGAAGCGGGCGGGGGATGCGGCTATGTTATTTTCATAGAAATAATTTACATCATCCGCATCCCCCGCCCGCACTTTCAACATAATGCATTGTCATCCCGAGCGGAGCGAGGGATCGCATGAAATTGGCAGCGTGTCTAATTCTTCAGAGTTCCCCTTGCAACATGAATCTGTAATCCCCATATGCGTCGGCAAACGTACTTCATGATTTCCTGTAATCTCAATTTTTAATTCTTAATTTTTAATTCCACCCACAACCCGGATTTTAATTTTTTCAAGTATGTAATAAACAACCGGTATTACAATTAATGTTAATATAAGTGAACTGGTAAGTCCGCCGATCAGTGCCCAGGCCAGACCGTTTTTCCATTCTGAACCTGCTCCGGAAGCCAGTGCAACGGGTAATAAGCCAATAACAATTGTGAGTGTAGTCATAATAACAGGGCGAAAGCGAAGCCTCACTGCTGAAGTAATTGCAGTTGAAAGTTCATTGCCTTCTTCACGCAGGCGATTTGCAAAATCGACGATCAGGATTGCATTTTTTCCAACCAATCCTGTCATCATGATTAATCCCATTATTGAAAAGATACTTAATGCCTGTCCGGCAAGCGCCATGGCAGTTAAAGCGCCGATTAATGCAAGCGGTATACTGAACAGTACCGCGAAAGGATAAATCCACGAATCGTACAACGCAACAAGTACCAGGTAAACCAGCAACACGGAAATAGCAAAGGCAATACCCAGGATTCCCAGTGCTTCGGTGGTGCGTTTTGAAGAACCACCCCAGAGCAGTGAAACGGATTTTTCTATTTCACTATCTTCTATTTTTTTTGCCAGTGCATTACTTACAGTCCCTGCAGGTTTTCCGGACACTTGTGACTTTATGGTTATCGAAGGGGAACGGTTTGTCCGCTCTAATGTACCTGCAACCGGCACTTCCTTAAGTTGACCGAAACTGCTTACAGAAACCGGAGTCCCACGGTTGTTTAATATCCGGAAGCTGTCGATCTGTGAAATTTGCTGACTGTATTTTTTGTCAGCAATAATTTTTATGGGATAGGCAACACCGTTAAGTTCCATTTTAAAATCATCATTACCACCGATTAATGTTCTCAATGATATACCGGCCTGCAATGGATCAATTCCAAGTGAATCCGTTTTTACAGGATCCGGTTCAACAGCATAACCCCTGGTATTGGTTTCAAGTGACGATTCTATTTCCACTGCACCCTTAGTGTTTTCAAGAAGTTCACGCACTCTCCGGGCCGGAACTATTAGTGAATCGCGCACATCGTGGCGAAGACTTACCTGCACAGCGTCATCGTCGCGCAGCCCGATAATATTAATCTGGATGGGACGGATTTTAACTCCTGTCAGGGAATCAGTCAGTTCTTTTTTAACCAGATCTATTATTTCAGCTGTTGATTTGTTTCTATCAGCTTTATCAACGAGTCGGACATACAATTCAGAAAGGTACGCTGTATTTGATTCAATCCGTCCGCTGCTTGTGAGGCCTGCATTAGAGAATACGGTTGTAACTTCCGGGTGACGAAGTAAAATACTTTCCGCTTTAGCGGTAGCGGTGTTGGTGCGACTTAATGTTGCATTTTTCTCCAGCTGTAGTTCCAGCAAAAATTCAGAACGATCGCCGGCCCGTGTAAATTCTATACCGATCTTACCGGAAGGAATAAGATATAGTGCTCCGGAAAAAAGTACCAATGCCGTGAAAAGCACAATTACCTTATGCCGCAAAGCCCACGAAACCATAATTGTTAATTTTCCGGCAATACCTTCCATGATCCTGTCTGTAAAACGTCCAAAGCTGTTCAATACATTTTGTTTGTCTTTTTTCTTTGCCGTCCACCTTGCAGTTAATAACGGGACGAGCGTAAACGAAACGAACAGGCTCATCAGTGTTGACGTAACAATCACTACGCTGAACTGTCGAAGCAGATCAGCCACCATTCCTGTTGCCAGGATGATGGGAACAAAAACAACAATATCGATAAGTGTTATACTGATTGCAGTAAACCCGATTTCCATTCTCCCCTCGTAAGAAGCCGTTACCGGATCTTTTCCCATTTTGAAATGCCGGTGAATATTTTCGATCACTACGATGGAGTCATCCACAAGGATGCCGATGGCTAGTGAAAGGCCCAACAACGAAAGCAGGTTCAGTGAATAACCCAACAGGTGCATAATTATAAAAGTTGTAACGATCGAAACGGGAATTGCGATCATTACAATTATCGCGTTGCGAAGACTGTGAAGAAAAATTAACATCACCAGCGAAACGAGCAATATAGCCAGTAACAGGTCTTCCATTACAGCATCAGCCGCATTCACTGTAAAAATGCTGGTGTCGGCGGCAATATCAAATCTTAGTGCATCATTCGTATATTTTGATTCCAGGATATCAAGATGATCATTCACAGCTTCACTGAGTGCTACTGCATTCGCGTCGGATTGTTTTTTAATATCGATACCAAGAGCAGGTTTGCCATTCAGCCGGGTAATCACTTCTGGTTCCGTATGCCGGATGTTTATTGAGGCAATATCTTTCAGCCGTGTCTTTATGCCGTAAGCCGGATTTTCATAAATCACCATTTCGCCGAGCGATTCCAGGGAGTTGAACGTTCCGGAAAAAATAATGCTGGTACGTGATGAATCAGAAGCGATATAACCGGCAGGAATAGTCTTGTTGAAACTACCCATGACTTTCAATACCTGGAGCGGTGAAACCCGCTGGTCGGACATTTTATCCGGATCGAGCATTACAGCAATCTCTTCCCCGATGCCACCGGTGAGACGTACTTCAGCAACGCCGTGTAATTGTTTTAATCCGGGAATAATTTCATCCGATGCAAACCGGGTAAGTGCAACGGTATCCATATGTGCAGAAACCGCAATGCGCATAACAGGCAGATCGTTAAAGTCGAACCGGCTGAGAACAGGTTTGCGGGATTCGGATGGTAACCTGTCAGCAATCAGCTGCAGTCTTCGGGATGCGTCCTGTAAAGACAGGTCGATGTTGGTACCTGTCTTCATCTCCAGTCGCACCAGTGAAAAATTTTCCCTCGAAGTGGTAGTGATTACATCAATATTTTCCAGTGAAGAAAGCGCATCTTCTATTGGTATGGAAATATCATCTTCTACCGATTGTGCAGGCGCTCCGGGATAAATCGTAGCAACTGTAAGTACCGGTGGATTGAACCTGGGCACCAATTCATAGTTCAGCTGCAAATAGCTGAAAACCCCGAAGAACATTAAAATAATTACAATAACGGCCGGGAACGTAGGTCGATTTATTGAAAGGCGGGTAAGATTCAAGGAATGATTATGTATAATAACAATGAATCCTGTGAAAATATAGGAAACGAATATTAATTCCTATTTTTAGCTTCAATTTCTTTGGATGAGTGAATTCAGGATCCCACCGATATCAACGCTTATAGGTTCCGATCTCGTTAATTTTATCAGGGTAACGTGGCGAGGGAAAAAGATAGCGCCCGGATACTTCCTTATAGTATTTCTGACATTCGTTATCATTTTAATTTCAACACCATTTCATTTCTGGGAATTCCTCGTGTATAACCGAAAGGTTAAGCGATACCGTTTTGAAAAGCCACCATTATTTATTCTGGGACACTGGCGAAGCGGCACAACGTTTTTGCACAACCTGTTATGTGCCGCGCCCGGAGCAGGATTTGTAACCACCTATCATTCGGTATTTCCAAACAACCTGGCCAGTAGTTTTATTTTTAAGAATTTCATGAAAGCCAACATGCCTGAAAAGCGGCCTTCAGATAATGTAAAGCTGGGTGTTGATCTGCCACAGGAAGATGAATTCGCTTTAAGCAACCTGACTACGGCATCATTTTATCATTATTTCTATTTCCCGGAACGTTATATTGAATATTACCGGGAATCTGTTTCCGATGTAAACGAAAACAAAATCAGAAACTGGGATCGCACTTACTGGCAACTTATCGCCAAAGCGATGATCTATTCAAAAGGAAGCCGTGCCATCCTGAAGAACCCGGTGAATACAGCACGTATACCTGCACTACTTCGAATTTTCCCGGATGCAAAGTTTATTTTCATATACAGGAACCCTGTTACTGTTTTCCTGAGTTGCCGTAAATTCTTCCAGGCATTGTTACCTACGTTATGGTTTCATCCGGTGAGTGCTGAAACGATAGACAATATGATCCTGGATAATTTCAGACTTTTTATGGATGCTTATGAAAGCCAGAAACACCTGATACCAGAAGAAAATCTCGTGGAGATACGCTTTGAGGATTTTGAAAAAGATCCTATGTTGTCCTGCCATAATTTATACACGAAACTATTTAAAGAAGACATAACGCCTGCTATTGCGCACTTGAAGGCATTTTTAAAAAGCCAGAAGGGTTATTCCAGGAATACTTATAGAATCTCACCTGAAATGATGAATCGGTTTAATCTTGAATGGAGTGAGTACATGAAAAAGTGGAATTATGAAATGCCCGCTGAAGTTGTTTCCGGGCTGCCGTGAAATTAACCAATAAACCGGATTTAATTAATTGCTAATCAATAAATTGAATTTATAAAATATAATTCCCGGGTCCTGACTTAAGTATGAACTGTATCACATATAATTTTTACACTAAGTAATTTATTTCGTGTAAATTTGAAGCTGTAATCGGAACTATTCTAATTCATCATTCTTAAACTTTCATTCTATGAAAAAAAATTTGTTCAAAGTGTTGCTGCTGTGCATAGTGGTTACCCTTGCAGGTTGTTATCCGGATGGGCCGGATTATGTTGATGAGTACGACATCGTATATACCAACTACGATGATCAGTTTAATTTCAGCGGTAAAAAAACTTATGCAATGCCCGATTCGGTTGTAAAACTCACCGGTTCGGTAATTGACGGAGGAGATCTCGAATTCGTCAATCCCGCTTATGCTGTTACTATTCTCAACCAAATCGCCAGTAATATGGCATCACGGGGTTATCAACGTATCCCCGATCGCGATGCGGCAGACCTGGTATTATTTCCCAGCGCTGTCGAGATCACTAATATTTCCTATTACTACGACTATTGGGGTTATTATTATGGATGGTATTATCCTCCTTACTATGGCGGTTGGTATTATCCGTATCCTATTGTAACCAGCTATACTACCGGAACTATTATTATGTCGTTGATCGATAACAAAAACTTTAACCCGAGTGATAAGCAGGAAGCTGCATGGACCGGGTTAATTAACGGTGTGCTGGAAGGAACTTCTACCGATTATAACGGCAGGATTAAGCGATCCATTGATCAGGCCTTCTCACAATCACAATATTTACATCCTTAACAGATAAAAGATTTTGTCCTATGAAAAGAATTTTGTTTTCAATCATAATATTAGCCTGCCTGTTTATTAAACCGGCAGTAGCTCAGGAAAGTATAGGAGGTATGGGTTCTAATGTTTACCAGTTTCAATATTCCATGGGATTCAGCACTGGTGATTTTAATGATTTTATTTCCCTGGGAAGTTTCGCCGGTGCCACATTTGAATACCATCACCTGGTTACAGATAACATTGGAGTAGGAATAGAACTCGGATGGAATTCCTGGTATGAAGAAAAAGATTATGCTACCTATGTTAAAGAAACAGAGTCAATCAGCGGCAAGCAATTCCGTTATTGCAGTACCGTTCCGATGCTGGCATCCGCCAATTATTACATTCTTCCCGGCGAAAATTTCATACCCTATGCAGGCCTCGGAATCGGAACCATCTTCAGCAGTTCCGAGCTGGACATGGGTACCTGGGCATTCACTGCCGACACATGGCACTTTGCACTGAAACCCGAAATAGGTGCGATTTTTAAATTGCCCGGAGGTCTTGGAATCCTGGTGTCGGGTAAATATCACTTTGCATTTGAAACCAAAGAGACCAAAGCACGTGATTACATAGGTGCGAACATTGGTCTTGCATGGGGATTTTAAGAAGAAATAAAATGTGAATCATAAAGGGATGTAAATGTTACATCCCTTTTTTATATCTGAAAAAATGAAAATTATTTTAACTACACTGAAAATAAAATATTCGATCTTACTTCTGGTATTGTTTGCAGTTTCCGCTTGTGCTCCATCATTGAAGGTTACGGGAAGCTGGGTGAATAAAGAAAAAGCAGGAACAAAAAAATATAACAGGATATTCATAATCGCATTAGCGGAAAAATTCGAAGTGAAATCGCAATTGGAAATGAATATTGCCCTTGCTGCTGTCGATCGTGGATTCAACGTGGTGAAAAGCACCGATATATTTCCTTATACATTTTCAAAGGATAATATTCCAAATAAAGAAGTGTTGCTTGAAAAAATTAAAAAGGCGGAATGCGATGTTATTTTCACAGTGGTGCCGCTAAAGAAAGAAAGTGATACGCGTTATGTGGAAAGCAGCGTAGCCTATACGCCGATGGTATATGATTATTACGGAAATTTTTACCATTACTATAACTATTATACTCCAATCGTTTATTCAGAAGGTTATTACACCACCGATCATACGTACTTCCTGGAAAGCAACCTGTACGACCTGGAGTCAGGTATTCTCCTGTGGTCGGTTCAGTCGGAAGCCACTAATCCCGCAAACCTGGATGCTTTTTGTAAAGAATATACCGCGATGTTAGTAAGGGAAATCGGGAAAACTGCCCTTAAACAAAAGTGACGAACATATTAGAGATCGGGGGTAAGCAATCGAGCTTTGAAGTATTCTCAAGCTGACTGATGTCAATGTGTCTTTTGAATCCGAATTCAAAATTGAAAATAAGTGCACCTTCATTTTAATTCCGCCTTCAGGCCGGGGGTTCTGAACGTATAAAAGATGGACTTTAGCACTGCCTGCGAGGAATAACGGGGAAATATCAAATTAAAAATTCAATCTCAAGTGAACTCGTATGATCAGTGAGGAATGCCGATAGTAACGGATGTACCGATACCGGGATTACTTTCAACTTCAATGGTACCACTCAAAAGGTGAAGGAAATCGGTGATGATAAAATAACCCAGCTGATTACCTGTTTCCTTTTTATCTGCCTGCACTGATGTTAGCTGCATTTTGTGATAAATGATATTATTAACCATTTTCTTTACTTCAGCACTCATTCCAATACCATTATCAGCAACAGTGATCAGGTAATATTTTCCACCTTCGCTGGTGCTTACTGTTACTTTCCCGTTATTCGTGTACTTTATTGCATTAGAAATTATATTCTGAAGGATAATCATCAGCAGGGTTCGGTCGGATACAATGATATCTTCTTCCGGAACATGGTTCACGATAGCAATTTCTTTTGCTTCCGCCATTCCAAGTAAAGGTTCGGTTATTTCGTGGATGAAATCATGTAAGGCGATATGATCCATCTTGGGAACGATACGGTTATTCTGGAATTTCATCCAGTTCAGGATATTGCTTGCATTGTTATAAAGTTTATCGGAAGCGAATTCAATATCCTTCATGCTTTCAACAAGTTTGTCCTTATTCAGTATTTCAGGATTTCTTTTTGAAATACGCGATACCATGGAAATAAACTTCAAAGGTGTAATGATGTCGTGCGAAATAATTGAGATCAGTTGGTTTTTTACGGATATTGATTCCCTGAGGAAATTTTCCTGCACAGCCAGTTGACGGAAGTTTTCCTGGAGCTGAATGTTCACGTCTTTCAGCTCATTGGTTCGGTCAGTAATTTTCTTCTCCAGCTCCAGGTTCTCCCTGATGATTCTTCTTGAATTTAAAATCATCAACAGGTAGATAAGGCAAGCCCCAAGTGTAACAGCAAGGAGAATGAAACCAGTTGTTTCATAAAATTTTTTCTCCACATAAAAATGCATTTCCGATTCTAAATAAGAATTTTCTCCGGATTTATATTCTTTCCGGATCAGGAATCTGTATGAGCCTGAAGAAAGATTTGAAAACCGTAAGCGATCTTCCTTCGGATTAATCGGCGTCCAGGAACTGTTTAACCCTTCCAACTTGTATTCCAGGTTGAGATTTTCTTCATTTCCCCAATATGGAGTTGCGAAGTGAATTTCAATCATTTCATGATCGGAAGGAATCATGAAATTTGAATCCAGTGGAAATTTAATCCGGTCGACAATGAGTTCATCAATCAGGATATTCTCAGATGGATCCGAATCCGGTACGTCTTCTGGCTTCAGCCAAACAAGGCCTTCCATACTTGGATACGACAGGTATCCATTTTTCAAAAGAATATAAGGTGGTGTACAACCTCCGTTAAATTCGGTGTTGAGGATCCCGTCATCATTCCCAAAATATTCATAGCTGATTTTATAATTCTGATCTTTCAGAAAGTTCAGGATGTTATTATAATGGGTGCGAAACAATCCATTGTTGGTTGACATCCATAAATAATTTTTTTTATCAATAAAGAAGCTATGAACATGCGACAGGTATTGGTTTTTGTCAAATGGCATTTTCACAACTTTTCCGTTTTGCCAGATGTAAAATCCATTTCCATAGGTTCCGACAAGCATTTTATCTCCATCCCTGAATAAAACTCTTGTACAGATATTATCAAGTCCGGCAACCACATTCATTTTACCGGTTTTGGTATCCAGTTGTTCGACACCTTTACACATGGCTACCCAGATTTTACCATCTGGTCCGCGTTTCAGGAATTCAATCCTGTGATTAGGGATCGGTCGTTTGTGAAAATAAATTTGTGTGTATTTGAGATTTTTCAGGATCCCTATCCCCTCACTACTACCTACCAGTATAGAGTCGCCATCTTTTTCAAAGGAATAATATTCGGCAATTGGAATTGTGGGTATTGATGCTGAAGTGCCATTTGTGAGATCATAATACGTCAGGATATTATATTTTGCAAAATATATCCGGTTTTGTTCATCCCTGATCAGGCATTCCTGACCTGTATTTAAAACCGGCAGTTTGGATTTTTTTCCGCCGTCAATAGTAAATTCAAAATTAGTACCTGCGAAAGCAGTGTTACTGTCAATTTCGCACTGACTGTAAAATGCATTTGACTGAACACCTGTACCACTATCAAGCACAAATGTTTTTAATTTATTATTTTTGAAAATGTAAAAGCCTTTTGTATCAGTCCCAATGAAATAACTTTGGGACTTTTCATCCAGCAACACATCAAGAATTTTACAATTAGAAGGAAGCTGAGTGGTGATGACTGAAGAAAACAATAATAAAGGATTGGCTGGTGAATCGAGCTTATACAGTGTATTATCTTTTTTATAATAGACTTCCTTGTAAACAGGATTCCAGATTAAATTATCTGTAAGGAATATCGAGTTAAAATCGGGGTTGGATAAACTTCCGGAAACTCTTACACTGCTTATCTCCTGAGTTCGTGTATTGATGTGAAAGAGGTTTTTGTGTTTGTCAAAAAAATACGGTGAACCATTCAAAGTGAAAAAATTATTCGGTTGTTCCTGTGGAATTCGAATATCCCTGAAAATTCTTTTTCCATTAAAAATCCGCAATAATTTTCCATTGTTGAGAAATACTCCATGCGATTTTCCGGGAAGTTCGATAATGTAAACTGAAGTCAGCGGCAATTCCGAATCGGCTATGAAATCGAATTTCCGGAATAAACTTTTCAGGTAAAAAGAAGTATCAGGAATAATTCCCTTTACATGATATTTTATTGGATTGGTAATATTTCCATTTCGAATTTGCTTTGCATTTCCATTTTTCAGCAGGAAAGCAGATCCAGAAAGTTCCGATACTACGAGCTGATTATCCAGTGTCCGTAAGATAAATCGGAACCTGTCGTTATTAATTCCCGGGTGGTTATTCTGATTGTAAACTTTAAAATTACGTCCGTCAAACCGCACCAATCCCTCTTCAGTGGTCATCCACAGGAAACGATCGTTATCCATGGCTATTGACCTTACGGTATTCTGAGGTAACCCGTTAGTGGAATTATAATGTTTGATAGTAAAAGGTTCAGCCGATTGTGACCAGGCGAAATACGGATGAATTAAGATCAGTGAAAAGGCAAAGAAAATTCCGGAGAAAATCCGCTTAATATTGATTTTTCTGCTCGCTGTTGCCCGGATCATTAAGCTGCTGAAGTCAGGAAGGCTGACGGAATTTATAAATTTCAGCCAGGTTTTTCAGATCAATGACATTGGAAACTCCCAGTTTGTTGTAAATCCTGGCCTTAAAAGTGGCTACCGTTGATGATTTAATATTTAACCGGCTGCTGATATCTTTGATTCCTTCACCTTTCAAAAGGTAACTCATAACAGTGATTTCACGATCAGACAATTCTCTAAACGGATCACCTTTCGAATCCTGTCCCTGTGAGTTGGTGATCTGGTCCTTCACGAGCTGACTGTAATATTTCTGGCCTCTGAAAAACAAATCCAGTGCATGGATCACTTCCTTTTCGTTAGCCTGTTTGTTTAAGAAACCGGCAACACCCATACCCATCATACGGGCTCCGAAAATTTCTTCCGGACTCATAGTATAAACAAGGATCTTCACTTCGGGATATTTATTGATGAGGTCGGAAAGAACTTCAATTACATTACCGTCATTCAGCTGCATATCGAGAACGATGTGCGTAACATTTTTCGATGCCATAGTTTCCAGAAGGCCGATGCAGGATTCTGTTTCCAGGAATTCTGCAATCCCGAAATTACTTTCCAGGATAAATTTCATCCCTCTGCGGATGATTACATGATCATCAACTATTAAAACACAGGCTTTTTCTTTTGTCATTGTGGTACTGTTATTTGTTCATTGAAAAAAGAGCATCATGAACAATGCGTTACAAATAATATTCTGACCGCTAACGATCTCTCCCGCTGCAAAATTAGTAAAATAATGGACAATGAGGGCTTAAGAGGATCAGGCCAGCAGTTTCCTGAATATCCTGTAAGTTTTATGATGTATACCCCCAAGCTTCCGCATTTCAGCTCGCATCAGGTGGTTTTCTTCCAGGATGAGGTGACTATCCATAAATAAAAACCCCTTTTTACAGGCTGTTTTCATAAGTGCCATACCCAACATTACATCCAGGCCTCTGCCACGCCCGGCGGAAGCCACTGCACCTAACAGTAGGTCGAGCTGCCTGGAACGACGCATAGCTGTTAAAACATGTATGAAACCAAAAGGTAACAGTTTCCCACGGGCTTTTCGAAGGCCTTCACTGAGGTTAGCCATCGCGATAACAAATGCTACGGGCTGGTTTTGGTCGTTGGTTATAATTTTTACGAGCGTAGGATCTATTATCGGAAGATATTGCCGGGCCATTTTATGGATCTCTTCGGGAGTCATATTCACAAACCCAAAAATATCGCGATAAGCTTGATTCATAAGCTCCATAACCGGAACAAAAAAGGTGCGGAGTTGACTTCGTTTATTGAATTCAACCAGGCGTAAACGGTTATTTTCGAAAATCCTGCTGTGAATCCTGCTATATATTTCGGGCATTTCCATGGTGATTGGAACCCGATAGCTCACGCAATCTTTGTGTTTTTGATAACCAGCAGCTGAAACCAGATTAGCCAGGTAAGGCTGGTGGCTAACCGATGCAATCACAGGTGGATACTCAAAGCCTGAAACCTGGATGCCTTGTGGGTCTTTATCAGAAAAGCCAAATGAACCAATGACCTCATTCATGCCTTTTTCCCTTGCCCAGTTTTCAATAGATCCCAGCAAGCGACCAGAAACTTCTGCATTCGGGATGCAGTCGAGCTGGAAAAAACGTGCCTGCCTCGTCTTCATTTTTTCATTCCAGGGGTGAAAAATGATCCCCATGATCCGTCCGACAGTTTTATTGTCCTGGATGGCAAGGAGACGGACGCATTCACTCTGATGAAGCGCAGCGTTTTTTTCCGGGTTATGAAAATCGAATTCATCGCGGTAAAGCGGTGGTACAAAATCAGGATATTCTGAGTGGAGACGGGAAGGAAGGTATATGAACTCCCGCAGCATGTCAGCGCCGGTGACGGGAACAATTTGAATTGTCATGTAATTACTATTCCGCGAAAATAGACCGGAAGTATAAATACGGATAACAGATTTGTCATAAAAGCAAAAATGTTTGTGTTTAAATAGCGCTGCAGCAGGGCTTTTTTTCGAAGCCACAAAGACCATGTTGCGCAACCAAACGAAATCATGATTTATCCTATTTGGATGGCATTATTATATTCAAATAATTTTGCAGCGTCCGACCCCAGCGGAGTCGCATATTTGTAAAAGAATTTACCGGATCAGCATCACGGTTCCGTGCGATGCTGATGGTATTGATTCTTCGCATGAATACTGATACGTATAAATTCCTTCCGGGCAGGGCAGGCCATTTTGAATACCATCCCATTGAATTCCTGAATAAATAACTTCACCGAACCTGTTAAACAATGTAATCATGCAGGATTCCTTACCGGGAATCACCGCGCCAAAATAATCGTTTATACCATCACCGTTAGGAGTAAAAGCATTTGGAAGCCATAAGTGGGAAGTTTCCTCACAGGATTCTGCCGGCAAGGCTTCAACTTTTTTCCCCGAAGTATTGGAGCAATTGTTAGCTATTACCACAAGATCCAGCTGGTAAATGCCGGCTTCAGGGAAAGTATATTCAGGTTCAGGTTCCGATGAAAAATACGATCCATCAAGGTACCATTCATATTGAGGAGTCAGGCCTGTTGAAACCGTACTTGAATTAACAAAATGAACCGCCGTGCCGGTACAGATTTTTTCTACCGAAAAATCTGCAACAGGTGTTTCATAAATGGTTATGTTTTCCGAATGTTCCGAACGGCAATTATCCGGATTTTGAACAGTCAGTGTTACTTCGTATGTGCCAAATACGTTATAATCATGCAGTGGGTCCTGATCCTGACTGCTGAGCCCATCACCAAAATCCCACAACGTTGCTGCACCAGGCTTCACGATTGACAGGCTTTCAAATTCCACTAAAGTGTTGCATCCTGTCTGAAATGAAAAGTTGCTTTCAGGTAAAAGGCCAACAGTTGAAAAAGTCAGCGTTTCAAAACATCCGCCCTCACTTTCAATATAATATTCATAAACATCACCTGCCTGTGGATGGGCAATAACCAGGCTGTCAGCAGTGCTGCCATCGAACCAGGTACCACCCGGTACCGGAGTAACATAAAGGGTTATGCTTCCATCCGGATTACATATCGTTGCAGTTATTTCAGAAGATGCAAAATCACCATCCACATAAGCATAACCAAAATGACCTCCGGGTTCACAGTCACCTGTTTCGAAGTGAATATTAACAATAGTACCTGCCATTCCTGTTAAATTAATAACACGTGTTTGCCAGTCGAGAAGTTCATAAGCACCGATATAAATAAAATCATTGGTTGAATCTCCTGCGGTAATTTGTTCAGCAAGGCACGCTCCGGCTGGAAACCCGGGAGCAGTTACTTCATACCGGAATCGGGGTTGTTTTATTGCAGGATGATGTGCATTTTCAAGAATCACAGCGAAACGCAAAACCAGCAATAGCGAGTCTTGAGGAACTGTAAAAGAATAATCGAGCCGTTCCGATTCCGCAGAACCGGAATCATTTCCCAGCCTTGCTGAAAACAACGATCCCGGTGCAACAGTGGAAATAAGTCCGTTGGAGTGCGGATCGGTGATATTGCCGGTGGTGATCAGATACTGCGAAGTGTTTATTCCCGGTTGAGGCGTGTAAACCGGACAACATTGTCCTGTTGCGCCAATCCATCCCGAAAAGGTGCCGTTTTCAAATCCAATATTTAGGGACTGCTGTGCATAACCTGGAAATGATACTGGCAATAACACGACAACAATAAAAATCTTTAAAAAAATTCTGAAATCGTTGTATGACATTCGGATCACCTTGCAGATAACCCGCTTTTATCGGGTTATTATTGATAATAAAGGTATGAAAAAAAGAAGATAGAAGATAGTATGCATTGAAAACACAATGAAATGTAAGGACAGCATGCTGCTGTCCGTTCAATAAATATTCAGCCTATTACCTACAATTTAAAACTTCATATGCTCCAGTTTCCTGGGATCAACAATTTTCACCTGTCCGGCACGGAGTTCTATCAAACCTTCATCTTTAAAATCGGAAAGTGTACGGATCAGCGATTCGGTGGCGGTGCCTACAATATTGGAAAGATCTTCCCTGGAAATATGAATACTGAAATCATTTTCTGACTGATCCTTATAACGGCTGCGCAACATAAGCAATGCTTCGGCAACACGTTTTCGAACGGAGTTATAGGCAAGACTTAATAATCGTTCTTCTTTTTCCAAAAGATTATTGGAAAGCAGCTTGATGAATTTATTAGCCACTTCCCGGTTCGAGTATAGCAGTCGTAAAAAATCCTGTCGCTGGATCATACATAATTCCGATTCTTCCAGGGCGGATGCAGAATCGGTGAAGTTATCATCTTCCAGAAGTGCAATGTAACCGACAAAATCACCTTCTTTATACAAGCCGGTAATATATTCTTTCCCGTCTTCATTTACTTTAAAAGTTTTTACTTTTCCCTTATTGATAAAATAAACACCACCGGGCAGATTTCCCTCCGAAAAGATGAGTTCTTTCTTTTTATAAGTTTTGCATTTACGGTCGCCCGTGAGCTTAATCAACGCATCAAACGATGCTGCTTTATTCATGAATTCATTCAGTCCATCAATATCACGTGAAAATTCTTTTTTCAGAGTTTCGGTTTTTCGAAAACGTGTTTCAAGGGCATCCAGCAGTTCCGAATCATTAAATGGCTTGGTGATGTAATCGTCGGCGCCCAGGTTCATTCCTTTACGGAAATCTTCTCTTTCAGCCTTTGCGGTCAGAAAAATAAACGGGATGCCGGCTGTCCTGGGATTTTTGGAAAGTATGTGCAGCACGCCGTAACCATCGAGCTCCGGCATCATTACATCACAAATAATAAGATCAGGAATGTTCTTAAGAGCCATATCAACACCGATCTTTCCGTTTTCGGCGGCAAAAACTTTATATCCTGCAAGCTCCAGGATTTCCGAGGTGTTTTCCCGCATGTCGGGATTGTCTTCTATTAATAATATGTTTTTCATTATATTTATTTTATGGGTACGGATTACAGATACGAGTCGCTGCGGAATCGGATGTACAGATTACAGATATTACATCATGAAATTCTATCTGTAATCTGTATATCCGATTCCGCGTTAATTTTGAATCTGTAATCCGTACCTCATTTATCATTTATCATTTCTACAACAGAAGGTAACGTCACTTTAAAAGTTGTGCCTTTTCCAGAGGTGCTATTAAAAGTAATCATTCCCTGCATCAGATCCACGTATTTCTTTACGATATTCAAACCAAGTCCTGTTCCCTGGATGTTCACTGCGTTGTTAGCCCGGAAGAACCGTTCAAATACATGTACCTGTTCTGATTCCGGAATGCCGATTCCCTGGTCCGTGACAGCGATCTCGAGATGGTTGTCGCTTAATGAAGTTGTAAAAAATATTTGTGTATTCTCATTTGAATACTTGATTGCATTCGATAATAAGTTAATGCAAATATTCCTGGTAAGGTTCTTATCCAGCTTCACCATGGTTCGTTCACCGGTATGTTTGTAATTAATTGCCTGTCCTGTCCTTGTTGTTTCCTTGAGCTCGCCAACTACTTCGTTTGAAAAAACTGAAATGTCGAATGTAACCGGTGAACTGGTAACCATACCTTCTTCCAGCTTACCCAATGAAAGGAAATCATTTAATATGGAAGTGAGATTGTGCACTGCCGATTTAATCCGATCAATATGACGGTGACGCTTTTCATCATGCCCCGGTTCATTGTATTTTCCGATCAGCGAAACAGAAGTCAGTATGGTACTTAGCGGTGTTCGGAATTCATGTGATGCCATGGTCACAAAACGTGATTTGAGCTCACCCAGTTCTTTTTCCTTGTTCAGGGCGATACGCAGTTCTTCGCGGTTCAGCTCCAGTTGTGATTCCGCCTGCTTGCGTTCCTTTACTTCTATTTCAAGAGCGGAATTGATACGTTCAAGATCTTCAGTCCGTGCCTGAACTCGTTTTTCCAGGTCAGCATTCAGCTTGAGAATTTCATCGGAGTATCGTTTGAGATCCTTGCTTGCATTTTCGATAAGTGCTTCGTGATGTTTTCTTTTGGTTATGTCTTCACCGGCACTGAGCACTGTTACCGGGCGTCCCTTTTCATCACGGATGATTGTATTTTTCCACGTGATCAGCCGCACTTCTCCTCCAGCAGTTATAATCTCATTTTCAAAAGGAGTGTTGCTATGGATCTTTCCTTCCAGTAATTGACGGAACAATTGCCGTGATGTTTCTTTATCGTTCCCGGTAACAAAAGTGTCGAACCAGTTTTTTCCTAATATTTCATGTTCCGGATAGCCCAGGGTCTGGCAACCATTCTGATTGATCAGGCTGATATGCTCTTCAATGTCCAGCACCAGGAAGATAACGGGTGCAATATCAAGATATCTTTGCGCGAGTTCTTTTTCCATCTGGATAAGTTCTTCCGCTTTCCGGCGCTCCGAAATATCGATGATGAAAGCAATCACATAATCCTGGTTACCTGCAGAAAAATTACTGAGACTGATTTCAACCGGGAATTCCGATCCATCTTTTCGTTTCCCATGCAAAAGAATTCCTTTACCCATTGGTCTCGGATACGGATGCTGCCCGTATTTTTCACGATGCTTTACATGCCGTTCGGAAAGGCGGTCTGGAATCAGGATTTCAATTTTCTTTCCTTTAAGCTCTCCGTTTTCATAACCAAACTGCCGTTCGGCCATCGGGTTTATCATAATGATCTCGCCCCGGTTGCTTGCAATGATCAATCCTTCGGTAGCAAATTCAAACAAAGCATTCAACCGTTCACGGGTTTTACCTTCATCATCTGCATGCGCTTTGAATTTTAAAACGAAATAAAACGCCAGCCAGATCCCGATGATAGCGATGGTAAGGTTGATATAATTAAACTTTTCACCCAGGAACACGAGACCTGAAACCAATGCCAATACCGTACAACATAATGCTGTCGCGATTACAATGTTCCTGCCCGGATAAAAAAGAGTCATTAACACAGGCGCAACCAGTAAAACCGAAAAGGAAACATCCTGAACTACAAAATCGGCCAGGAATACCAATACAGCGGCAATAATGATCCCGGGAATGATTCCACGACGAGGATATTTACGGTCCATATAGAGCAAACTTATTAAAACCGCGAAATTTTTACAATTCATGCAAACCTACTGACTTTATTCAGGGTGTTGCATGACTATTATCATATTGGACGGGATGCTGTGAATTTACTTTTACATGATCAGCATTTTCACATGTATATTGAGCAACTCCTTACTCCACATCTTTCTGCATCAGCTTATTATATCGAATCCGGTAAAGAAGCCGCGGTTATCGATCCAATGCGGGATGTGCAGCAATACATGGACCTCGCAAAAAAACGCGGAACCGTGATCCGTTATGTTTTTGCTACCCATATCCATTCTGATTATGTTAGTGGATGTTGCGAATTAGCTGAGAAAACCGGAGCTGCCCTTGTGTTTGGTTCGGAGGTGGTTGCCGGATTTCCACTGCATGCTGCAATTGACGGTGAAGAATTCCGGATCGGGTTTCTTACTCTTCGTGTACTTCATACACCGGGACATACCATAGAATCGACCTGTTACCTGTTGCTCGACGATAGGAACAATCCACATAGTGTTTTTACCGGTGACACTCTTTTTATTGATGATGTCGGGAGACCTGATCTTTTCCCCAATACAAACGCTGAGGCGGAACAGTGTGCAGCAACTTTGTATGATTCTATTCAACAGAAACTACTCTCGCTTCCAGGTTATGTTATCGTTTACCCTGGTCATGGATCAGGATCGGCATGTGGTAAAGTGATTGGAAAGGACAGGTATTCGACACTGGGTATTCAGCGCAAAACAAATTACGCACTGAAGGTGGTAAACCGCCAGGAATTCATTCGGCTTGTTACCGATAGTCCTGATGAGCCGCCAAAGTATTTTTCATATGTGACAAAGCTGAATCATGAAAAAACTGAAGACCTCGAAAAAGTATTAAACAGAAACATTAAACCTCTTGAGATTGCTCAGTTCAAAAGTTTTGCTTCCCTGGCTGACACAGTGATTATTGATACAAGAAGAAAAGAAGTATTCTCAGCTGTACATATTCCAGGATCTGTTTTTTTAGGTATGGATGGGAATTTTGAATATGCTGCGGGACTGGTATTGGATCCGCAAAAAAAGTTGCTGGTAGTATGCGATCCCGGAACTGAAAAGGAAGTTTTTAAAAGTCTGGCCCGTACCGGGTTTGACAACGCACACGGTTACCTTAGCGGTGGTATTAATGCATGGATCACGGCGGGTGAAACAGTAAGTGCACTTGAAAATATTTCTTCTGAAAATGTTGCGTCCAGGTTTCATTATCCTTCGGATATCATAATCGACGTTAGAGATCCCAATGAATGGATTCCGGGAATTGTAGCGGGTGCGAAACTGATTCCCTTAAGGCAAATCAGTGAAAGCAGTTCAGGCCTCGATCCGAAAAAGAATATATTCGTTTATTGTTCGGTTGGATACCGCTCCATGATTGCAGCTTCCATTCTGAAGAAAGGAGGATTCGGAAAGGTGATCAATGTAATTGGTGGCATGCAGCAAATGAAACAAACTCCGATTCCAGTTCGACAGCTTTCGCGTATCGGCTGATCACGCCCACACCTTGGTGCCCTCGGTACAATTCCTGCACATATCTATTTCATCACGCGAACGCAAAACAGATGCGCGGAAGGCGTTATATGCCGGGCTGCTCCATATATTCCTGAAGCTGGTATTTTTTAAATCGCCCATCGGGTGTTCAGCATCCTTGTCAAAGCAGCAGGGTACTACCTGGCCGTCCCAGGTAATCACACAGGAATGCCAAAGCTTCCAGCAGTGATTCAGCAATTGGTTTTTCAGTTCCCATTTTCCCCCGGGAAGTTTCCTGTAGCGTGAATATTTATCGAGGGTCGGAATGAGGTCGTTGCCATTTTCATAATCATAAACCTGTGCGGTTTTAAATGCAACTTCATCAACCCCGATTTCCGCTCCCAGCTTCTTCACAGTTTTCAACTGGTGTTCGTTGGGACGTACTACCAAAAACTGAAATATGATATGCGGCGTTTTTGATTGGAGTTGTTTTTTCCATTTCACCACGTTACGCGCACCTT
>JANWID010000006.1 GCA_025450095.1 Bacteroidia bacterium | reverse complement strand
GATTGGAGATGAGGAGGGAATTGCCTGGTCATACAATATTATTGCAACCATTTACCGGATTCATGGTGACCTTCCTGAGGCATTAAAGCATGCCTTAGCATCCATGGAGGTGCTGAAGAAATTCAGCGATAAAACAACATTAGCTATTGCGTACAATAGCATTGGCAACATTTATTCCCTCCAGGGGAAACACACGGAAGCTTTGAGCAGTTATTATTCGACATTGAAACTTCGTTTAGAAACCGGGATTGTAAAAGATATCCTGGCTTCTTACCTGAATATCGGTGATTCGTATTGCGACCTGTTTGAAAAAGATTCGTTGACTGGTGTGGTAAAAGTTGAATTTCCGGAAAATGAATTCAATTCGATACCGAGGGTTAACTGGCTCGACACCGCAATGAGCATGCATTCAAAAGCACATGCGTTGAACGAAAAACTGGGCAATAAATACTACAGCATATTTACCCTTTCGGGGATGGGAAGGATCAATTATTTGAAGAAAAATTACTCAAAATCGATAGAGCTCTATTCGCAAGCATATTCAATCGCCAAAGATTTGGAAGCGCTGGAACTTCAGAAAGAGATTGCAAAATATTTGTCAGACAATTATAACCGAATGAATGATTTTAAAAACGGGATGCAGTGGTACGTTACTTATGAAGCACACAAGGACAGCTTGTTGAATAAGTTAAAGTCAGATGATCTTACCAAGACCCGAATGAAGTATGAATTTGAAAAGAAGGAGAGTGCGGCGAAAGCCATACAGGATAAGAAGGATGCCCTCGCCAATGCTGAACTTGTACGGCAGAAGAAAATGCGGAATTTCTTCCTCAGCGCCTTTGCCGTCATCCTGGTTTTTGCCATCATCTTCTTTTATCAACGCAACAACATCAGGAAAGAAAAAGGCAGGAGCGACAAATTATTGCTGAACATCCTGCCCTCAGAAATCGCCAGTGAACTTAAGGAAACGGGAATATCCAAAACTAAATCATTCTCAGAAGTGACGGTTATGTTTGCCGACTTTGTCGATTTCACCATCACCAGCGAGAAGCTCAGCCCCGAGTCGCTGGTCCAGGAAATCCATACTTGTTTCAGCGCATTCGACAATATCTTGCAAAAGTACAGGGTGGAGAAAATTAAAACCATTGGGGATGCTTATCTCTGTGCTGGCGGCTTGCCTGTTGCCGATCCCGAACATGCAATGCAGGTTGTTCAGGCAGCCATTGAAATCATGCACTATGTCACTGAACGCAGAAAGGAAAAGGAAGCACGAGGCGAGATTCCCTTCGAATTACGAATAGGCATTCATTCCGGTCCGGTGGTGGCTGGTATTGTGGGGGTGAAGAAATACGCCTATGATATTTGGGGTGATACAGTAAACATTGCAGCACGCATGGAACAAAACTCCTTGCCTGGGAAGATTAATATCAGCAGCAAAACGTATGAATTGGTGAAGGAAAACTTCACGTGTACCTATAGGGGTAAAATCGAGGCAAAAAACAAGGGACAGATTGATATGTATTTTCTGGAGGGGTAGGGATTTTTGAAGCGGGCTGAACGGAAATTATTTTATTTAAAGTCACCAATATATGAAAAGTAAATGTGTTTCAGTTTTAATAGTCTTTTTCATCAATCATTTCGCCTGTTCACAATCGTGGAGTCTGTTACCAAATTCACCAACAGCGGGATTCAGGCATGATGATATTTATTTCTTGAATGCGGATACCGGCTGGGTTGTAAATGTCGACGGTTATATTTACAGAACAACCGATGGTGGCGACTCATGGACTACTCAACTTTATCAACCAGCGACTTCGTTCCGGTGTGTGGGTTTTGCGAATGCCAACCTGGGTTGGGCAGGCAACCTTGGCCCGGGTTCATGGAGCCCTACTACGGATACACTTCCTCTTTATCAGACAATCGATGGCGGTAATTCATGGCAACCCATAACCAATATCACGGGTCCAATGGCCAAAGGAATCTGTGGCATAAACGTAGTTAATGATTCAGTGGTGTATGCCGTAGGAAGAGTTGGAGGTCCTTGCCATATCATGAAATCAACTGATGGTGGTGCTTCGTGGACATCAATAAGTTTTAACCCTCCGGCTCTATACTTGATAGATGCTCATTTCTTTTCAGCAGATACCGGGCTGGTAGCTGGGTGTACAGGTACTAATATGAATGATGAGCGCTACGCGGTGTTTTATACAACCGACGGCGGACAAAACTGGATTCAAGTAGCTTCAACCACAACTTTTCATGGACATTGTTGGAAGCTTGATTTTCCATCGAGAAATATTGGATATGCCTCCGTGGAATCTTGGATTGGAATGGATTCTATCCCCGTTTTAAAAACAACTGATGGCGGATTGACCTGGCAGGAAAAACTATGGAGCATTCCCTTGTGGTATGCACAGGGTATCGGCTTTATAAATGACACTGTTGGTTGGTGTGGCTCAGCATTGAACCAGGTGAAGGAAACAACTGATGGAAGCGATACCTGGAATGTCGTTCCATTTGTTGAGAATTTTAATCGCTATAGAAAAATAAATGACACACTTGCATATGCGAGCGGAAACAGGATTTGGAAATATTCGGTTCAGTCAACAGGCATCGGGGAAATAGCATCGTTGCAAGGACTGTTACTTGAACAGAATTACCCCAATCCATTTTCAGAAAAAACTACCATCAGGTATACAGTGCCTTATTCCGGAAAAGTAATTATCAAAATTTATGATTTTGCTGGAAGGTATGTAAAAACACTGGTTAATAAAGAACACAACAAAGGCTCCTACGCAGTAGAGTTATCCTTACCCTATTTTTTTGATTCACATTTCTATTATACACTTCACTTCGACGATTTTGTGCTTACTAAGCAAATGATGATGCATCGTTAAATTTCTAATGACTTCAAATAATATCAATATATTATTCATTTTCAGCCTTACCTAAGCGTAACTTTCCCTGGGCGCAGAAACTGAGGCAGTCAACTTCTGCTTTGTCTTTGGTTTTTTCGGACTTAACAAAGCGCAGCTTTCCCTGGGCGCAGAAGATGACGAAGTCAGCTTCTGCAAAAAATTCAGATTGAAATGCTGCCGCTGCTAACAGCAGCGGCAGCATTTCAATCCCAGAGCCGCCCGCAGAAGGATTTTCCAAGGGACACGCTAACCAAACCGCGGGCGGAAGTGCAGTAAGCCCGCCAATGTTCATGACTGACACAGCAAGTTAATTATCCAGTCACAAAGTACATATCGATTTCCCCTTTATTCTTCGCTTCAATTTTCCCGCGATACGAGCAAGCAAATTTATCTTTCACCAAATCATATGTGCTGCCACTAATATTTATTTTCCCAGCTTCCGAATTTTGTTCCATCCGTGCGGCGACATTAACCGTGTCCCCCCATATGTCGTATGCGTACTTCCTAACGCCTACAACGCCCGCAACCACAGGCCCGGTATGTATACCTATGCGCAGCTCAAACGGAATTTCACCTTTTGCCTCCTTCTCTTTTTTTCGGTTAGCCATAAATTCATGTATCTCAAAAGCTGCATTGATCATATCCACCGCATGGGTATAATTACTCACCGGTAATCCGCTTGCACACAAGTATGCATCTCCGATCGTTTTGATTTTTTCAATCTTATGTTTTTGGATAATCTTATCAAATCCGCTGAAACAGGCATGAATTTCATCCACTAGGAGCTCAGCACTCACTTTTTCGCTGATGTTTGTAAAATCCTTAAAATCGGTGAACATCACGGTAACCATGGTAAAGGACTTCGTTTTGGCCGTGCCGGTAGTCTTAATTTCTTCAGCCACTTCGCCGGGAAGGATGTTTAACAACAACTCCTCAGATTTTCTTTTTGCACCTGCTGTCCTTCTCAATCCAATGAAAATGGCTCCAGCCAGCATCAGGAACAGAAATGTTCCTCCAATAAATGCATTCCGAACCAACCGTTGTTTCTGCACTTTCTTTTGCGCCAGCACATCTTTCTTTTCCTGTTCCACCCTGGTCAGTGACTCCTTTTTGTCGAAATCATATTGCATCTGCATTTGCACCGTTTTCTGGGTGTTTTCATTATTCAACAGGCTGTCGCGATATTTAATAAAAAGCTTATAATGTTCCAGTTCGAGTTTGTATTTGCCTTGCACGTTATCAATAATTGCCAGGCTTTCATAACACAGCTTCAGGCCTTCAACGCTTCCTATTTCCTCTGAAAGCGCTAAGCCTTTTTCAAGGTATTCTCTTGCCTTATCAAATTTGTTTTGCCCGGCATATACGTTTCCTATATTGATAAAAGTCATTGATTTCCCATACTTATCACCCATTTCCTCTCTTATTTTGAGAGCTTCTAACTGGCTTGTCAGAGCTTTCCCGAAATCTCCCTGGCTTTCGTATATAGTTCCAATATTGTTGTACGAATCGGCGACACCTTTGATATCGTTCATTTCCAGGTTTATTTCAAGAGCATCCGAATGGAATTTCAATGCTTCATCATACTTCCCTTGATACTTATAGATATTTCCGATGTTGTTGTAGGATCCCGAAACCCCTTTCATATCACCTATCTCTTCCCTGATTTTTAATGAAGCAAAATTATTTTTTAATGCTTCGGGATAATTGCCCTGTTTTTCATAGACAACACCGATATTGTTGTAGCTGGTAGCAATTTCCTTTTTATCCCCGATTTCTTCACGCATCCTCAGGCTCGCTAAATGATACTTCAGAGCTTCAGGATAATTACCCAGCTGCACGTAGATATTCCCTATACCGTTATTCGAAGTGGCAATGCCTCTCCGTTCACCTATTGCAGTATGTGTGTTTAATGCTTGTTTGAAGAAATCGAGCGCAACCATGTAATCTCCCTTAAACCAACTATTGGCCCCAAGGCTATACAGGGCATTACCGAGGCCTTTTTTGTACCCGATTTGTTCCGACAGCGCCTGGCACTGGCGAGCATAATCAATCGATAATTCAGGTTCGCTTCCCCAGGTGGCCCTGGATAGTTCATACAATAAATCTGCAGCTATGGTGTCGCCAGCAAAAGTTCTGGATTTACCTAACTCCAGGGCTGTATCCTGATATTTTTTGAGTGCCTTTTGCAGGGAATCGACCAGGAGTGATGGTTGTGCCAGGGCACCGCCCATCCAGCCATGAACTACAAGACAAATAAGGATGAATTTTTTCAAAATACTTAAAGGTTGAGGACCAAAAATATTCAAAATCCGGTATACTTAACACGAGAATATATATAATGCTTCCTCCTCTTCATTCATAGTTTGTAAATCTATAACTTTTTTGTATTATTGGAACAACATAGCGTTTTTCCGGCAGGTAATAACAGCCACTTGTGCCGCAAGCTATAGGTAAACGGGGGTGTATACAAGTTTTTAAAACTAGTTGATATGATCCAGGTTGCCATTGTTGAAGATGACCATGAAATACTTCAGTCGTTTTTAAATTTATTAAAGAACGATGAAGAGATTTCCGTTGTAAAAACATTTCCCGATGCCGAATCTTTTATTTCTGCATTTACCGATTTGAATGTGGATGTCGTGTTAATGGATATTATGCTTCCGGGAAAAACCGGGATCCAGGCGGTGGCAGAACTCAAACCCAAACGGCCTAAAGTGCAATACCTCATGTGCACCATTTATGAAGATGAGGAAAAGGTGTTTAATGCATTGTGTGTCGGAGCCACCGGCTATATGTTAAAAAATTCATCCCCTTCCGAAATTTCGGATGCTATTAAAACTGTGTTCCATGGTGGTTCTATGATGTCGGCCACTATCGCCCGGAAAGTGGTGCAATCGTTTCATTCCCGACAAGTTCAATCCAGTGAAATAGAGAATTTAACATCACGCCAGTGGGATATTCTGAATTTTCTTGACCAGGGTTATCGGTACAAGGAGATAGCTGACAAAATGAATCTCTCTTTTGAAACGATCAGGACTTATTGCAGGAATATTTATGAAGTCCTGCAGGTGCATTCAAGAACCGATGCATTGAACAAAGTTTTTCCTAAAAAATAATTACCCACAAATGTGGGTGCCTTCAGATATATACCTGTACTAGTTTTACAACTCTTCCAACAGAATTTTATGGCAAATAAAATACATCTCTGGTTTATACTCATAGTAATATGCAGTTGTAATTCTATAGAAAACAAAAAAGAAGTAAACCTTGTTTCGGCAGAAGATAGTTCAAATGTGAAGGATGAGTATAACCAGGTAAAGAAATTAATCGAAAAGGCTGAATATGACAGTGCTTTGATTCATGTTAATGATTATGAAGAATACAGTAGCAAGGTCAATTATCGAAAAGGAATTGGAGATGCTTGTTACCAGCGCGGAATTATTTTAAGCAGGCAGAATAATCTCGACAGTGCCAGTGCTAACTATACAAGATCACTTGATATTCGTCAGCAAGAAGCCGATACTACTGGAGTCGGGAAATTATACAATCAGATTGCGATCGTTTTTAAAAATAAGGGAAATTATGATTCGGCTCTTGCTTATTGTAAAATAAGCGAAGACTATTTCAAAATTTCACATGATACTGCCACCCTTGGCAGGATTTACAATACCTATGGGACTATATACGGTGAAATGAACCGGAACGAAGAGGCGATGAACTATTTTTTGAAAAAAGCCAAACTTGATGAAATGACTGGTGACAGTTCTGCTATGATGATAACCTATGAAAATATAGCTGTGCTGCATCAGAATTTACATAACTATAAGGCAGCAATTAAATTCTTTGAGACAAGGATCGAATACTGTATTGAAAAGGAAGAAGTATGGGCACTAAACGTAACGTACAAGAACCTGGGACATTGTTTTTTGGAGATGGAGAATTATGACTCTGCTCTTTTTTACCTGAACAAAGGACTGATGTTCGTTCAGGAAGAATCATTTTTGCAGGCTAACCTTCTTGGCGAAATCAGCACTGTGAATTTATTGTTGAACAACTTTGATTCTGCGTACGTTTATGCCCAGGCTGCCCTTAAGGAAGCGAAAAAAAAGGATAACCCGAGAGGATTGTTTTTTTCACATTCGGCCCTGGCGGATTTGTACGCAACAGACAAAACGAAAGGGAACAGGTATTATAACCCACGGCTCGCTGTTGAACATTATAAAGAGGCAGGAAAAATAGCAAAGGCCCAGGGGGATAATACTTCTGTTATGAGTTCATACCGTGATTTATCTAAAGCATATTATAAAAACAATCAATTGGACTCAGCTTTTGCATCATTTGAATCATATTATTACCTTAAAGATTCCATGGATCAAACTGATTATAGGTCAAAAGTTGCCGAAATGGAAACTAAGTATGAGACCGAAAAAAAGGAGAGTGAAATCACCAGGCTCACCACAGGCAAATTACTGGATGCGGAAAAAATCGCGCGGCAGCGTACACTTAACTATTCATTGTTCATCATTGCAGGATTGATCCTCGTCTCAGGCTTCATGGTATTCAATAGCATTCAGAAAAAAAGAACGGCCGAAAAGCAGGTTGCCATTCTTGAAAAGCAAAATGCAATTGAAAACATGCGCAGTAAAATAGCCAGTGACGTGCATGATGATATCGGGGCAAACCTCACCAGAATGGGATTAAATGCTCAACAGCTCCTGATCAGTGCACAGGTTCCTGAGAAAGAAAAACAGACACTCGAAAAAATAGCTGTGCAATCGAAAGAAGTTATTACTGGTATGCGCGAAATCATTTGGGCAAGCAATCCTGCAAACGATAATTTGAAGAGCATGCTAGGATTCATGCGCCAGTATATCGATCGCTTTTTTGATGGTACCAATATCAGGCCTATAGTAAAATTTCCTCATGATGCGGGTGAAATCACCTTGCACCCGGAAGTCCGCCGGAACTTATTCCTGATCTTAAAGGAGTCTCTGCATAATGCCATAAAGTATTCGGATTCTGATAAAATAGATATTGATTTCAGTAATGAAAATGAAAACTTTAAGCTGAATATCAAGGATTATGGCAAGGGAATGGATAATAAATCTAAAGATGACTTTAGCAATGGATTACGGAACATGCAAATGCGCGCTGAACAGATACAGTCACTTTTTAAACTAATTTCAGCTCCTGGCCAGGGAGTTCATATTACTGTAGAAGGTAGGCTTTATTGAAATAGATACTTAATGGATATGCTATTTTGATAGGTGGATTTTCATCTGCACCTTTCGCCCTTGCAGTCATTTCATCTCTGTTATCCCAATTAAGATGACACCTGAAAGCAAAGTGGCTGTTAATTATCACTATTTGCATTAACTATATCAATCCTTAAGGGTTTATTAGTATTGAAGCAACTGATTCGGGGAACCATGATAAAAATCATATACTGCCTGATTCGAACTTCATATTTTTGATTTATATTTCCTTTACATCGACCAGAAACCATGAAAAATAAAATAATCTTAATAGCCCTTTCAATAGGCCTATTCACTACCGTCTCCTGTAAAAAAGACGATGACAACTCTTCCGATTCCATCCAGAAACAAGTGCAAACAAACGTTCAGTCAGGCACCTGGAGGATCACCAAATTTATTGACTCGGGGAACAACGAAACGAGTAATTTTTCCGGCTATGATTTTAAATTCAACGCTAACGGAGTTTTAAATGCCACTAATGGGTCCAATGACTATAACGGGATTTGGAACATTACCGATAGCAACAGCAACGACGATACCCAGGATGACCTCGACTTCAACATATTTTTCAGCCAGGGTAACAATTTTGAAGATCTTAATGACGACTGGCATTTCATTTCACAATCATCCACAAAAATTGAACTTATTGATGTCAGCGGCGGGGGCGGTGGTACCGACTACCTGACGTTCGAAAAGAACTAAAACAGTATTTATTTCTTAGACTTTAAAGTCGATTTCTTCTTATTTGCCTGACCATTTTTTAATTGGTCGGGTACTTTTTTTGGATTACATTTGATTGTTACTGAATAATGCACCGCTATTTTAACAGCGAGGCAGGTATTTTGTGTGAGACTCCACTTACCGAAAATGAAAGGACCTTCACTTGTTTTGATTGCTTTTCTATTGTGTTGTTCCGGCGGGGTTCATGGGCAACTTAAGCCGGCGGACTCCGTTCTTTTTTACCTGGACCAGGTTAAAGGCCTCCAACACAACGATTCTTTACATCTGACAGAGGCCAACCGGGTGATTAATTCCGGTACACTTACCGTTTCAGATGTTGAGAAAGTTGAGCGTAAACTAACCAGGTTGGCTCCTGTAATTGGGCAGCAAAATGTGCTTGCCCTGAAACGACTGATTTTTCGTTCTATTGAAATTGAAAAAAACCCCGAATACAGTATCACATATGGAAAAAGGTTAGTTGAGGAGTTGAAAGAGTATTCTACTGAATTCGAGAAAAACCTGCTGATGAATGTGCTTGCAGATTTGCGCATCCCTTATCGAAACAGCAACAAAATTCACCAGGGAATTGAATATTTCCAGTTGAATGCGAATTATTTTGAACATCTGAATGACTCTGATGCTACCTCGCAATGTTATTATGTGTTGAGAGGCTTTTATGAAGTTCTTGGACTGACGGATAAAGCCGTTTATTGCCAAATGAAATCCATTGGATTCTTAAATAACAACCAGGTAAATCAGTTCAGTGGATTTCTCGAGATGCGATCCGATGATATAGGTCTGCTTGCAGTGATAAACCGAAAAGTTGTTCTTGCAGGAATGCTGAATGATTGGAATGAAGCGCAAAAGGCATTTCCGTATTTGTATGAAACCAAAAATATATACGAAAAACTGAAGGACAGCACCCTGGTTATTGATGGACCAAATATATACCTGCAAATGATTAGGGCGAAAATCCTCACTCACGGTGACAGTATAGAATGGTATTTTTCCCTGATGAAGAAAGATTTGGAAGGGTTGGACGAAAACGATTATGATGCTAACTATTACCAGGTACGCAGTTATTATTTTTACTTACAGAATAAACTCGACTCGGCTGAATATAATATCCAACAATCGGCTGCAATAAAAGATTCTACAAACCTGATGACCAATTCATATTTCGGTTACCTCACGCCTGGGTATTTTCACGCCTTAATTAAGCTCAGGCAGAATAAATATGATGAGGCTATCGGGTTGTTGAAATCTGAGATCCAGGAGCTATTTAAGGTGAACCTCCGTCCTTTGGTTCTCAGAAACTACCTTTTGCTCAACAACGCATATAAATTGAGTGGAGACTTTAAAAACGCAACAAATATTCTGGAGCAATACATTACGCTTCAAAGTCAAATAATCGCTGATGAGAATAAGAGCAGATCGGCATCTTATGAAACGGAACAGAAAATCAATATACTGAATATTCAACAGGAGCGTCAACAGGTTGAAATCGACCGTCAGAAGCTGATCAAAAACCTAATCGCATCTGGACTTGTATTGGTATTTCTCTTCTCCATCATCACATTAGTCCAACGAAACCGTATTTCAAAAGAGAAAAATCGGAGTGATAACCTTTTATTAAATATTCTTCCCTTGGAGACGGCAGAAGAGTTAAAATCCAAAGGGTCTGCAGATGCAAAACATTATGATGAAGTAACAGTTATGTTCACCGACTTTAAGAATTTCACACAGGCAACCGAAAAACTTTCAGCTTCCGAATTAGTGAAAGAAATTCATCATTGTTACAGTCGGTTCGACGAAATTATTACAAAGTATAACCTCGAAAAAATAAAAACCATAGGGGATAGTTACATGTGCGCAGGGGGATTACCGGTTCCGAATAATACCAATGCGATTGATACGGTTAATGCCGCGCTGGAGATGCAACAGTTTTTCAGTCAGCACTTAGTAGCCAATTCACTGCTGGGCAATGCAGGTGTCGGCCTTCGCATAGGATGCCATACGGGACCCGTAGTAGCCGGTATTGTTGGAATTAAAAAATTTGCATACGATATTTGGGGCGACACAGTGAATATTGCTTCCAGGATGGAGTCGTCGGGAGAGGCTGGAAAAGTGAATATAAGTGGCGAAACGTATAACCGGGTGAAGGGTCAGTTTAAATGCATCCACCGGGGTAAAATTCTGGCTAAAAATAAGGGGGATGTGGATATGTATTTTATTGATTTTATTTAGATATCCATTAAGCATTAAATCATATTTTTGAGAATAATTTTATTTATCGGTTTCAATACCCTGACGCCTATCTTATATGAAGCTTACTACAATTTTGTTTTTATTTTTTTTGCTGGCGTTATCAGCCCAGTCTCAGAAAGTGTCGTCAAATCCATATTTATACACCGACATTAAGGCGCTGGAGTTACCAGATTCATTAACAAGAACGACAACGGATATTGCAAATTACATTTCAGCCAATTTTCAAAGCGAACAGGATAAGGCACGGGCAATTTTCATCTGGGTCGCGTCTAACATAGAGTATGATATTGCCAACATGTTTGCAATTAATTTTTACGAAGCAAAAGAGGAAAAGATAGCCAAGCCCCTGCGTACACGAAAGGGAATTTGCGAAAATTATGCTGCCTTGTTTCATGATATCTGCAAAAAGGTCCAAATTAAGTCCTTAGTGATTGAAGGCTATACAAAGCAAAATGGCTTTGCTGATTACATTCCACATGCATGGTGTGCCGCAATGATAGATAGTTCGTGGTTTATGTTCGATCTTACTTGGGGATCGGGTTATGTAAATGGTGGGAAGTTCATTAAGAAAATCAACAATAATTATTTCAAAGCGAATCCTGCTTTATTAATCAAGTCGCATATGCCATTCGATTACCTCTGGCAGTTCCTGAATTATCCTGTTACAAACCAGGAGTTTTATGAGGATAAAACGCAACAGAATAAGTCAAAGCCGTTTTTCAGTTTCCAGGATTCTATCCAGGAGTATGAAAACCTGGAATATGTTGAACAATTAATAGCTTCAGCGGATCGCATTGAGCGAAATGGAGTCAAAAACTCGCTCATCTATGATCGGCTACAGCATATTAAGATGGAGATCGAACACATCCGACAGACTACAACCGTTAACCAATACAATGCAGCTGTTGGTGATTATAATGTGGGTGTAAATTATTTCAACGATTTCGTCGCTTACCGGAATAAGCAATTTACGCCCATGAAGCCTGATTCCGTAATTCAACACATGCTGGATGTTGCTAATGACAAACTGAATTCTGCACGAGAAAAACTGAACAGTATAAAAGATCCTGATGCAAATATTGCTTCATCATCAGCACAGCTTTCAAAGTCAATAGAGGATGCGGCAATTCGTGTAAAAGAACAACAGGATTGGCTTAATGTTTATTTCACTAAAAGTAAATCTGGCAGGAAATCGATGTTCTACGATACAAAGGTTACCTGGTTCGGAATACCGATAACTAAATAGTTTATGTTGATAGAAACCTACATGTTGTTTTAAAATGATGAAAAAATATCTTGGGGTAATTTTAATGGTTGTTGCATATTTACTTCTGGTGGTGCTTGCACTTGCTACTATTTCATTGTTTGCAAATCCTGACCTGGAAGGCTGGAGAGAATCCTCTGTTATGGGGCTTTTATTTTTTTCAATTGTAGTTTTCTTTGTCTTAATTATGGGTAGAAAACTTTTTATAGGCGATAAAAAGTCAAAGCCCGCAATCATTGTCACAAATTCTGTAAACGAAGTTCAGCGCGTTGAACTTGAAGTTAAATTAGAAAGATTGGAATGGATAAAATTGAATTTCCTCTTAGGGTATAGCAACCGTGTGGTACTGATAGTCACGGCTATTGGACTGGGAATGAGTTATGTAGTTGTGAACTATTTGACTTCGAACTCTTTTAACCTTGGGTATTTTCCTGTACTCCATCTTTTGTTTGGGATTTTTTGTTTACTTATTATTCCTGTGCTGACTTATATTCAGGCAATCAAAACCTTGAACCAAATTCAAACACGGAATTATGTGTTTGCGAATGACTCGATTCAGGTAATCAATAAATCTGGTACCTCAAGTTTGAACTGGTCTGAAATAAAATTAATAAAAGAATCAACAAATTGGTATATGTTATTTGCAGCTAATAAAGTTGGACTCTTTATCCCCAAGAACCAGTTTCTTACCTTGGAACAAGAAAGTGCTTTTAGAGGAATCTTAAAAAATCAACAGGGAATAGAAATGAAATTCAGAAAATAAACATAATTGTATCCAGACCATTTATTTAAATATAATTCGAAGGTGAAGCTCCCCGCATTGGAAACAAAGGTGATTCCCTTGCATTTTTAATTAATTGGTGGTTTGAAATAGGATGGTTAGCTTTGGGAGAGAAGAGATATTCAAGCCTGGTACTTTTCGGAAACTATCATGCAAAAAACTCATTAAAATGAAGAAATTATTTTCATTCCTGCTGGCACTTGTTGCCTTGCTGTCTCCGACTTACGGACAAAGCAATAATAAACCTGAAACTATAAAGCGCATTGAAAATTATCTATTTGAATTAGATAAAATAGGCCTCACGGGTTCTTTACTTGTGGAGCTGGATGGTGAAAAAGTGATTTCAACAGGCTATGGGTTCAGTAACCGCGAACAGATGATCAAAAACTCGCCGGCTACAATCTTTGACATCGGATCCATCACCAAACAATTTACAGCCGCTGCTATTTTAAAGTTGGAAATGCAAGGGAAGCTTTCCACGGATGACCTTATCTCTAAATACTTTAAAAATGTTCCCGTAGATAAGGAACGCACCACCATTCATGATTTGCTTCGACATCAAGCGGGATTGCCCGGAGGAGTTGGTGGAGATTATGAAAAAATAAGCCGGGAAGAATTTCTGGAAAAAACATTTGCTGCTCCCTTACGATTTGAAACCGGGACCTCCTTCGGTTATTCAAATGTTGGTTATAGCTTATTGGCAATGATCGTTGAACAAGTTAGTGGCAAGTCCTATGAAACATATCTGTACGAAAACCTGTGGAAACCTGCTGGGATGGAAATGACAGGTTATTCCCGGCCTAAGTTTGACAATAATCTTATTGCTATTGGTTATACCCGTGAGGATAGTCTTTGGGGAAGGCCCACAGATAAAGAATGGGATGGACCAGCGCCCTTTTGGCATCTTAAAGGCAATGGCGGAATCCTCTCCACTACCGAAGATTTATATAAATGGCATCAAGCCCTGATGTCGGACAAGATTTTGTCGAAAGAAGCAAAGCAAAAATATTATCATCCGAAAATAAGGGCAAACGAAAATGCTGAGTCAATTTATGCTTATGGTTGGGATGTATCAAAAACAACAAGGGGCACTACACGTGTTTGGCATAACGGATCGAACCGCATCTTTTATGCCGATTTCGTGAGGTATATCGATGAAGGCATCACCATGATCATGATGACGAATAAATTTCATCCAAACTATAACGACCTGAACAATGAAATTTCGCGAATTATCTTCTACCCCTCATACAGTCCCGAAATTCCAATGGAAGACAATGCAGCTAACAGGGAATTTACTGCACAAATAATTCAGGTGATTAAGGATTCGGGACTGGAAAAAGCAAAGGAAGTTTATCTGAACAGAGCACAGCATCTAAGCCTCCTGGAATATAAAATGAGAAACGAAGGCTTTGCTAATTTGGATGATAGCAAACCGGAGGTAGCCATGCTGATTTTTGAAATGAATGATTTTGCCAATCCGAATTCGGCAAAAGCATTGCAGGGATTGGGTGAAGGATATATGGAAACTAAACAAAAAGAACAGGCATTGATTTATTTCAAAAAAAGTTTAGCGCTTAAGCCGGATAACCGCTTTGTAGAGGATATGATAATAAAACTGGAAGACTAATTTTTTTGGAAAGGGAAAATTTAAAACAGAGAGCATATTTCAAATTTAAATAAATCTCTTCGTGGTCAACTGTGATTCTCTGTGTCCTCCGTATTTCTTTTGACCCTACTTGTTTTTATGAGCCAATGCCTCCGCCTTTGTAATTCGTGTTTTTATTCAGCATGATCGGGCAAAGCCCGATCCTGCTGAATATCTCATAATTTTAATTAAACATCGGTGCTGACATTGTCAGCACCGATGTTTAATTAAGATTATTCAGCCTGCCGCAGCAGAATCTCAATAGGAACACCCCATCTTCACCGCGGCAGGACGTGCAGTTACTCCAATGCATTCCAGAAAATAACTATTTGATATTCAGTATAATATATTCACATTTCAATCCATAATAGAAATAATGCAAAACATATTTGCAAAGTCCATCCTGGTGCATTAACTTTGTATTTCAAAGTACTTTTAAAATGAAGAAAGAAGAGGACTACATCCGGGATATCGCCGAGATACGTTCCATGATGGAGCGATCTTCCAAATTTCTCTCGCTCTCCGGCTGGGCGGGTATCATGGCAGGCATTTATGCTTTAACAGGAGCCTTCATCGCGTTTAAGATGTTGCACTTCACTCCCGGTGAGCCTGCTAACTCTTCATACAACCAGGAAAAAATTATGTACCTGGCATTAGCCATTTTGATTGTTTCGTTTATCACTGCTATTTACTTCTCACGGAGAAATGCGCACAAACAAGGTGTACAGCTTTGGAATCATACCACCAGGCAGTTACTGAGCAATATGGCCGTGCCGCTTGTTTCGGGTGGACTGTTGGTTTTGGTTTTGATCTCACGAGGCATGATCGAATTTGCACCATCGTTAACCTTGTTATTTTATGGTCTTGCATTGTTCAACGCCGGCAGATTTACCATTGAAGCAGTTAAGGTATTGGGACTTGTTGAAATAATCCTGGGACTTATCAGCCTCTGCTTTGTTGAATACGGTTTGTTATTCTGGGCTGCAGGTTTCGGAGTGGCCCACATCATATATGGTTTTTACATGCATTCCAGTTACGACAAGTGAACGGATTAATTAATGGCTTGCATAAAGCCTTCGAAAGCAGGATCAGGCTGGGCATTATGTCGGCCCTGGCGGTTAATGATATGTTGGATTTCAATTCACTGAAAGAATACCTGGATGTCACCGACGGAAACCTCGCTACACACCTGAAAGCACTCGAAAAGGAAGATTTTATTGGAGTAAAAAAAACATTCGTCAACAGAAAACCCAATACCCGTTATTCAATGACCAAAGCAGGTAAAAAAGCATTCGAGAGCCACCTGAAAGTGCTTGAAAAATTAATCAACGCGCAAAAATGAAAACATTTTTTTTTGCCTATACACTTTGAAATACAAAGTACTTTTGAAATACAAAAAAAATCAATTATGTACTGAACTAAAACGAAATTAATTAAATAAAAAAAATTAACACATGAAAGAGGAAATCAAAAACAATCTCGGAAATCCCGGGCAACTGGAGAAGATGTTCCGGGAAAGCAGGAAAAATTTCAGGAATGCGTTTTATTCCATATATCCGGAAATAAAAGAGAATTTGACAGCTCAAATATGGAATGAGCGTCTATCTTTTGAGCAGGAAGAAATTTCGTGGGGTTCGCGCAATGATTTGATATTTGTACTGATCGCTGCATTTATTGCGGGACTGATAGCCAAGATCCCTGAGTTCGCGGGGATCAACCAAGACTATTTTTATCCCCGGAACATTGGGTTTATCGTGTTCCCGTTGCTGACGGTTTACTTTGCCTGGAAACAAAAGCTCAGTTTTAACAGGATCGCGATCACAGCCATTGCCATCCTGGCTTCTGCATTCTATATCAACATGCTTCCCAACAATGTTGAAAGCGACACCTTGATATTAGCATGCATCCACCTCCCGTTATTTTTATGGGCAATTTTGGGAATAACTTTCACAGGTGACTATTTAAAAAACAATCAGCGGCGACTCGATTTTCTGAGATACAATGGCGACCTGGTGGTAATGACTGCCGTAATGTGCATTGCAGGAGGCTTACTTACTGGAATTACCTTAGGGCTATTTCAACTCATCGATTTAAATATTGAAAAGTTCTACACCGAATACATCGTTGTTTGGGGCCTTTCTGCAGCTCCGATTGTAGGCACGTACCTGGTGCTCACAAATCCGCATCTTGTAAACAAAGTTTCTCCTGTAATTGCAAAAGTCTTTACCCCGTTAGTACTGGTGACCCTGGTAATTTACCTGGGTGCTGTGATCTACACAGGCAAAGATCCCTACAGCGATCGGGAATTTCTAATGATATTCAACCTGCTCCTCATAGGGGTGATGGCGATTACGTTATTCTCAATAACCGAAACCTCGAAGAGCTCAACAAACAAAATTCCCTTGTTGATGTTGTTCGCACTTTCACTGGTCACGATCATAGTTAATGGAATTGCGCTTTCGGCCATTATATACAGGATATCCGAGTGGGGAATCACTCCAAACCGGCTGGCTGTATTGGGAAGCAATACGCTGATGCTGATAAACCTGCTTATGGTTTCCTATAATCTATTCAAAACCGTAAAAAAAGATAATGCAACAGAGTACGTCGAGAACAGCATTGCATCGTTTTTGCCAGTGTACATGGTTTGGACGTTCATTGTGGCATTCCTGTTTCCTGTAATGTTCGGATTTAAATGAAGGATTTGAATATTGAATCGCAGATTCATTGAATTGAGTCCTTGCACCCGTTGCAAGTTCAAAGCTTTTTGCTAAGTTTGTCAGGGCTGGTAAAAACGGAAAGGTATGGTCCAGGCTACACCAGTTCCGGAACTTACTTTCCTGTTCAAAAAGCGATTTAATATGAAGAAAAAGCTGATCCTTGCTGTTTTAACCTTTCTCTTTTGTGGAAATGCATTTTGTCAAACGGAACAAGAAGCTTTGAAACAACGTTTCGAAGTATATTTTAAGTCGTTGAAGGAGATGGATAACGAGCAGACGGTTGACTGTTATTATCCGAAATTTTTCGAGTATGTTCCAAGGAGCCTGGTTTTGGAAGCATTGAATAACCTGGAAGCATCGCTTAAGTCGACGGTATCGATGGATTTCGACAGTATATTATTTGTTGCCGAAATTCTTAAACACGAAAGCAGCTTGTATACTTTAATAAAGTATTCGTATGTAATGCATTTAAATCTTGCGAAAACCAATACTGGAAATACAGAAGAGCAGATGGCCATTGAGTCACAATTAAAAAGTGCTTATGGTAAAGAAAATGTAAGTTACGACCATAACACAGGCATTTATAGCATTATGACCATTGATGAAGTATATGCCATTAATGATCCTGTGTATTCTGTCTGGTATTTTTTGAAAAAGGAACCTGCAACATTATCGATTGTAGAAGAAATCATGCCCAAGAAGGTATTGAAAAGATTGTAAATGCTTTCGCGAATGAATATGACAGGCATATGATCAACCTGGATACACATAATTGGTGCAGGAACTTTTCGGTTGGCGCACTATTTTTCATATTGTCGTCATGCAGTTTCAATAACATGTACCTGGCGCCGGACACTATTTCGCACGATGTTAAAAAAGCCAGGCTTATTGATCGTCAAACAGGCGATACCTTAACTGTAAGCATTGGTGAAAATTTTCAGCCGACTTTTACGAATGCCGCAGGCAATACGGTGATGATGGATTATAAAATTGAAAGTGTACTTTTCGACAATACTGATGGCAACAAATTGAATGGTTGGATTATTACACCAAATGATAATTACAATGGAATAACTGCATTGTTCCTGCACGGTAATGCCGGGAATATCACTTCGCATTATGCCGGCGCATTACCCTTCATACGAAAAGGATATGCCGTATTTATTATTGACTATAGCGGATTCGGTTTTTCGGACGGGAAAGCAACACGTGATAATGTGCTGCTGGATGCCACTGCTGCATTAAAATACATACATGCCAGGTCGGACCTGGGCACAAAGAAGCTGATCATTTATGGGCAATCGTTGGGCGGGCACCTAGCCACAGTGGTAGCCGCACAAAACGAAGCAATGATAGATGGGCTGGTTGTGGAGGGTGCTTTTTCATCACACAGAGATATTGCCGCTGAGATGGCAGGAATTTTTGGAAGAATATTCGTGGCCGAAAAGTATTGTGGGTACAAATCGCTGGCTGAATTCAACAAGCCGGTATTAATCATTCATAGTACAGAAGATGCGGTCGTGCCTTTTGAGCACGGCGAAAAACTTTTCCAGTATGCCAATCAGCCTAAAACATTTTACAAGATCGACAAATGCCATATTTGCGGCCCTTTGTATTATTCCGATAGCATTGCTGTCAAAATTGAAAGGATGCTGAACCCCGGATAAGACAGGAATTCAAGAGACGGGTTGTACTGAATTTACCTGCTTTTTGTATTTTAGCTGCCTTCACAGCGTAAGCCTGGAAATGAGGGCATCAGCCAATAAGGAAAAAGAAAATTAGCACTGATAAAATATGAACAACTTATTTGATCAATCAGGGGTCTCCGAAATAGTGACGCGAATCGAAAAACTCACTCCTGGCACCAGTCCACAATGGGGAAAAATGAACGTAGCCCAGATGATGGCGCATTGCAACATATCTATGGAAACGGCAATGGGTGCGAAAATTATCAAGCGTGTGTTTATTGGCAGAATCCTGGGACCCATGTTAAGGCCAGGAGTTTTGAGCGAAAAACCATTCGGCAAAAATTCTCCAACCGATAAAAGTTATATCTTTCCGGACAATCTTATTTTTGAAGAGGAAAAAGTAAAGACAATCAATTCGATCAGGAAATTTTATGAGGGAGGACCTGCACAATGCACCACGTATCCTCACCCGTTTTTTGGAAAATTTACACCCGATGAATGGGCCCTCTTCCAATGGAAACATCTCGATCACCATCTCAGGCAATTCGGAGTATAAAACGCGGATTGTACTGCAGGATATGAAGGATATCTTTTGGACTCAATCGTCGGAACAGGTATGAATGATGTCTTAGACAACCCAAAGGAACCCAATGCAAATCGGATATATTTTCCCGAACTGGATGGGTTGAGGTTTTTCGCGTTTTTCCTGGTGTTTATTCACCACCAGGAATTGTTCTCTGAAATACCCGTCTTATCAACGATTCGAGACAATGGTTGGATGGGAGTGGACTTGTTCTTTACATTGTCCGCTTTTTTATTTACAAAACTCCTGATCGCCGAGCATCTCAAAACCAAAGTCATTAATTTTAAAAGATTCTACTTACGAAGGGTATTCCGGATTTTTCCTATTTACTTTTTGTTTGTTGGTTTTTCTATAGCTTTTTTCCTGTTTAAAAACGGTATCGTTACAGATTTTGTTGAAACCCGGATAATCGGCCTGTTCACTTTTACCGATAATATTATGGCTGCACTATACAGGCATAAAACGCTACCGTTTATTTCGCATTTGTGGACAATTTCATATGAAGAGCAGTTCTACCTGTTTATTCCGGGCATCATTTACTTTCTTGTTCGTGCTTCACGAAAAATGAAGATCGCATTTGCGCTTACCATATTAATTATATTCAATGTGATAAGAGCTGTGATGATTGTAAAGCAAATACCACATCCTGCAATCTACGTGCTGCCTGTCACCCATTTTGAATCTATTATTTTGGGAATAGTCATAGGTTTTGGAGGATTCGATTTTTTATTGAAAAAGTTTAATCCGTTAATCCTGGGCCTGGCCGGTGCAATGCTTTTTACAATAGCCTGTTTATTACCCAAAATCGATAATATTTCTTTTTGGCTTATTGGTACTTATTCATGTGTTGGGTTATCCACCGCCCTGGTATTGTTTTCAGTATCCAGCAGTGAATTTTTAAAACGGTTTTTTACTCAGAAACTATTTGTTTTCCTGGGTAAGAGATCATATGGTCTCTATGTATACTACCTGTTTGGAAATTCGGTCGCAACGTACCTGATAATCCATTACCCAATGCTTCCTTCAAATGCATTGGCCGCTTTTATGTACTCATTGACGGTAACGATTACCATTGCAGTGATATCGTACAAGGTGGTAGAAACTCCATTTTTGAAATTGAAGAAAAAGTACGAGATCATAGTTTCAAGACCTATCTGACTCAGTCAAAAGTATGAGTCAAAAATATTATTTATTTTAGTCGTACGAAGGTTAATCTTCAGCTGATTCTAATTTATCATCAACACAATTCTTAAAACTGATGAATATGAACGAGCGCGGGATTATTTATACCGCAGTAACAGGACTGGCACTAGGATTTATATTTGGTATCGCGGGCAGCATGGTCCCTGATGATGTATTTCGCAACCTGGCCTGGGCGGTAGATAGTGCAGGGCTTATTGTTGCAGCAGCATTGCTGACACTGTACTATTTCAGAAAAGGAAACGACATGCTTGCCGCCGGATTCCTGGTATTTGCCATAGCACAAAGCATGGTCTTTTCCAGCTGCGCAACAAATCTGTTCAACAACATTTCTTCATTCGGAGCAGGATCATTCATGTGGGCTGTTTCGCTTGTATTAATCAGTTCACAAAATATCTTTCCTTTATTTGTACGTTTTACTGGGATTGTTACGGCAGGTTTATTCGCAATTGTTGCTGTTCAGATTCTAACTGGCATTCCTTTAAATCCGTTAGCAAAGCCACTACCATTCTTTGCTTATCCTTTTTACGCTGCCACGATAGGCGGATGGATATGGACGTTGCTGAAAAGTTGGTCCAGGGCACAGGGTTGATATAAACCATCCATGATCAAAATAAGGGAAGCCGTACCAGCCGATATTCAACAAATTCAGCTGGTCAGAAATTCGGTAAAAGAAAATATGCTTTCCGACCCTGGCGTGATAACAGATCAGGACAACCATGAATTCATAACCGTGCGGGGAAAAGGGTGGATATGTGAACTGAATAATCGCATTGTAGGTTTTTCTATTGTTGACCTCAGGGATAAGAACATATGGGCGCTGTTTGTGCACCCAGAATGTGAAAAACAGGGAATCGGAAGAAAACTTCACGATACTATGATGGACTGGTATTTCTCGCAGACTAAAGAAAATGCCTGGCTTGGAACAGCGCCCAATACCCGAGCTGAAACTTTTTACCGTCAAGCGGGATGGGAGGAAATCGGAACTCATGGCAAAGGAGAAATTAAGTTTGAAATGACTTATAAATCCTGGACCACTAAAACCCCTGACCATCCCTGACTTTTTCTGACTACCCCTGACCATTTCTGACCATCTCTGATTTTTTCTGACCACCCCTGACCATCACTGACTCCCCCTGACCATTTTTTTTCCCGGACAATTTTTTTGAGTACATTAGTCCTTAAATTATACCTTTCCGATTGAATTATAAAAGTTAAGGATATACGTTTTTAATCATCAAGTGAAATTTCTTAATTAAGTTATGGATAAAGTAAAAGTTAAAAGCGCAACTATTAACCAGGAAATCCAGGCTTACAATGAGGCGCAATCAGAAAATGATCAGGCTATCTGTGCAATTCTTTCCCGGGAAATAAGCAACAATCTACCAGGAGCTGAAAATAAAATCTGGCACCGGCACCCGGTCTGGTTCCTGGACGGAAACCCCATAGTTGGATACCATAAACTTAAGGACTGCATCCGGTTATTATTTTGGAGCGGTCAATCGTTCGACGAGACTGGTTTACAACCTGAAGGTAGCTTTAAAGCTGCCGAAGCCCGTTATACAGCGCCAGACCAGGTTAACATAAAACTATTAAGTCGGTGGCTTAAGAAAGCGAAAACAATTCAATGGGATTATAAGAATTTAGTTAAAAGAAGGGGTGTATTAGAACGCCTGAAATAGAAAAATGGATGTTCTTTATGGAACAATTTGCTTTTCGAATCTTTCATAATACTTTAACCCAGTCTTCCAGAACACCTGATCTATGGAAACCAAATCAACTATTTTATTCCTGGCAACACTGATTACCCTTTGGGCCTGCAATAAAAACCGGGAAACCGATAACCTCGCCAGGATGGACAAAGGTGAAGCTGCCGAAAGCATGGTGGAAGAAATGCCCCCTGTTCATCAGGAAGTTCTTGAACCTATTCCACCCACCGACAATGCGAGTCCGGCAACTTCAGGAACACAGAATTCAACTATAGTGCCGGCACAGAAAAAAATTATTAAGGATGGCACCATGTCGATCCGGTCAAGCGACATCAATGCAAGTAAAAAGTTCTTTGATGGTCTCATCAGGCAATATGATTCCTATTATGAAAATGAAGAACTGAAAAATTATGATCAATCCGTTTCATACGATCTTATAATCAGAATTCCGGCTGGTAATTTCGAAAAACTGATTTCCGCAATTGAAAATGGGAAAGACGAAATTCAGAATAAAAATATTGAAGCGCGTGATGTGACGGAAGAATTCGTGGATATTGAATCGCGCCTGGCAAATAAAAAAGAATACCTGAAGCGATATAAAGAGTTGTTATCAAGAGCCGCAACGGTAAAGGACATTCTGGCAATCGAAGAAACTATACGATCGCTGCAGGAGGAAATTGAAAGCAAGGAGGGGAGGCTCAAGTTTTTAAACGATCGGGTTGCATTCAGCATCTTAAAGATTAACCTGTACCAGGAAAAAGAATTCGTTTATAAACCAAAACCGCAGGATAGTTTTTTAGAACGAATTAAAAATTCAATCGGGCTTGGCTGGATGGTTTTTGTTAATCTGATAGTTTGGATTGTCAGCATCTGGCCGATACTAATTATGGCAGTCGTGATTGTCTATATTCTGAAACGAGCAGGCAGAAATCGCAAAAACAAACAGTAGCATTCAGTTTTGAGTATGATTGATTTAAGCAAGTTCATCAGTGCTTTTTCATCGGTCTTTCCCGGTAGTTTCAACCTGCAACCATGGGAAATTACCGGTAACCTGTCGCAAATCATCAGCAGCCAGATTGAGCGCCTGGGAAATGATTTTGTTATCAGCAATGGAATTGCAATTCACAAGTCCGCGCGAATCGAAGAACGGGCCATACTGAAAGCGCCTTGCATAATCGACGAGGGCTGCTTTATAGGATCTAATGCCTACCTGAGAAATGGAGTATACCTTGGAAAGCGAAGTTCGGTTGGTCCCGGATGCGAGGTGAAAACCACACTCATTTTTAATGATACAGAGATAGCCCATCTGAATTTTATTGGCGACAGCATCATCGGCAGCCATGTGAATTTTGAAGCAGGATCAATAACTGCCAACTATTTCAACGAACGACCTGACAAAACCTTATACGTTTTGCATGCAGGCGAACGAATTAAAACGAATGTCATAAAATTCGGCTCTCTTGTAGGAGATAACTGTAAAATTGGAGCTAATGCAGTATTGTCGCCGGGCACCATATTGATGCCTGGAGTAGTTGTAAAACGCCTGGAGCTTATTGACCAGGACCAACGAGGGTAAATATTCTTTCACATATTCTTTCATCACTAACTGATTTTTGTAGTACTTGGCTTTTTATTTATTTTTAGCTCAACACGAAAACTAAACCAATTGACTCAGGAAATTTACATCTTCAGTGGCCTAGGTGTGGATGAACGCGTTTTTCACCGGCTGGATTTAAACGGATTTGCTGTAACTCATATTAAATGGATTCCACCTTTCGATCGGGAACCCATCCAGGAGTATGCTGCCAGGATCCGTGCGCAAATAAAAACCCAACAACCTATTTTGATCGGGTTTTCGTTTGGAGGCATCATGGCACTGGAGGTGGCCAAGCAGATTGAAACAAAAAAAGTCATCCTGATAGCTTCAGTCAAAACCAGGACAGAAATTCCCTGGTATTTCCGGGCAGCAGGCAAATTGCGAATTCACCGGGTGATGCCTACATACCTTTTAACACGCTCCAATTTCTTTTTAGAATGGCTGTTCGGCGCGACATCGGAACCCGATCGGCAATTATTGAAACAAATTCTGCTCGACACTGACCCTTTTTTCCTGCGATGGGCTCTCGATAAAATAATGAACTGGTCGAACATAGATCGGATAAAGAATACGGTACACATCCATGGTGCAGCCGACAGAATATTGCCTTTTAAATTCGTCGATTGTAACATTAAAATCAGAGATGGAACTCACCTGATGATCCTGGATAAAGCCAACGAGATTTCCCAAATTCTTAAAGCTGAGTTGACCCGGTAAACTTGAAAAACCAGGGTCAAAAAAAGTGACTAGAATTCCTTAACTTAGCACATCGGCGTTTCGACGAACGGTAAATTCGTTCTCTATCATCAAATCCAAATAGAAATGAAACACATCTACACCCTCTTGTTGGGAATATTTTTGTGTTCATCTGCCTGGGCGCAAACCAGCGTCTATCACCCATTCCCTGATTCCAATGCCGTATGGAATGTTTTCGCCCAGGGATGTTGCGCCAACAATTGCGCTACACCACCATTTCCAAATCCAGTAATGCAGGATTTCGTTATGTCGTATTTTCTGGCAGGAGATACTCTAATCAATAATATGACTTACCAAAAGTTACTTAAATCAGGGTCGGCTCATGAACATTGCTATTTCGGAACCGGCGTAAATAACTGGAACTTTTTCAATAATGACTATACCGGTGGCATTCGACAGGATACATCTTTAAGGCGGGTGTATTTCATATACGACAACAACTCCACAGAGTGTTTGCTTTACGATTTCAACCTGGTAGTTGGAGATACTGCTGGAGGTAATTGTATCTTCCCCAATGATTGTGGTGTTATTACTTCAATTGATTCCGTATTTATAGGTGGCAGTTATCGCAACCGATTCAATTTTGCCGGACTTATGCCTTATTCACTGATAGAAGGTATTGGAAGTACTTCCGGACTCCTGGAGCCGCTTTGTCCTTTTGAATATTTCGGTGTGCTGAATTGTATGACTCACAATGGGCAAGTTCTGTATACGGATTCGGTTTCTATTTGTAACAATTTCACCAATACTGAAACCATAAATGACCAGTTAGAAATACATGTTGTGCCTAATCCTTTCACAACATCTGTTACAGTCCATTTAGGAAGTAAGATAAGTTCAGGAAAGTGGATAATGTATGACCTGGTTGGAAACAAGGTAAAGGAAGGATTGGTAGACAACCAGGAGATTTCTATTGAACGAGGTTCCTTGAATGCAGGCATGTATTTTTTACAGATTACCAGCAATAATTCAATAAAGGCAGTATCGAAACTTTTAATCGAATAAGAAAGAATACAAATGATATTTATTCTCAAAACCTGAGTATGAAAAAACTGATCAAATTATCCATCGTGTTCCTTTGCCTGATGGCTTTCAAATCTGATAAGGATTATTTTGTCGGTAAAATCGTGTTTAAAAACATGTTCACCGATTTAAAGGGCAATGATATAACTGAAAAAATAGCTCCTTTGATCGGCCGCGAAAGTTATTATTATATCGACCGGATGAATTACAAGGCATACGATGAAGCGAACAATTGGATTCAGCTCTATAATGCCGAATCGAATACCTATTACTATTTTAGTAAGGATAAAACGGCGCAAAAAATTGATGGGTCAAAAGAGACATCCGAGAAATTTAATGTAACAAAACTCGACATCAAAGAGGATATAGCTGGTTACGAATGCAGGGCCATACAGGTTGAGACAGAAAGTCAAACTACAGTCTATTACTACAATTCAACTATAAAAACCGACCCGAGGGTTTTCTCCCGTCACAACTTCGGGAATTGGAATAAGTACCTGAAAGCAACAGGAGGGGCCTTGTCACTGAAGTTTGTCATGACTGATCCCAAGAGCGGTTATATATGGACCAGCGTGGCTACCGAAGTAACCAGGCAAAAACTGACACAGGATGATTTTAAATTTCCCGAAGAAATAAAGCTGAAAGAATAACTGTAAGGAGAGAAAACCTGTTACGAAAAGTCTGTCACAAAACAAATTTCCAGAGAGCAAAAGCTGCCAGTAACACAACCAGGATAGCCCAGAGAATACGTGCCCCGCTTTTGTTGTTGTTGTCGGATTGAGTACGGGGTTTCCCAAGAATTTTTATTAAAGTTTCGTCGAGTCGCTGAAAAACATTTTCATTTTTCACCAGGTAATCATGGGCGCCATGCATCAGGGCGCTCACGGCAACTTTCGATTCCTCTTGTCCGGAAATAAATACTACGGGCACTTCAGGAAATTGCGATCGGATTCTTTTAAAAATTTCTATCCCGTTCATGCTGCCTTTTTTCTCAGCATCGAGTATGTAATCCAGGACAATGAGATCCTGGTGTTCGGAAGTGTTTTTTAGAGCATCTTCTCCGTTTGACCACGATGATATTTCCGACTGGGGATATTTTTCCTTAAGGAAATCCTCCAGCATCGAGCGCATCATCGGGTCATCATCGACCAAAGTAATTTTTATCGAAAGCGTGCGTTGCATTTTTAGTGATGAGACAGGTTAGTATGTTCAGTGATGTACAGAAAACATCAGGCATCTTCCTTTTCGTAAACCGATTCCATATGCTGAGTCACATCGAGACCCATCCATTCATGTTCTGGTTGTACTCGCAAAGGCATCATCAATTGAGTAAGCTTAAGCAGCAGGTAAGATCCTGCAAAAGTGAATGCGAAAACAATCACCAGTCCTAGTAAGTGATACCCTAACAATGTCCAGGAGCCGGTAATCAATCCGCCATTTTTAGCAAAGATGGCGGTTGCGATCATACCTGTGATGCCTCCAATTCCATGACAGGGAAATACATCAAGAGTGTCATCGATATCCGATTTCGATTTCCAGTGCACCGCATAATTGCTGATGATGCTTGCAATAAACCCGATGAAAATACTCGGACCGAAATCGACATATCCTGCTGCGGGCGTTATGGCCACCAATCCGACTACGGCACCAATGCAGGCGCCAAGGGCAGATGGTTTCTTTCCCCTGGCCGCATCGAGCATGATCCAGGATAACATGGCTGCTGCCGATGCCAGGTTGGTATTCACAAATGCCAAAACCGAAAGTGAATTCGCCGCAAGCGCAGAACCCGCATTAAAACCAAACCAACCAAACCAAAGCAGACCGGTGCCGAGAATTACATAGGGAACATTTACGAGCGTATGATTTTCGTTATTCACATGCGCCTGCCTTCTGCCCAATACCAACGCACCGGCCAGGGCCGCACATCCCGCTGAAATATGCACTACGGTACCACCGGCAAAATCAAGCACCCCCCATTTGAATAGAAACCCATCCGGGTGCCATGCCCAGTGCGCCAGCGGGCAATAAATAATAAGCGTAAACAGGCAGATAAAAACCAGGTAGCTCCAAAACTTGATGCGCTCTGCAAAAGCTCCTATGATAAGTGCCGGAGTGATGATGGCGAATTTTAACTGGAATGCTGCGAAGAGAACGAAGGGCAAGCCGCTTCCCATGGTTGCATGTGGTGCGGTGCCTACCTGGTCGAACATGAAAAATGTAAATGGATTTCCGATCAAACCTCCGATATCTTCGCCGAACGAAAGGCTGAAGCCTACTACATACCAGAGTAAACTGACCACTCCTAAGGCAATAAATGCCTGGAGCATCGTGGAAATAATATTTTTGGGATGGACCATTCCCCCATAAAAAAATGACAACCCGGGGGTCATCAACAATACCAGCCCGGAGGCCGATAACATCCAGGCAAGATTGCCGGTATCGAATTCAGTTGTAGCTTCAGGATGAACAGCAGGGTAAAAAGCGGATACAATGGAGAGGAGCAGGAGGGCGATAAAAGCCAGTGTAGCGATAAACGGAACGCGGTTTGGTTTTTTCAGAAGCATACAGAATCAGTCAATACAAATGTATAGCGGTTAATACTTTTGAACAAGGAAAGCAATGATACGAAATAATTCATTCGACCCAAAATACCACCCTTGCATTCAGCAACCGGCCAGGCGAAACATTCGCGCCCTTCCTGTAAATTTTTTAGAACATGGATAATTTTCATAAATTGCATGGCGAAATAAAGAACCAAATCAAATTTAAAAATTTTCTAATCCGTAATCCCGATCCGTTGTAGCGATATCAGCGATCCGTAATCCCGATCCGAGGCTGTGAATCCTTCGATTCGTAATCCTGTCGTCCCCCCACATCCGTAATCCTGTCGTCCCCCCACAAAACAGTTTAAATCATTATGAATAGATTATCCGAAGAAAAGATTTGCCCTAATTGCCAGTCCAGGAATCTTTCGAATGCAAAGTATTGCATGAAGTGCGGTCATGAACTCCCGTTCGTAGAAATACAACCTGAACTCGTTGCGGAGAAAACCAAAAAACCTGCAAATAGCGGAAAGAAACGAATTATCACTGCGATTTTTACCGTCCTTTCGTTTTTTGCTGCGTACTTTTTAGTCCAGAAGCTGTTTTTCGCTCCGCCTGGATTCGACAAAATACTGATGGATGCTGCAAGCGAATTGAATAAGACCTGTCCGGTGATGGTTGATGCGGAAACGAGATTTGATAATGCAGTTACGTTACCTCACAATATATTTCAATATAATTATACTCTGGTTAACATTGAGAAATCGGCTGTTGATACAATCGAATTCAAAAGACTTATGGAGCCGGGCTTAATAAACCAGGTAAAAACAACACCTCAAATGGAGGTATTCAGAAAAAATAAAGTGACTATGAATTATAATTACAGGGATAAAAATGGTGCGTACATTACACTCATTTCAATTACCAAGGATGAATACAATTAAATACATGAGTGTAATTAATGTCTTTTCACCCCGACCCTAAAGGGAGTATCCTTAGTGAACATAAAATTCAATAGAATATTATGAAACTCGTAAAAGTTGATAGTAAAAATTAAAGTCCTCCCTTTAGGGTCGGGGTAACATGCCACGGCCAAACTGCAAACCATGGCCAAATGAAAAGGGTACATGATAATCGATACCAGCTTTTCCGACAACAGACAATTTTTCCATAGTCCATTAAATTCTCAAAACGTTTAATTATGAAACAATTTCTGCTGACAAGTTTGATCATTTTGGTTGCATTAACAATAGCGCCACAACAGGTGCAAGCCCAGGATACCGTTAGCCGCCGGAATTCATTTCTGTTGTCACCGGTAGCATTAGTGGCGGGCAACTATAGTAAGATCAGGGTCAGGATTCAACATGGATTCAAAGAACATATTGCAATAGGATTTGATTTCAAATACTTTTTTCCAAAAGAATATCCCGGTTACCAACTCATGCCTTTTGTAAAGTATTATTTTGGACAAAGTACGTCAGAAGGGTTTTACGTGTATGCAAACGGTACATATGGGAAAAACCAGGGTCAGCCACCGAAGAAATCAGAGTATTACCCATGTTATGGTGGCGGTGCAGGAATTGGAATTTTGATCCCACTCGGCGATGCACGCAGATGGGTGATTGAATTTACAGGTGGAGCAAAATACGTGGTTACCGAATCAGCACTCGAGCCGGGTTCGGTACCAGATGCGTATAACGACTATTTTATTATTGGTCCGGGATCTTTCTTTGAAGGTACCATTGCATTCGGGTATAATTTTTAATTGCAGAACTTATTTTCAATTGGCAAAAGATTGCCAGAGTAATCATGAATTGTTCCTGGTAAATTTTACAGGAAGTCTGTGGAATTTGCTACTGGCAATTTATTTGTGTTTCTGCTACGGGTGTGTACCCGTATTTTCCGAACTGCAATCTGCACGCACTGTAGGTAAAGGTAACGTCGAACTTACCCCTTCCTTTTCATCCATTGATATTGTTGACGAAGGGGATCACGACGAACTGCAGCATCAACTGGGACTTCAGGTAGCTTATGGAGTTACTTCACGCTTTGATGTACGGATGAGGTACGAATACATATGGTTTTATGATCAATCGGTAAATGATAAAGGAACCCATGTCCTTGGCATAGGCCCGAAGTATTCACTGCTTGAAAATTATATTGCAGTAGCCATGCCTGTGGGTACTGCCTTCGGTGAAGATTCCGATGAACTATGGGAATTACATCCTACCTTATTGCTCACCTGGCCCGTTCTAAAAAATAAAATTGACGTGAATGCATCCTCAAAATACATGATTACTTTTTGTGGGACTTGCGATGATCCGATTGCCATTAACCTGGGATTGTCGTTGAGCACCAATGTAACACGGTGGTCCATTCGCCCTGAATATGGAATATTATTTATTCCGGGTGACGAAGGCTATTTCAGTCAATTCAGCCTTGGGTTTTCAGCGATTATCACATCAAAACCTGATTAAAGAAAAGCACTGGATTCACTTATTATCAGGACGTGCATGCCTCGGTTGGTAGACCCCGAGGGAGCCCCCACCAGGAAGAGTCACTTGAGAGAGAAGACCCCAACCCTGGTCTTCAATACTTGTGCAGCTTATCTTTAGTGCTTTCATTTCGTTGGTGAATTCTTTGATGTCATCACACATGAGATACAATTCATGGGAATTGTTTTCTCCATCAGGATGACAAGCCAGTTCCGAAGGAGGTAATGCAAAAATTAGCCAGCCATCACCGACATCCACCGAATTGAATTTTAACACATCGCGGAAAAAAGCCCGATCAGCTTCTGCATCTTTAGTGTAAATGATTACATGAGCACCTGAAACCTTGGCCATAATATGTAGTGTTTTGAATCCGAAATTTTAAAACGCTTCACGGACTATAAACTCTTCGCCGATTTTCAACACGGCAAGGTGTTTATTCAAAGCATCCATCATAGGTGGTGGCCCGCACAGGTAAAAGTAAAGTCCCCGACCTTCCAAATGTTTCCTGATGAGCTCAGGCGTGACAAATCCTTTTTCGTCGCCAGGGCCTGCTTCTTCCGAAAGTACATTGATGAAATTAGCTCCCAAAAGATTTCTGAATTCATCCTCATTAATGATATCGGACCTGGTTTTGTTGGCGAAAATGAGCTTGTTATTGCCAACCTTGTTGCGCTGTTTCAATTCCCTGAAAATGGCTATGAATGGAGTTACTCCCGCGCCTCCTGCAATAAAAATTCCTTCTCCTTTATATGATATGTCTCCAAACACACCGTGCAACACAAATGCATCGCCTGGTTTCATGGAACGGATCTGGTTGGTGACGCCGTTGTGTGCAGGATAAGTTTTAATGGTAAACTCCAGATGATTATCGTCGGGAAGCGATGTAAAAGTAAAAGGTCTCATCTCATCTTCCCAGCCTTGCTTATCGAGGGTGATATCAGCAGCCTGTCCGGGGACATAACTGATCCCTGGGGGTTTTTCTGTTACAATACGATAGACATCACGAGTAACAGGTGAAATGGAAACTACTTTAAGTTGCTGCTTCATTTGAATTCCGGGATGGCAGCCGTTATAACAAAGTTAATCAATTCAGCTTTGAAAAGGAAACACCTCCTGAATTTCACCAATTTTCAGCATCACCCGGTTCACCATGGCATCGCAATGCACCAGGTGGAATTCGTAAATCTCTTCGGTTGAGTACGAGCGCTCAATTTCCTTACGCAACATCGATTTCGCGCGATTGAGTCGAACTTTCACATTGGACTGACTTATAGAAAGCGCTTCAGCAGTTTCTTCAACATTCAGTCCAGTAATTTCTCTTAATGAAAATACCATTCGGTAATCGTGTGGGATTTGAAGCAGGGCGGATTCGATTATATTTTTTAATTCATTGTTGGTAATGAATTGACTGGTATCATTTGACTTCTCGCCTGTAAACATGGGGTGTGAATTATCGTTGATTGCACCGGCAATCTCGTTTTTGAAACTGAATTTTTGCTGCTTCCTGTAACAATTATTCAGCATGATCCGGATGATCCAGGTTTTGAAACTGGACCTTCCTTCGAAGCCGGATAAATTGCGATACGCATCCACAAATGTATCCTGCATCAGATCCAAAGTGTCTTCGTGGCTGTAATTGTAGCTTCTGCCGGTTTTGTACAGCCACCGATTATTCCTGCGTACCAATATTTCAAAAAGAGCCACTTGGCCACCCAGTATTGCTTCGACAATTTCCTTGTCTGTAAATAGTTCTTTTGTCTTCACTATTTCAAATTTACTGAACAATTTTCGATAATCTCGACATTGACAATGCACCAATGGCCATCACGAGGTCACGGACGGCTACATCAAAATAATGCCCACCGGCAATCAGGGTCAGGGCGATGAGGGTTAGCCATCCGGCAACAATAAGTCCGCCTATCCACGGTTTCGAGAGTACAATCAATCCTGCTACTATTTCAATAACGCCTACAACCATCATAAAAGCGTGTGGGGTAACCGGTAACATTCCGGCAATCCCGGGGTGCAGGTATTGCTCCCAATCGGTGAGGATGTTGGTGAATTTATCCAGACCCGCAACAATAGGAACAACTCCATAAGTCAGTTTGAGAAGATTTGCAGTTGGTTTGATGGTAAGTGCCAGGTTGCTTTTGTCCATTTCGAGGATTATTTAGTGTGTGATTATTTCTTTGAGTAAACGGAACCACGAAAGGTTACAAAATAGTATTTCGACTTATTCTGCCCCGGTTGACCTGTAATGATTTTTGATTTTATGATCGCGGATCAGGGTGATTGTTAAAGGTATCCGTTGTCAGAAAATGGTAATCGTATGCTTCAGACTATTTATTGTTACGATATAATGACAACGTCAGGGATATATGATTTTTAAATTTACACTTAACACAAAAGCAAATGCAAAATGAAACATTTAGTACTCTACATCATCAATGCTGCAGTTATGTTGCTGGCTGCCGACACCTTATTCGCGCAACTACCCTACACACAGCATCCGACTCCTCCGGGAGTTGTCGTCAACACCGCACGGATGAATGATATCCAGGTTGATGCCACCAACAACAAGTGGATGGCATTTGGAAACTACGGATTGGGAATATACGATGGAACCACCTGGACAATGTTCAATACCGTTAACTCTTCAATTCCCACCGATTCTGTGATCGCCATCGCCTTCGACGGATTGGGTAATGCCTGGCTCGGAACAAAGGAAGGAGCCGTGTATAAATCCGGAACAACATTTACCGTTTACAATACTGGCAATTCGGGAATTCCTGGCAACATAGTTACTTCTGTCTTCAGCGAACCCGGCCTTACCTGGTTTGGAACGATGAATGGCCTTGTCTCATTCGATGGTTCAGTTTGGACTATTTATAATACAAGCAATTCAAACATCGCAAATGATTCGGTCACCGGCATTCAACGCAACGCTACGGGTAGCCTTTGGATTGGTACCCGGAATGGGTTGTCGCAATTTTATAACGGTGTAATTACAAATTACACCACTGCGAATTCTATGCTCGATAGCTACATCATCGACATTGAAATAGATAACCTCGACAGGTTATGGGTTTCATCGGGTCAGATGTCAGGTATACAGACAATTAGTACAACAGGTGTTTATGTAATCATCAACGGAACTGTTTATGATTTTGTAACAACGTTCTTGCCCGATAATACGGTATTATCATTCAATAACGGTACGACCCTGACACGCGACGTTGCGGGATCTGTTTATTTCAAGACTGCTTCTTTATCCGCTATTGTTAAGGTAACAGGAAGCTCAGTAGAGCTCTTTGAATACTC
>JANWID010000005.1 GCA_025450095.1 Bacteroidia bacterium | reverse complement strand
TTTTTTTTTTTTTTCCTCCTTTATTTTTGCGGGGGTTTTAAAACCTGGTTTTTTAAAAATGGGGGGGGGGTTGGGTTTTTTATTTAATAATTTAAATCTATTTGAGGTTGCCGCACCCCCCGCCCGCACTTCCCCCATAATGCATCGTCATTCCGAGCGAAGTCCTGAAGTGGCCGTAGGACAACTTCAGGGCGTAGCGAGGAATCGCATCAAATAAGCAGCAAGTTAAATTATTTATTATTTGCGCCTTTGCGGGAAACCAACCGGGCTTATAGAATTTGCCCGGATAAATTTATTTAACTTTTCCTTTCACAAATAAACGTTCATCGAAATCAAATAGTTCTACCGATTTAATTTTGACGAGTTTAATTTCGTTATGTTTTGGATTCAGAAGGTAATTAAATTCACCCGGAACAATCACTGATGGAACCTTCAAAATAAGATATTCATTCCGTGAAACAAAATCATCGCCGATAACCTGGGTGGTATGTGGATGGGGAAACGACTTCCATTCATCGGGTAGTGCTTTGGAATCAAGTTGAAATATTTTTATTTTATCCGGGATCTCCAAAGTAATCAGCTTGTAGTCAAATGGAATATTTCCAAGTGGAACATGTACTGCAATTTCGGCAGTACAAAGTGCCCTCGATTCACTGGTATAAATTAACGGAGTTCCCTTACTGTTCCATCTGCCGCCGCCTGATTCAGCACCTTTCCCGGAAAGGTCATTTGCATAAGCCGATTTACTCAGCCTGAAAACGATCATGCAAGAACACCGGTTTCGATACGGGTGAGTTCATCTTTTAAAAGACCAATACCAAAAGTGCTGTCAAGAAGTGATTTTGGCAAAACCTTTCCTAACGCCAGGTTATCCGTTTCAAGCCACGCATTAAATTTTTCGGCATTTCCCATAACTGCCGTACCCTTTTTGTATAATAAGGCAATTTCAAGGATTTTCTCCGACTGTAATGAATCAAACTTTCGTTTTTCACGCTGGTAACGTTGCATTGTTCTTTCTGAAAGATGTAAAAAACCTGACCACTCGCTCATGCTGAATGGAAATACCTTAACAAAATTTAAGAATTCGCGGAATGGAATACCCTGGCGAATCAAATCAATAAATGTTAATACATGACGATCATCTGTGAGGCTATATGTAACAGCAGGATCTAAAATATTGGGGACTTTCATAGCAATACAAATATACGGAATATTGTCGCAATATTTACGTCAATTGTCTAAATAAATTACAAATATGTTGTATCACATTGATTTTCAATATTTAAATCCCTAATAATGTAGCCGGTATAATTGAATTGATATAACAAAAATACTATTACCCGGCTATTTCTTTTTCAGCAGATGCCCTGTAAAAATAATTATCCCCAGGAAAAATGAGAGGTATGTATTCACATAAGCAAGAGGAATGGCAGCCAGCAAACAGATAATCCCGATGCTTGAATAAATCGCATTAGCTCTATTCCCTGTAATAAAATCACGATTGATATATCCTTTGTAAAATCCATACCAGTATAGCGATGCAAACAAAGTATTCATAACAAAGTAATTTCCGAATAGCAATGAGACTGCGAAAACATCTCTGTAGTGATGTCCTGCAAATGCAGTTGTAAACGGTATCAGTGAAAGCGATAGAATAAAAAACATATTTAATACAATGTATCGTTTCGAAAGTCTGACTACATTCAGAAATAACGTGCTGTGGTCAATCCATAAACCAACTATCAGGAGGAACGAGCCAATGTAACTGAGAAAAGGCGGTAAGAGCTTTGCAAGTTGCTCCCGGGTATTTATATTTTCTCCTGGTTCAGCATCTGGTACCCGAAGTTCAAGAACCAGGATTGTAAGTATAATTGCAATTACTGCATCAATGAAAGTTTCAAATCGACGCTTGTCATGAGAAGGATTTGTTTCGGCCATATAAACCCGTTAATGTAAAGTTTTTTTAAGGTGTGAATATTGTTTAACAGAATCTGCTAAGTTAACAAAAACAAATCTGGTCGGGTCTATTTAACACGGAGACACGGAGGCACGAAGGGCCACCGAGGCCTCTGTGCTCCTCTGTGTCTCCGTGTCTCCGTGTTATTTTTTCCGCGACGATAGGAACACCAAGAGGTAAATGAGCAGCTAAGAAATAAAAAGTACTCTGCCTAATTTATGGGAATTTGAAAATTGGATTTTCGGAGAAAAGTAAATTATTCGTGGTAATAAACTCTTTTCACACGCTGTGAAACCGTAGTCAAAATTTCATAAGGAATTGTTTCCAGGTCTTTCGCCATTTGTATTATTGAATAACCGGGACCAAAAACAATTACCTCGTCACCTTCACGTGCTGCCGCATCCGTAATATCGAGCATAGTCATGTCCATGCATATGCTGCCTATGATCTGACATTTTTTCCCGTTCACCAACATCGAGCCTACACCATTTCCCAATCTGCGGTTCAGCCCGTCGGCGTAACCAATCGCTACTGTTGCAACCTGTGTGTCACGCGTAAGTATTCCTTTCCGTGAATAGCCGATTGTTTTATTCGCCTTTACTGTCCGGATCTGTGAAATTGTTGTTTTAAGTGTTGCGACAAATTGAAGTTGTCTTTGTTCGTGTTGTGTCGCGGCAATACCGTGCAGTCCGATTCCCAGGCGTACCATATCGAACTGCCATTCGGGAAATCGCATAATTCCGGCAGAGTTTAAAATGTGACGTAAAATTTTATGATTAAAATGCGGATTGATCATATCTGCCATCTGCGAAAAAAGTTCAACTTGCAGTTTTGAAAAACCATCATGAATCGCCTCATCACTTGCTGCCAGGTGTGAAAAAACGGAAGCAACACGAAGATGGCGATTATTTTTTATCCGGATCACTAACTCGTTTATATCTTCAAGTTCAAATCCTAACCGGTGCATTCCCGTATCGAATTTCAGGTGGACCGGCACTTTTGTGCCTGGCTGATCTCCCAGGCTTCGCTTCACCACTTCACTGAAATGTTGCAGCATCCTGAAACTATATATTTCAGGCTCCAGCTTATAATGCAACATAGTTTCAAAACTTTGCTCTTCCGGGTTCATAACCATGATGGGAAGCGTAATGCCTGCTTTCCGCAGCTCAACCCCTTCATCCGCGTAAGCGACTGCGAGATAATCAACACGGTGAAACTGGAGGATGTTTGAAATTTCAAAGCTACCACTGCCATATGAAAATGCCTTAACCATCACCATGATTTTCGTTTCCGGCTTCAGGCGCGTGCAATAATAATTGAGATTATGAATGAGCGCATTCAGGTTAATTTCCAGCACCGTTTCATGCGCTTTTTGCTGGAGCATTTTTGATATACGCTCAAAGCCAAACAACCTGGCGCCTTTTAATAAAATGGTTTCACTATTAAACTGTGATGGCATAAACGATTTCAGAAATTCATCGGTTGTATTAAAAAATGTTTTGCCAGTGTCGAACTGCGATGCCTGTCTGCTGATCGCGGGACCAATCCCGATCAGGCGTGATACACCTTTTTTATGTAACAGCTCCGCAACTTCACGGTAAAGTAGCGCTTCATCTTTTCCACTTTGCAGGATATCGGATAACACTACTGTTCGCTTGTTGTGCTGTTTCTGCTGGTTCAGGAAATCAAGCGCGATAGTAAGGGAACCCAGGTCGGAGTTATAACTATCGTTAATGATTGAACAATTATTAATGCCCTCCTTCATTTCCAGGCGCATTGCAACCGGACTAAGCAGTTGGATTCGCTGCGCAATAACTTCCGGCTCGTAATTCATGAAAAGCATTACTGCCCAGCAATGAATTGCATTTTCAACCGAAGCGTCATCTGTAAATGGAATGCGGATGCTCAGAAAGCTGTTATTATAAATTCCCTGGATTTCCGTTTCGGAACCTTCTTTCGATACCCGCCCGATCTGCAAATCGGCTCGTTGTCTTCGCGACCAGGTGAACAGCTTCAATGCAGGTGATAAAAATTCAGCTTTATTGATCTGTTCCGTGATCAACACGTAATCTCTGCAATATATAAGATGACTGCTGTTCCTGAACAGCATCAGCTTTTCATTTACCTTTTCGGGAAGTGATCCAAAATTTTCATCATGCGCCGAACCGATATTGGTGAATATGCCGGTATCGGGACGTATAATCGCTTCCAGCTTTTTCATTTCACCCGGTTCCGAAATTCCGGCTTCAAAAATAGCCAGGTCGTTATCGGGTTTCATCTGCCAAACAGACAGGGGCACACCGATCTGTGAATTATAACTTTTAGGACTACGTACAATGTGATGATCTTCCCGAAGTAATTGATAAAGCCACTCTTTAATAATTGTTTTTCCGTTGCTGCCGGTGATCCCGATTACGGGGAAGCTGAATTGTGTTCGGTGACGTGTTGCGAGTAACTGTAATGCTGTAAGAGTATCACTGGTGATAATAAAATTCGCGTCAGTATATTTTTGTGGGATAGTGGTATCCGTTATAACAAAGTTCCTGACGCCCGCATTGTAAACATCTTCAATAAACTCATGACCATCACGACGGTCACCTTTAATGGCGAAGAATAATGATGATGCCGCGGAAACTATTTTCCGGCTGTCGGTGAGCAGGTGTTGCAGCGAACCGGTGCTAGAATTATTGTGGATCAATTTCCCGTCCAGGATCCCGGCGGTATCTTCAATTGTATAACTTGTAGGATTCAATTTCAGAAATTATTGGAGAAACAAATGATATAACGCTGCATCACATACGAAATTTCATCCGTGTGCTTTAACGAAACAGGAACGGCATAACGGAATATAACTTTCCTTTTCACCGAGTACAATCAGGGCTTCTCCTTCAACCGTTCGGAAGGAATGGTTTGCAAGATCACCACAATGCATACATATTGCATGCACCTTGGTTATGTAATCGGCAATAGCAAGCAAATGCGGCATCGGGCCAAATGGCTTACCGGTATAATCCATATCGAGACCGGCAACAATCACACGCAAACCGGAATTAGCAAGCTGTTCGCAAACCTGTGGCAAGCCACTATCAAAAAATTGTGCCTCGTCAATGCCAACTACATCCACATCGTGACTCAACAACAGAATATTTGAAGATGCCGGAATAGGTGTGGAATGAATGGTGCTGGCATCATGCGAAACAATATCATTTTCATCATAACGCACATCCATAACAGGTTTAAAAATCTCTACTTTCTGCTTTGCGATTTTAGCACGCTTTAATCTGCGGATCAGTTCCTCTGTCTTTCCTGAAAACATGGACCCGCAAATGACTTCGATAGCGCCTTTGCGTTTCTGCTGATTACCTGAAAATTCGAGAAACATGATATCTGTACGGGGTCACAAAAATATCAATGTATGTGACAACTAACAAGCCCCAATGCAGGGTAAGGAAATTTAATCAACTATTAAGGAAATGATATGTAATTCATCTCCCTGGTAAGTAGATAAAACACCAAGCATCAATTAGTACTGAAAATTAAATTGCTTCTGTAAATTAATCCGAGGTGTAATTCATCGGAACGGAAAACTCTTTTGGAGGAAAAAAGTGAATGCCGCGGAAGTATGGTTTCGCAAACTGAACATTCATATAACAGTCTCCGCAACTCTTTCTGAAGCTGAATTACGCATCGTAAAGTATGCGATAGAGTCTGTTCGGTATCTGAGGGTAAAAACATATATGCCCCAAAGTAAAGCAAATAGAATTAATTCTACAAAATTCGCGGGAGGTTTTAAAAACAAAAAAGCCCATACGTTTGATATTCAGACGTATAGGCTTAAGCAAAAGGTATTAATTCATCCGAAAGGCTTAACTAATATCCTTCCATTCCAACGGGTAAATGAGAGTTACCCCGGCTTCTTAATTATTTTGAAACTGAAAACTTCGTACTCGTAGTTAGTCCATCTACAGTCAGCCTTAAAACATATATTCCATTATCCAGTGAAGACGTGTTCAGGTTTACTTCCTTAAGACCTGAATAGCCTTGCAAAGAAGTTTCCAATAGGCGTTTTCCGTTAATATCAAAAATCGTTGCATGGTTAGCATCATTTTCCTCGTTAATGAAACACAAAATATTCAGTGATGCAGCTGCGGGATTCGGGTAAACATTAAGCAACGAAGGTTTTCCGCTATTTTCCTCAAGGCCTGTAGCAGAAATCTGTTGTTTGTAAAATTCATAATCCCCTGTTGCGGATCCGCCGAATCCGGTGAACCAGAGTTTCCATAGGTTGCCCGGCCGGTCATAAACAAAGTAAACGGTGGAATCTTCTATAACCCAACCGTTGGTTCCGAAATCATAAGTTTTCCAATCATATCCGATCGTGCTGGTATAATATGAAAACGTATATCCCCAGGGTGATACTGTAGCCACATCAACCGGGAATGCTTTAACCGCTTGTACACTGTCGTTAGAAAGTACACCGGTTACCTTATACACAAAAGGAGTTGTCGCCATATATTGCTCAAAAGTTATATCCCAGAGGTATTTGTTAGGCTCGCGGTCAATTTCAACTCCATTAACTATGGAGTAGTAACCAAAATTCTTTCCTGTGAAATTCTGCTTGCTTAATGAAGCGTTTACTTCATTAGTTCCATCCAGGTCAGCGTATGTGAAATAATATGTATTATTCTGCAATGACTGTAGCCATAACTTTTTCACATCACCACTTGACAATTTGATAAAGTAAAGCGAATCACCCGTAACCACATGCGTTGCGAAATCATAAACGCCCCAGCCCAGGTCAAACTGATTAGCAATATCGTTTGTAATATTAAAGGCCCCCGCCCACCAGCTTGTATCCTGGTTAAGCAGCTCATTGCCCGGATTCATCATCCCGATTGTATCATTCACTGTAATTGAAGACCAGGCATTGATGTCCAGTCCTGCTTTGAATAGCCGAACATTGTTTTTTCCGTTAACCAGAACAGTAGCCTGGAAACCGGTGACCTGGAATGCAAGGTCCCAGTCAGTATTCGATATGTTACTGATTTCATTATTTGCAAGACTGTAAAATGACTGGTTCGTGTAACCCGGACCGATTGAGACTGCATCGTAAGTTTGAGCAGATGCGCCCGAAAGAGAAATGACAAATGCGAAGCACAGGATCACCCCGCAAAATTTAGTAAGATTGTTTTTCATTTTAAAGAGATTATGAATTATGAATAAGGTTTGAGTTTATTAAATAACTGAACTGCTTCTTATAGTCGCTGGTATTCGAAGGAGGCAGCACCTTTATTTCCCTGGCTGTCGTAGAAATCAAGGAACCGCAATTTGTAATAATACCCTTGTATATCTTTCAGCATGTAGAAACGGTCTGTATAAATTATGTACCCCAGTGAGAAGTCATATTCCTTCCATTCAAAACCTATTTCTCCGGCATTTTTAGTATAGTTAAAATCGCCTATATGCGCCGACGTTATCGATTCGAATGGCCGGTACCCCGGAGTTGAATCCTGTTTTACAATAGCATTTTCATCACCCGACCACCGGTTAAGCAATGCACCGCTTACGATATAGTAACGGAAGGGTGATGTTACCGGTTCACTCAGGTAAGTATGTGTGTATTTTGTGAAAACAAGATCCCACTTGTTTTTTTCAGGTGCCACATCCACCATTTTACCGCCATTTTCAAATGAAAAATACATCAGGGAGTAATTTGAATTTTTAGGAATGGTGAATTCTGCCAGCTGTGTGTTATCATAAAGTGAATAGCGAATCCGGTATTCCACTGAATTAACAGAAACCAACTGTAGTTTCCTCCAGCGTGCGCTTCCGAAATGCTCCGTACGTCCACGGTCAACGACATAAACATTGCCGGTGCTTTGCATTGCTGCATCAGCCCAGGTTCCGAAAGCAGTTGAATCATCGTACAGGTTATCAGGATCTGTTTTCCATTCATGACCTGTAGAATCGGCAAGTATCATATCGTTTGCGCCGGTATTCGCAACAAACATATATTTCCCGGTGTTGAGATAAACGCGGAATCCGTTTGATGAAGCTTCAAATGCAAGATCGTAAGCGCGGTACGGAACCGATTTCTTTTCCCCGGTTTCAAAATCAAAATAAACCTGGTCATCATAATTAAGACCCATATTGGCAACTGCGGTCTGAAGGGAACCTGGTGCCGGTAATGTTACCGGGGTGTCTTCCTTTTCGCATGCAATCAGTGCGATGCTCATCAGCAATATGGCAATTACACTTCTCATTTCCCGATATTATATTTCAAATTAAGGAACCAGGTTCTTCCGGTTCCGACCGCCTGCTCGCCACCGGAACTACTATGCGCGGCACCCTGTACATATGCGTTTACGTTCGTAATATTGAGTATGTTTTTAATACCGGCACCTATTGCAAGTTGATTTCCGAAAAGTTCTTTTCTCAAAGTAAAATCAAGGAAGCGGTAGCTGTCATTTGTAAACTGGCTGACTGAACCATCATTATTCACAGCATAACCCGGGAGTTTGCCATTGTATTTAAAGAATACTGCCGCCGTTAATTTTATTTTGGAAAAATAATATTGTGAATTGATCATAAGGTCAGGACTGTAGCTGTACTCATCAAAATCACCCATGTCAGCGTAAATGTTATAACGACCTGTAACACCTGCGCCTATATTTAAAGTAAGTTTTTTCCATGTTACACTATGTGTTATATTTCCACCATGTGTTGCAAAATGACCGATGTTAATATATGTATAAAAGGAAGAAGCAGGATCAGGTTGTGCGAGGGTAATCAGGTTGTCGATGTCATTATAAAAAGCGGCAAACTGGGTATTATGACTGGTTTTACCGGTGGTGAAATTTGTATTTAAAGAGAAATAAAAATTATCAGAATTTTCCGGTTGCAGATTTTCATTACCATGAATGTTGTGATTGATATCCACAAAATACAGGTAGCGTTCCTTAATTCCAGGAGCACGGAATCCTTTTCCATATGAAGCCCGGGCCTGTATATTTTTTCCGAAATCATACTTCAGCATAAGTGAAGGAATTACCGGTGCAGAGAAATCGGTATTGTATGCAGCACGAACAGCAGGTTTAATCTGCAGCTTCCATGTCACCTGGTATTCAGCACTGGCAAACACAGCATAATCACCAGTCTGTTCCACATTTTCAGTAAAACGTGTACCATCGGCATTTTCAACCAGGATGTCCACACCACCCTGGTAATTTAATTTAGCATTAGCCTTTGCACGATTGAACACAACCCGGCCCGTCCATGTATGCATTAAAGTGGTGTCCTGTTCTTCAACTCCATTCAATAATGATTCATCAAGTGTTACAAGATCTTTGCGATAAGTGTTTTTAGTTCGCTGGTAATATGAATAGGCAACAGTCCCGGTGGCGTTCCAGTCCCTGTTTATCAATAATGAACCATTCAGCTGATTCGTAATCCGGATGGTTTTATAGTATTCGTCAAACGCATATGCGAAATATGGCGACATTCTCGGAGTACCTTTATTGGAAAGCTTTTCGTGAAATCCGTTCAGCTGGTAACTCAGTACCAGTTTTTTAAATGTATAACGGTAATGGATATTGCCAAAATACTGTTCCTTAGGTTTCCACTCCTGCCATCTGCCGGTGTCCGAAACAGACCAGCCATCAAAGAAATACCGGCCGCCACTGACAAGAAGTGCTGATTTGCCTTTTGTAAATCCTGTAAAGGCATCCATATTATACTGGCCAACACTTTCATACATCATATTGATACCTGCCTGGTATGTTCCATCAACTGATTTCCGGGTGATCATGTTGATTACTCCACCTGCAGCATCAGTACCATACGAAGCAGCCATAGGGCCATTTACTACTTCGATTCGTTCAACATTGGAAAGGTTAATTTGTCCGAGGTCGATATTGCCATCAAGCCTTCCCGTTACCGGAACACCATCTACCAGGATTTTAATGTTTTGTCCGCTCAATCCATTCATGGTCATCCCGGAGCCAAGCACGGCATCATGTGAAACACGTATTGCCAGTTGTTGCGACAGAAGTCCTTCAAGAGTCGGGGCAGCCTGAGCCTGTATCTGCTCCTTATTTATAACGGTGACGGGGTGTACGCTTTCGCTGATTGCCCGCGGAGCATATTCTGAAGTAACCACCACTTCATCGAGACCTACTTTGCGTCCGGTTAGACTTATTTGAATGTCCCTGTCCAGCAAATCAATTGTATCAACGTGATTTTCAAACGTTAAATGTGTTATGACAATTTGTACTTTTTTAAGAACCGGGGTAGCGAAAGCCTTGCCGGATGCCTCGGTAATCAGGATTTGCCGGTCATCACCATCAAGACTATTCAGGTAAATAACAGCCTGGTTTACCGGCTTACCTTCCGCATCGGAAACCCGGATGGTTTGTCCAATGGAAAGGTTTGGTAATAAAAGGATAAAGAGAATGGCGAGTCTGAAAAAATTCACACTGCGAAACTACTTCCGGAAACCCAAACCGATTAACAGAACTCCGTGACAATTGTCATTTTTGCAATTGATTTGACACTAACCTGACATTATGAGAAAAATCCGCTGTTGTAAAAAACTAAGATTGTAGCGGAAGCAATAACGTGGTGTTAATAAATGAACGGATAATAAAAATCCGTATCGGAAGGGCTGTTTCCGATTTTTACGAAATTTACACGGACTCATTACGTTATCTATTTCAGGGTATTTAATACAATGATTGAAGTAATCTCCGGAGTACCAGTTATATTTATACAATTAAATTTACACCATGAATTCCAATACAACGAAAGAAGAGCTGCGAAAACTGGCAGAATTGATTAACGAACAACAGCAGGCCATACTGTCTTATGAAGGCAATGTTCCAAAAATTGAAATCGATATCCTGCTTCAAAATTACCGGCGGGCTTATGAGCTTTTAACTGAAATGAACAAACCGGTTGCACAGCCCGTTCAAAATCCAAAAGAAGAGACATCCTTTCCGGATCCCGAGTTGATCGCTTTTACAGAAGCCGATCTGGTAACTCCTGTGAAAAATATGGAGATCCCTGTTGAAATTGAAAAAACCGTACATGCCCCGGAGCCGGTGAAAGAAACAACTCCTCCCATTCAACCGGAAATTATTCTTGCCTCCGTTGAAACACCGGTGACGCCAGAACAAAATGAAATTATTACAGAAGCTACATTGCCCCAGGCCGCTATTCAAAAAGAACGGTCCCGTGAATTCACCAAATCTTCTGCGAAAGCAGTAACCGCATCGTTGTTCGATGAAACGCATACCGTTGCACAACAATTCAGCAGCTCAACTACGGTAAGAGACCGTATTAAAGAAACTGCAGAAGATAACAGCATTGCGGAAAAGCTGCAGCAGGATCCTCTCAGCGATCTCAAAAAATCAATCGGCATTAACGAGAAATTCGCTTTTATAAATGAACTGTTCGACGGAGACCTGGGAAATTACAATAACGCAATTGACCTTCTTAACAATTGTAATGATCTGAATTCCGCAATCGAAATACTT
>JANWID010000004.1 GCA_025450095.1 Bacteroidia bacterium | reverse complement strand
TATTGATTAGTTGAGTTATGGTTCGGCTTCGCTCAACATGACTCCCGGGTTCGTTCATTAAATTTTCTCTTAAAAAAAACTGCCTACTGCCTGCTGCCTACTGCAGACTGATTTCAGTCTTGCAACATTTCACTTATTTTAATAAATTTGTAATCATTATTTTATCACCATCATGGATACTGCAATCACCACAAAACCCGGAACAAAGGAAGCTATTACTGAAGATTTTCTTCCGTTGAATGGCACCGATTATATTGAATTTTATACAGGCAACGCTAAGCAGTCGGCTTATTTTTACCAGGTAGCATTTGGTTATGAACTGGTCGCCTATTGTGGTCCTGAAACCGGTGTACGTGACCGGGCTTCATATGTGCTCCAGCAGAACAAAGTAAGGCTGGTGCTTACGACCCCGATGCAACCCGATTCACCCATTAACCAACATATAATGAAGCATGGTGATGAAGTGAAAGTACTAGCGTAATGGGTAGACGATGCAGAAAAATCATGGAAGGAGACCACGAAACGTGGGGCTATGAGTGTGGAAGAACCCAAAGTGCTTAAAGACGAAAACGGCGAAGTGAAAGTGGCTTCCATTCAAACTTACGGTGATACTGTCCATACATTCGTGGAAAGAAAAAATTATAAAGGCCCATTCCTGCCCGGATTTCGTGCTGCTAAAAGTAAAGTTCCTGTTAAAGCAACCGGACTGCAATTCGTGGATCACTGCGTGGGTAACGTGGAACTTGGCAAGATGAATGAATGGGTTAAATTTTACGAAGATGTAATGGGCTTTAAAACCATTATCACTTTTGATGATGAAGATATCTCCACCGAGTACTCCGCATTGATGAGCAAAGTGGTTAGTAACGGTAACGGATATGTGAAATTCCCGATCAACGAACCTGCCGAAGGAAAGAAGAAATCGCAGATCGATGAATATCTCGAATTTTATCACGGACCCGGAGTACAGCACATCGCCATCATCACCAATGATATTGTAACCACAGTTTCAGATATGATCAGCCGTGGCGTGGAATTCCTTACCGTACCTTCCACTTATTATGATTCGCTTCAGGAACGCGTCGGCAAAATTGACGAAGACCTTGAATCTCTCAAGAAACTGGGAATCCTGGTCGATCGGGATGATGAAGGTTACCTGCTCCAGATATTCACGAAGCCTGTGGAAGACCGTCCCACCCTCTTCTTTGAGATCATCCAGCGTAAAGGAGCAAAATCTTTTGGAAAGGGAAATTTCAAAGCGCTTTTTGAGGCGATTGAGAGGGAACAAGGCCTGCGAGGAAACTTATAATTTTTGATCACGTCATAATTGAACATATCCCCGTCCGTTAGCGATGGGGATTTTTTTTTCAGCCATTTTCCGGTGAAAATGCAAACAACTGAACACAAACGGTTTGTAAGAAATTTTAGAAAAAGCATTTTATTGTCATTTCAAATTGTATATAAACTATTCATAATCAATAATTTATAAATTAATTTTAGTTCAATAAACCTGTTATGAGCATATATGCAGCGTAACCAAAGCACTTTGAATGCTTCAACCCTGAAGCCCGGATTCTGCTATAAAGAGATGAACAGAATACCAGCATTTGCAGAAGAAGATAAAATACCGTTCCGGTCCCCGGATGCGTTTCAGGATCCGGCCGGTTTTGTTGGTAGTAACCACCATTTGCGGGCTTTCGGCAGCAGCATTCTTTTTTACATTCCAGCTTTTCGAAAATGAACCATCCCTGGCTGGAACCGATCCGATGGTAATTACGGACATTGAAGTTTTCCAGGATACAACCTCCGTGCTCAAAGGCACACCCATGCAGCTTGCACTGGGAATCAACATTCATACAAAAGGCAAGGCTCAGCCTCTGAATTTCCTGAGCATGGAGATAGCTGCGAGGGGTACTACCCAACCTTACGAAGACTTTATAAACAACGCACGTTTGTGGTGTACCGGAAATACCGGTTACTTTATTCCTGTAAAACAGACAGGCGAAACAGTTAGTAATATACCTGAAGATAATTTTACGGTGGGCTCCATGGTAAAACTTTTGGAAGGCGATAACTTTTTCTGGGTCACTTTCGATGTCAGTCAGCTACCTGGTAGCAGGATCAATCAGCTTGATGCGGAATGCATCCGTATACAAATCGGGACACTTTATCATGAACCCTCCATATCGGCACCACCCGGGAACAGGAAAATAATAAACAACATTCCTTTTTATTCGACAGGAAACAGCGACATTTCATCGCTCGACAGCTGGAACTCACTTCGTGACGGATCTGGTAACCGGCCTTCCAATTTCAACCAGCTTAACGCTACTTTTCATATTCAACCCGGGCACATTCTCAGGAATGATTTGAATGCTTGTATTTCTTATCTCCTTATTGAACGCAATGGTGTGCTTCTTTCCAATTCCGGAATTAAATCGGACCGGCTTGAAATTCTCGGAGGAGGAACCATGGTACAGACCAAGCCACTTCAAGAAGTTAATATTGAAAAATTCATTATTCGAAACGGTGCCAACTACATTCATCAGAACAACGGAAAAATTCCGGGATCCCGTAAACAGTTTGAAAGCTTTTCCAATGTTTTACTGAATGAGTACAGCTCCGAAACTTTTTCACAACAAATCAACTGGGGCAACCTGGTGATCGATGCCGACAGCAATGCTTCTGCTGATATCGCAACTGCATTTCACAATATTGGTGGAAACCTTGAGATCCGGTCTACCGGTGGAAATTTTTTATATTCATCCATTACAGATACTATTACGATAGAAGGAAGTATGGTTATGTCAGGTGGTTCATTGCTTATCTGCGGTCAAAAATCTCCCATGGTACTTTGTGTAAATCGTGAGCTGATACTGAAAGGAGGTTGTCTTGCAGACGGACTTCCTGGTAAAGCAACCAAAGGCAGCCTGGTGATTTATCCTGGTAAAATGGTTTATCTGAAGACTGGACAGTTTCGCATGAGTGGTAAACATTCAGCAATTCTTTTCCGCGAAGAACAGGTTTCCTGGAAACAGGATCTATCGAATTTCATACTCCCTGATATTACAGTATTACCCGGGTGTACACTCAGTATTGCAGGCAGGGAATTGGGAATGATCGGAGCAGACAGGAAACTATTGGTTTCATCTACATCAATGATTGATTGCGGCACGACAGTTATTTCCGGAATGGGATCTTTCATACTCGAACCACATAGTGCACTCGCAACAGCTCATCCGGAAGGAATTCATTCCGACGCATTGGCGGGATCCATTCAGACGCAAAAAAGGTTTTATAGCTCTTCGGCTGATTTTGCTTACAATGGTATCTCAAATCCACAGCAAACAGGAATTTTTAAAACAGCACCTGGTGAAAAAACCATTAACCAGATGACAATTCAAAAGACATCAGTAAACTCGGTGGTAATTTTACAACAGGATATTAAAGTAACAGGCAGGCTCGTGAAAGCCTGTGGCAATATCAATAAAAATTCATTCCGGTTAGAAGCAGGTGAACTAACTACTGCAAGGGCTGCATACTGATTTCACGGTCGCGATACAAAGCTGCATAGTCAAGGAATTTTTCCATACCCAGTTTTTTTCGTTCATCAAACGTATAACTGAGGTTGCGGGTAAGATATTCCCTGATAAGGTCCCGGTCTAAACCAGAGGCAATATTTTCACTGAGGAGTGTCCCTGTATTCTGAACTCCCGATTTGAGTGCATCCCCGAAACTGTTTATGAATCCAGGATCCAGTTCTCGGTTACTGACCCAACGGGCGAATACAAATGGCAAACCGGTAAACCTGTGCCACTCTCCTGCGAGGTCGTAACGGTATGGATAAGTGTCGTATAACTGAAGTGCTCGGTCCCCGATGATGACTCCTGCAGTCTGATCCTTTATATTTTTTTCATATCCTGGTGATGGAAGCAGGAATTCAGGAGTGATATTCCAGTATTTTGCTGCAAGTATCCGAACCAGGTAATTCGAAGTTACAGACTGAAAATCGGGTAATATCTGCCGTATTTCATCCAGCGGTACCATACTGAATAGTGCCACTGAACGCACCGGGCCATCGGCACCGATACACCAGCACGTAATTTCATATGCCTGCTGTAACGTTGGAATAACAGCAACCGGAACAAGGCCGATATCCACTGTGCCATCAGCGAGCTTTTGTGCACACTGTGCCGGATGATCCAGGCTGAGTTCAATTTCATCCGCAACCGGGTGATTCCTGAGTCCATGTAAAAACGGAAGTGAATTCAGGTATGAAACGCAGGATACTTTAATTTTCTGCATAATTAAACGGCAACCGTAACCGGGTGCATGATTTTAAAAACAAGCTCTCTCAGGAGGTCTCCTTCTGATGCGCTCAGGTTATTCATTCCCTTAGAGCGCAGATCGTATTCGTGCAACAGGCTGATTGCGTAGATTGCTTCTTCTTTGGAATAACTGCGTGCAGCAGCTTCATAGTCACGCAGGAAATAAGGATTAATTCCCAATGCGACCGACAAATTGATTCCTGGCTTGCCTTTAAACACGTGAAAGGAAATGATTTTATTGAAATAACCGTTGAGCGTAGATAAAGTTAAAACGAAAGGATTGTTTTTGGGATTGGCTCCAAAATAATTGACGATGCGGGCAGCTTTTTTGAAATCTTTTTTTGCAATTGCAGTCTGCAATTCAAACACATTAAAATCTTTGCTGATGCCGATATTATTTTCAATATCTGCGCCTGTGATTTCTGTTCCCTCCGCCTTACCGATAATCAGCTTGTCGAGTTCATTTGCAACTTTTGCCAGATCACTACCGAGATATTCTGAAAGCAGCACCGAGGCCTGTTCACTAATCCGATATCCCTTGCTCCTCACATAACTGTTGATCCAGGGTGGAATTTTATCATCATAAAGTTTTTTAGATTCAAACACTACTGCTTTTTTATCGAGCAGTTTCCCGGTACGGGTGCGTTTGTCAAGTTTTTTATACTTGTAGCAAAATACCAGTATGGTAGATTTCTGCGGATGTAACAGGTAATTATAAAAAGGATCAACATCATCACCTGCGTCCGGTTCATCTTCATTAGCCTTCCGGCGAAAAAGATTGCGTATATCCTGCGCTTCACGAATGATGATCACCTGGTAATTCGACATCATCGGGTATCGTTTCGCATGACTGAAAATGGTCAACGGATCAACATCACGTCCGTACAATACGGTCTGGTTAAATTCTTTTTCCATTTCAGTCAGCACTTGTGATTCAATTAGTGCAGCCAGCTGGTCAATAAAATAAGGTTCGTCACCATGAAAAAAATAAACAGGATGATAAACCTTATTGCGCAATTCTTTCAAAATGCTCTCGTAAGTAGGAACGGCCATGCTTAAAATTTCAAATGCTTGACAGTAAGTCCATTATTAATTAGCTCATTGAGCGAATCAATACCGATCCGAAGATGACTTTCAACAAAACCTGAAGTTACTTTCAGATCACTTGCTGCAGTTTTAACCCCTTCAGGAATCATAGGCTGATCGGATACCAATAACAATGCACCGGATGGAATTTTGTTTGCAAAACCGGTTACAAAAATAGTAGCAGTTTCCATGTCAATGCCCATGACCCTTGTTTTTTGCAGGTAGGACTTAAATTCTTTATCGTGTTCCCACACTCTTCGGTTAGTCGTGTAAACTGTACCGGTCCAATAATCTTTTCCGTGATTGCGGATGGTAGTGGAAACAGCTTTTTGCAGGCTGAATGCCGGTAAAGCTGGCACTTCAGGAGGTAAATAATCATTGGAAGTTCCGTCACCGCGAATGGCAGCTATCGGAAGTATGAGATCGCCGAGTTTGTTCTTTTTCTTAAGACCACCACACTTACCTAAAAACAGACAAGCTTTCGGTTGAATAGCTCCAAGCAAATCCATAACGGTAGCTGCATTAGCGCTGCCCATCCCAAAATTAATAATCGTAATTCCTTTTGCAGTGGCATTAGGCATTGGCCTGTCAATGCCTGAAATTGAAACTTTATGTTGCCTGGCGAAAAGATCTACATAGTTGCCGAAATTGGTAAGCAGGATGTATTTTCCGAATTTATCCAGAGGAGTGCCGGTGTAACGTGGCAACCAGTCTGCAACTATTTCCTTCTTATTCTCCAAAAGTTTAAACGTTCTTTATTCTGTTAATTAGATCAGGTTTGTTATTTTCGCAATCATATTCATAACATGGTGAATTTGAATCTTCCCCAGTATGATTTTCGTATCAGAACTTCAGGGCAAAGTAAGGAAATTTTTGACGCATTACGCAAAAAATTCGTAGTGCTCACACCCGAAGAGTGGGTGCGGCAAAACTTTATCATGTACCTCCGTGAAGAGCTTAAATATCCCTCTGGACTGATCGCTGTCGAAAGGGGCCTTACCGTGAACCGGCTACGGAAACGGACGGATATTGTTATTTACGATCAGAATGGATCTCCATGGATGATTGTGGAGTGTAAAGCCCCAGGTGTAAAACTAACAGAAGCCACGTTTTACCAGGCTTCAGATTACCATCACCGACTAAATGTGAAGTACCTTGTTGTAACCAATGGTTTATTGCACTTTTGTAGCAAATCGGAAAACGGACAGTTCGCATTACTCGATCACTTTCCTGATTTTGAGATATAAAAATTTCCAGAATTCAACCAGTATATGAAATTTCTCAAATGGACAACAATATTGATCCTGGTCGGACTGATCGGACTCGTATCGGCTGTTTTCATTTATCTGCAAAGTTCCCGCCCGGTTTATCATGGCGAAATGTATGGACGCGGTACGCAGGAAGAAGTTAAAGTTTACTTCGATCATTATGGTATTCCGCATATTTATGCAGCAAATGAAAAGGATGCCTATTTCGCACTTGGATATATCCAGGCCCAGGAGCGACTTTTCCAGATGGAACTATTGCGCAGAGTTGGTTCCGGGCGACTGGCGGAAGTTCTTGGTAAGGATTATACTTCCGTAGATGCATTTTTCCGTACACTGGGTATTGCAAAAGCTGCAAAAGAATCAGCATCCATGTTTTTTGCAAAGCCTACAGAGCAATGGCAGAAAAATACACTGGCTTATATTAAGGGAATTAATTCATTCATGTTTCAGGGCGCCACACCTCCTGAATTTCTCATACTCGGAATTCCTAAAGTTAAGTTCACTCCTGAAGACATTTACCTGATCACAGGTTATATGGCATTCAGTTTTGCGGAAGCACTCCGTATGGATCCCATCCTTGATAAGATATATCACAGGTATGGTATGAATTACCTGAATGCGTTTGAGTGGAGTAATGGAACCGATTCTGTTTTCACTCCCGATTCCGCAGCAGTCACTGCTGAAGCCCTTCCCCGTTTTACGGAACAGTTACTCGAAAAACTTCCGGTGAAACCCTGGGTCGGTAGTAATGCATGGGTACTGGCACCTTCACGGTCGGTAACCGGTGGAGTTCTTATTGCTAACGATACGCATATAGGTTTTCAGCAGCCGGCTGTTTGGTACGAAGCACACATAGAGTACCCGGGGTTTAGCCTTTACGGAAATTATCTTGCGGGTTTGCCCTTCCCGCTTATCGGTCACAACCGCAGCATATCATGGGGACTTACCATGCTTGAAAATGATGATATGAACCTGTATCGTGAACAACCGGGCGACGGAAATTCCAATACATACATCTATAAAGGCATTCCGGAAACATATAAAAAATATAAGGAAATTATCAGTGTGAAAGGCGAGGCCGATACGGTGATCACCATTCGCGAAACTGTCCATGGCCCCGTTATCAATGATGTTCTCAAACAGCTTGATTCTGCAGAAGCTCATCCTGTAAGCCTATGGTGGTCGTATACTAAATTTCCGGTAACAGCATTGCAGGTAACTTACCAGTTATCGCGGGCCACAAACATGGAAGAAGCCCGTAATGCAGCAGCTAAAGTGAATACACCCGGGCTTAACGTTGTATATGGTGATGTCGCAGGGAATATCGCTCACTGGATTGCTGCCAAACTTCCGATGTATAAAAAAGGACTTCAGACCAAACTGATCCTCGATGGATCGAGTGGCAATGACGACATCCAGGGATTTTACGAGTTCAACAAGAATCCACATCATGAAAATCCTGCATCGGGAGTTCTTGTTTCTGCCAATCAACCACCCGATAGTATTGACGGTTCTGTTTACCCTGGTTATTATCCACCTTCATTCCGTGCTGAGCGAATCAGTAAACTGCTTGCCACACAGGAAAAGTGGAGTGTAAATGATCTGAAGAAAATTACCACCGATATAATTTCAGATGTGCATCCACGTTATGCAAAGCTGATTATGGATGTAATTGGTGATGATGCGGTAACTACAATGACTCCTGTTCACGTTATGGCAGCAAAATTACTGCGTAACTGGAACGGAAGTCATGCCATTTCTGATACCACCCCTACAATTTATTACAGGCTGTTATCAAATATTTTTGAAATGGCAATGCTTGATGAGCTTGGAGAGACCGACTATAATATTTTCGTGAATACTCATATGATGAAAAATTCTTATGAGCGGTTCCTGTCGGACGACAACTCCGGTTGGTGGGATAATATCGAAACAAAAAACGCATTGGAAACACGAAAGCTGATTTTTGTAGCAGCTTTTCGTAGTACCATTGCCGGGCTTCAGAAATCATCCGGTGAAATAACTAATTGGGCCTGGGGCGGTGCACATACACTGGAACACGTACATCCAATTGGCAGGAAAAAACCTCTGGATAAAATTTTCAATGTGGGTCCTACTGCTATCCGTGGGGGAATTGAAACTATCAATAATACAGGATTCCCGTTAAATACTACCGGAAAATATGAAGTGAGCTACGGACCTGCAACACGAATAATAATGGACTTAAAGGATGCTGATAATGGTATCAACGTTCTTCCTACCGGGCAATCCGGGCATCTTCGTAGCCCACATTATTTTGATCAGCATCGCTTGCATGTGAACTGCCTTTTCCGCCCGATGATGCTGAATAAACAGGAGATTGAAGAGCAATGCACGAATGTGATTACTTTTAAACCACAATAGATCACGATTTTTCAAATAGCAAAGACTGCTGCATTATTATACTTCGGACAGCAGCATTATCATAAATTTCGGACAGCAGCATGCTGTCCTTACTTTAGATATAGGTTCATTTTGTTTATTTATGGTTAGGAATTGCAAAAAAAAACTGCCGTACACTTTCGCATACGGCAGCCTGAACACACATTATTAGTCATGAAGCAGTGACTACGTCACGCTTCATAACAGGGGAATTATTTTCCAGAGATAATTACAGATATCGAATTCCTTCCACCGTTCTGTTCAACTACAGCATGATAAATTCCGGGAGGCCATGTACTTATTTCAATTGGTTGCTCCCATCCGTCAACATATTCCTTTTGATAAACAAGCGCACCAGTGGCATTGTAGATACTGACTTTGTAATTCATTTCAGAAGTTGAATGAAGCATAATATAATCGGTAGCCGGATTTGGATACACGGATAACTGAACATCATTATTCATTTCCTCCATTCCGGTAAATGAAGATCCTAACCGAACCATAAACCCATCGACAAGTCCGACTGGTGTTAACGGATTAGCACCACCGAACGGATCAGCATCCATGGTTCCGGCAAAGCTTCCTGCTACAAACAGATCACCGCTGCTATCAAATGCGATTCCATGCACTGCATCATTTAAAGCAGAACCATATGTAACTACTTCTTCGAAATTGCCGGCAGATGACAGGACGAGTACAAATCCATCATCCATTCCTGAGGATGAAATGTTATTGGTAGCATTACCGGGATTGAAATCAACAGTACCGGTAAATGTTCCTGATGTACTTATTTCTCCCGCCGGGCCTATAATTACTTTTTTGCCAAGGTCATCAGTAGTTGATCCCGCTTTTTTCACCCATTGAAATTGTCCCGCAAAATCCATCGTTAATATGAAGACATCTTTTTGTCCTGCAGAAGTAAGATTTGATACAGTACCTGGAGCGGGATTGAAATCGGCTGTACCTGAGAAATAACCCGTTGCTGCCAACACACTATTATCATCCGTATCAAGACTATAAACTCCATCGTCACCTGTTCCACCAGCATTAACCGCCCATGAGAAATTTCCTGAGGCAGTAAGACCTGAAATAAATATGTCATTGCTGCCAGTTGATGTAAGTGTAAACACAGCAGCCCCCGGATCATAATCACCAGTACCGATAAAGTAGCCACCATAGATGAGATTGCCGGATTGATCGGAAGTAATAGCGGTTGCATGATCTGCCGTAGGACCACCTGCCCGTTTTACCCAAACCGGATTCAGGTTCATATCGAATGATGCTACGAAAACATCATAGCTGCCTGCAGAAGTAAGTGTCATACCGGGAGCTGCCGGAAAGAAGAAAACGTTTCCTTCGAAGTCACCGGTTACTGTAACAGATCCCTGGGTATTAACTGTCAGAGATGTGATCTGATCAGCGCCGGATCCTCCTGCACGTGCCAAAGAAATAAAATCTCCGGTGCTGTTCAACTGTAACAAGTAACCATCCGTAAAACCGAATGATGATTCCGTTACGGTTCCGATCCCAGGATCAAAGTCTGCGGTTCCGGCAAAGCTGCCTGCGATGAACAAACTGTTGTTGGGTGTTACTGCAATCGCAGCTGGCCTGTCATCCGACGAACCTCCGAATGTTTTCGCCCAGATAAAATTTCCCAATGCATCCGTTTTTATGATGAATACATCGTTGCTGCCTTGTGAGGTTTCATTTTGCACTCCGGGTCCCGGATTCAAATCTACGGTTCCTTGGAAATATCCAGTAGCATAAACGTTACCTGTGATGTCGGTGGTGATTGCCGTACAGAAATCGTTATTGGATCCACCAACACTTTTGGCCCATTCAAACTGGTGTGTTTGCGCTCCGGCTGTGGAGATCGCAAGCATGAATAACATTACATTTTTATAGATTTTTTTCATTTGGTATTGAGTTAAGTTTGATTAATTGAATTAAGGGTTTTAGATATTGATAAAATATGCAGCCGTTCTTACGGGAATAGCTGCAATTGTGAATTACCAGTTTACAGAGGAGAAATAACTTGGATACTGATCATCCGGAGTAAAACCGATCACGAGCCAGGTCTTATTGAATTCATCCGTTTCGAAATGATAATAATAAGTTGCCTGGTTCAGCTCTGATGCATCTGCGGGCCGGGAAAAATTGCTGCCGGGAGTACACGTGTAGTAACCTCGAAATGTACCCTGGGTCGGAGTCACGGTAAAAGATGAATCGGTAAACTGAACAGAACCTTTAAACCAGGAGAACGCATCAGTGATACATCCGAAGTTGTTGGTTTGTCCGATATAATACATTTCATAAGTTCCGTTGCTTTTAAATTCAAAAGCAATGGTCTGTGTGAAAGGGTTTCCCTGGTAGCTTCCGTCATATCCCCAGTAATCCGCCATGGCGAATGTTCCATGCTGCCATTGACCTACTACTGCTGATGGAACGTTTCCATTACCATTGCCACCATTTCCGTTTCCATTTCCATTTCCGGAAGGTGAAGGATTATTGTCATCATCTTTTGTACACGAAGCGAGTAATGCAATAACTGTAAGAGAAAGAAATAACTTTTTCATTTTTTGATTTTGGTGGATTTAGGTGTTATTAATTAATTTGGATTGTAATTTTCATTGTTGAACTGGTAAATGGCTTCCGACCTTTCAGTGAATACATGCAGAAACTGGATTCCGTTTTTCAGTGTGCCATAGAGCGGGAATTCGGTTTTGGTGCCATTCAACTCCATGTACTGGTTCAAAAGCATTCGTCCCTTTTCATCATACACGTTGATGATTGCAGATCCATTTACCGGCTCTTTAAAACTGATTGCAATGTTGCCTGAACGAACATCGACATCGGTTATATAAATTTTTTCCGTCGGATTGATTCCTAGTTTTGAAGTTTCGTGAAATGCGCTTTCATATACTGCATAATACTCCGGAGCATTTTCCTTACGCTGATCCTGGGCCTGTACTGCCAGTGTGCTTCCCGCTAAGGCAATTGCGAGCACTGCATTGTGAATAGTTTTCATTGGGTGTTGATTTTGTTTGATTACACGACAAAATTGCACCCGGACAGAGAGAAATTTTACTCAAAAATGACCGAAACGGAGAAATGGTTTACTGAAACGACTGAAAAGAAGACTTAAATGAAAAGGGTCAGCAGTCGGCAATGTCATGGTTCGGCTCCGCTCACCATGACCTGAGCGTTATAAAAAAACAGCCAGTACTAGCCCCGAATTCTTAGCTCGATTAATTATATTAGAAAAATTCCACCCTATAAAAAATTCGCTTTTTTAAAAATGGTTGATGGTAGCGTGACGTCGTTTCTTACCTGGTCTCAAAAAGTCATGGAGAGCGGAGTCGAACCATGACTTACTCGTTATTCCCCCAGCCATTCCCGAAATTCACGGGCACGTTCACGGCTAATAATCACTTCCTCTTCTGATTCAGGATGGATCATCACTTTCATTTTGCCATTGAACCAGGAATGTACTTCACGAATGCATTGGGTTCCGAGGATGAACTGGCGATTGGCTCTGAAAAAATCACCCGGGTTGAGACTATCAGCAACATCATCGAGATTATAATCGACCATGTATCGTTGATCGTTCCGGGTTTTGATAAAAGTGAGTTTGTTGCTTGAATAAATATAAGCGATCTGATCTGTAAAAACTGGTATGAAACGATTCGCATGTTTGACAAGAAACCGGCTACGGTATTTTTCACCTGACTTATTTGTTATCAGCTGATCAATCATTCGTCCGAGGTTGCCCTGGTTAGCGGGAGCAGCATCCTGTGTACAACGCAATTGCTTCCACTTGACAATGGCAGCTTCGAGCTCTTCTTTCTTAACTGGTTTCAGAAGGTAATCGACACTGTTCAGCTTAAATGCGCGAAGTGCATGCTCATCATAGGAAGTGGTGAAAATAACCGGGCAGTTAACTTGTGTTCTTGAAAAAATTTCGAAGCTTTGTCCGTCGCAGAGCTCAATATCCATAAGCACCAGGTCAGGTTTTACAGTAGTATTTTTAAACCATTGCACTGTGGATGCAATACCTTCCGTAGCTCCGAGGATCTTTATGGCAGGGTCGATTTCCGACAGCAGCTTGATCAGCTTCCGGGTACCCAACTCTTCATCTTCTACTATCAGTATATTGATGTTATTATCCATGATCCTGTTTGAGGACTATTGATTCAATGATGGAGCTATCTGCCCAGCCACTTTTTAAAATCGGTAACCTTTTCCCTGCTGACTATAGCTTCCTTGGCTGTTGCAGGTTTGATAAGAAGCTTTAAACGGTTTCCAAAATAATCATGTATCTGGTCGATGCATCGTATGGAAACAAGAAATCCCCTGCCGATCCTGAAAAATTTTGCTGGATCAATCATTTCTTCAATTTCATCGAGTGTGTAATCCACAACATAATTTTTGTCGTCGGACGAGGTGAAAAAATTCAGCTTTTCATCACTGTAAAAATAGGCGATAGAATCCGTTTCAACGGAAACAAGCTTGTGCGCATGACGCACCAGGAATCGTGACCTGTATTCTTTCGTGCGAAGTGTTTGCTGAAGTTCTTTTACCAGTTCTGAAATATGCGAATCGCCGGGTGGATTTGCAGCATATTGTTCTTTAAGATTTCTGAATTTACCTATAGCAGCAGCGAGTTCATCCTTTTGAACAGGTTTGAGCAGGTAGTCGACGCTGTTAACCTTAAATGCTTTCAGCGCAAACTCATCATAGCTTGTTGTGAAAATTACCGGGCTGAGTACTTCGGTGCGGTTGAAAATTTCGAAGCTCTGTCCATCAGTAAGCTCAATATCCATCAGGATCAGGTCGGGCTGTGGGTGGTTTTTCAGCCATTCCACCGTACCCGTAATGCTGTCGGTAGTACCAACAACCTGTATTCCCGACTCCAGTGATGCCAGCGTGTTTTTCAGCTTTCGGATTGCCAGGTCTTCGTCTTCTACAATTAGTACTTTCATTAAATTCATTCTTTTCAATATGGATTACATCTCACACTGCAAATTTCGGCAGGTTTTTAATTCCCGCAAAGGTAATTTTCACCAGCCTGTCGATATTTCAGTTGAAATGACAAATTCACCGTATGGATTGTTTTCAGCTATCATTTGATAACAGGAACTTTTACCCGGAAGGTATGATTATCTTCCTCTACAGCAACATCCTGCCGGTTCAACAAGCGATACCTGTCGCGAATATTCGACAAACCTATACCGGTTGATTCATCCATGATCCGTTTTTTCCGGTTGAGATTATTTTCTACAACCAGGTATCCATCGTTTGTGGACCTGATTTCTACTGTAACAGGTTGCTGCCGGCTTACCACATTGTGCTTAACTGCATTTTCAACAAGGAGTTGTAGAGTCAGCGAAGGAATATTCCTATCCGTTATCGCGGGATCTATATTCATCAGCAAGCGGAAACCATCACCGTATCGTGTTTCAAGCAATTTTGAATACGACTCCATAAATCGCATCTCCTGTGCTACGGAGGATACATCATTTTCATTGTTACGAAGAAGATACCGGTAAACCTTACTCATCTCATCCAGAAATTTTTCAGCTTTCTCACGATCCTCATATATGAGTGATGATAATGTATTGAAACAGTTGAAAAGAAAATGTGGATTTACAATTTGCTTCAACTTATTAAATTCCTGAAAAAGATGCAGCTGTTCTATCATAGCCTGCTCTGCAACTGATTCTTTAACTTTATCAATAATATAAATCGTTTCCCAGAGTGATTCAAAAATAATATTCACTCCCATTCCCAACAGCAACGACATCAGGATATCTTCTCCGTTCACCTGGTAACCCAATATTCCGAATGCATGAAAAATATAAACTATGATCAATACTGAAGGCGTCATTACAAGCAGGTTGACAGGCATCTTCATCAAAACTCTTTTTCCTGTCTGATCAACTGCCGGGTAACGAGTGCGGACATAGTTATCGTATACATGGTGAAGTCTGAAAGAAAAATAACCGATACCATAAATAAGCGGAAATGCGATGAACCATATAATGACCTCATGGAACACCCGGTCTTCAAAAAGTATATAACAGAACAAAAATGATATCACCGGCATGGAGAGCCAGAATCCTATTCGCTGATGTTTTGGAGGAACCGGAATTTTCATGAGAATTCTGCGTGGTGCGTAAACAATGGTAATATAAATTCACGGTTACCGTCTTGTTCTGAAATCGAGACATCGGCATTCAGCAATCCAAATCGGGTAACAAGATTGTTGATTCCCTCATCGTTATTAAGACTGCGCACGATAATTTTCTCATGGATTGAATGGGAAATGTGCACTGTTTTGTCGCTTTCTGAAGTAATAGAAATATTTACCGGATCTTTTTTGTTCAGTGCATTGGTGTAAATGATATTCTCCAGGATCACCTGCATGGTCAGCGGTGGAATCATGAGATCAAGAGCTCCGGGATCAATTCTCATTTTTGTTGAGATGGCATCACCGAAGCGGGCTTTCGCAAGGTTAAGGTACGATTGTGCATAACAGATTTCATCGGCAACAGTAACCAGGTGTGCATCATCACTGCGTAATAGGTAACGATGAACGCGGATCATTTCATTAAGGAAATCATCTGCTTTATCGGGATCTTCCTGGATGAGACCCGAAAGCGTATTGAAACAATTGAAAAGGAAGTGGGGATTGATCTGACCTTTCAAACCAAGCACTTTACTTCGGTGAAAAGCATTCCGGAGTTTATCGGCTTGTGAAAGTGATTTTTTCCATTTTTCCCAATTGGCCATTCCTTCATTAATAAAAGTGATCACAGTACTCATGACGCAACCATACAGGATGGTCCACTTGATCATATTGTGTCGCGTCATGCAATCTACCCATCCTGTATAATCATACAAGTAAAACAATCCCGCAATAGCTGGTGCATTCATCAGGTAAAATGCCGGAAGCATAATGCTGATTCGTTTGAACAGATCACCAGCAGTCGGATATGCATTTTTGATCCTGACAGCAACAGTTCCGAAAATACCATACACCATAAAAAAATAAATGGTGCTGCATAAAAATGAAAGCCCGAAAGTCGCCCAGGAACTAAACAGGCATTTGCCGAAAATCAGCAAGTTCATGCCTACCATATAAGGAATTGCAATCCAGATAAAAACCAGTGGTTCCTTTTCGCTGTACCTTTTTACGGCCATGATGCTAAACTAGCCAAAAACAGGGTGTTTGCCCCACTGTTTCCGATGAATTGAGGATTATAGGGATGAATCGCGGATTTTGTGGACCAGGTGCGAAACGCCCGGGATTAAGGAATATAACGCCTGTAAGTAGGTTCGGAATGGATGTTGAAACCGCATTGTTCGTAAACCACAGCGCCTGCAGGTGTTGCATGAAGCTCCAGGGCGGTAATACCTGATTTTCTGCAGTCGATTACCAGTTTTTCTAATATTCCTTTACATACACCCTGTCGCCTGAATTCGGGAACGGTGTACATGTTCATGATATAACCCCACATACCGGAAGGGTTCTTGAAATTTCCAGGTTGATGACGCAGCATCACCGAACCAATCCCTGCTGCAACTTTATCACGGTAGGCGATATACGAAATACAGGAATTCTCTGCAGTCGCTTTTGTAAAATATTCCGTGAGTTGTTTTTTCAGCTCCCCGATAGCCTGCGCTTCCTGGGGTCCTGAAAGCTCTAATGCAAATCGGGTACGAAGTTCAACAAGCAAGTGAACATCTGAAACCGTTGCGCGATGAAATGTTAAATTACCCATTGAGTATTCGTTTAAATTTCTCAAATTCTCACTCTTAAATTCTACCAGGTCGGGTCAAAAAAATAAACAACAAAGGAACGAAGTAAACAAAGTAGAACAAAGATATCTTCGTTAGCCTAACTTTCCTTAGTTACACTTTCAATCGTTTTTCGATCTGAAATGGATGGAAACAGGAACACCCGATAGATTAAAATTTTCACGAAGCTTGTTTTCAAGATAGCGGCGATAGGGATCCTTAATATATTGCGGAAGATTACAGAAAAACGCGAAGTGGGGATTGCCCCCGGGAAGCTGCGTGATATATTTTATCTTGATCGATTTACCTTTAGTTGATGGAGGCGGATATGCTTCAATATATGGCAACATCACTTTATTGAGCATGCTGGTGGAAATACGCTGCTTGCGATTCTGATAAACTTCAAGCGCTGTTTCAAGAGCTTTATGAATACGTTGCTTATGCAATACAGATGTAAAAATGATGGGAATATCATTAAAGGGAGCAAGGCTTTCGCGGATGTCAGTTTCCACTTTTTTCGTGTTCTTGTTTTCCACCAGGTCCCATTTATTCACCAACAACACGATTCCTTTCTTGTTGCGTTCCGCGAGGCTGTATATATTAATATCCTGGGCATTCATTCCCTGGGTTGCGTCAGTCATTAAAATGCATACATCCGATTCTTCAATAGCACGGATGGCACGCATCACCGAATAAAATTCGATATCCTCTTTAACACGAGCCTTGCGTCGTAGTCCTGCAGTATCGATCAAATAAAAATCAAAACCAAATCCTTTATAGCGGGTGTAGATAGTATCGCGGGTGGTGCCGGCAATCGGTGTAACAATGGTACGTTCCAATCCGAGCAGTGTATTCAACAATGAAGATTTACCTACGTTCGGCTGACCGATGATGGCGAACTTCGGAACATCTGTAACCTCTTCCTCAGCGGTGGTAAAATCTTTCACCACTTCATCCAGTAACTCTCCTGTTCCGCTACCACTGACGGCCGATATTGGATAAACTTCTCCCAATCCCAGCCTGTAAAAATCAGTGTGATCATAAGCACGCGCAGAACTATCAACTTTATTGGCAACAAGCAAAACTTTTTTATTCGACTTTCTCAGCAACTGCGCAACTTCCAGGTCCAGGTCTGTTAATCCGGTTGTGACATCCACAACAAAAACTATCACTGTTGCTTCTTCAACGGCAAGCACCACTTGCTTGCGGATCTCATCTTCAAAAACATCGTCTGATCCGCGAATGTATCCGCCGGTATCGATTACCGAAAAATTATGCCCGGTCCAGTCGGCCTTTCCATAATGGCGATCGCGCGTAACACCACTCACTTCATCAACAATTGCTTTTCGTGCTTCCACGAGCCTGTTGAAGAGTGTTGATTTGCCCACGTTCGGGCGACCTACTAT
>JANWID010000003.1 GCA_025450095.1 Bacteroidia bacterium | reverse complement strand
GTTTGTGGAAGAGTTCGACCATAGGTAGGAGAAGGAAGGCGTTCCTCCTGCTTCAGACATATAAATTTTTCCTGTTAATCCGCCATTACATTTTACATTAATTACGGAATCCAAAATCAGAACGGGTCCAGCGACATTTGTTACTGCAACATTTTTATTTAACGTGCATGCGTTAAAATCAGTAACAGTTACTGAATAATTTCCGGTTGTAAGATTTATGGCTGTCTGTATTGTCTGTGAATTTGACCACAGGTAAGTGAATGGCGAAATTCCGCCCGCGGGAGTTACTGTTGCTGTCCCGTTGGCATTTCCACACGTTGAGCTTTGCGTAGAAGTCGTTGCCGTAAGCTGAATAGGCTGTGTAATTGTTGCCGAAAGAGTTGCTGTACATGAATTCACATCCGTAACAGTAACAGTATATGTTCCGGCTGCAACATTTATCAAATCCTGGCTGGAAGTAAGATTCGACCACAAATAAGAAACCGGGTTAGTTCCACCGCTTTTTGTAATATAAATTCTACCGTTTGTTCCACCAAAACATTTTACATTAACAACAGAATCAAGTGAAAGGGTGGGGCCAGGTGAAGCCGCAACTACCACAACTCGTGTTTTCGTACAAGTATTACCATCTGTAATTGTACATGTATAGGTTGCAGCAGACAGGCCGATTGCTGTTTGCGTGGTTTGTGCATTTGACCAGAGATACGTATAGGGCAAAGTACCTCCTGTAGGATTTACAGTTGTCGTTCCATTAGAATTTCCGCAAGTTGCGTTGGTTGACGATGATGTTGCATTCAGCACCACAGGTTCTGTTACTGTGGCTGTAAGATTAGCAGTGCAACTGTTATTATCCGTAACTGTAACCGTATATGTTCCGGCAGAAATATTATTAATATCCTGGGTTGTTGAAGCATTCGACCACAGGTAAGAATATGGAGTTGCTCCACCCCTACCAACAATAAACATTCCGCCATTGCTTTGTGCGAAACATCTTACAATATGCACTGAGTCCAGCGCAACCAAAGGGCCGTTAGAATTACTCACAGTTGCAACTTCGGTAACGGTACAGGAATTATTATCAGTAACTGTAACCGTATAAAGTCCGGAAAGCAACCCATTAATGGTTTGCGTAGTTGCAGTGGTTGACCATAAATAAGTGTAAGGCGAAGAACCTCCCGTTGGAGTTGAAGTTGCAGTGCCATTTACATTTCCGCAAGTTGAATTGGTTGTAGAGGTATTGGCATTAATCTGCGATGGTTGAGTAATGGTACGTGTTACAGTTGCTGTGCATCCGTTGTTATCAATAACAGTTAAGGTGTATGTTCCGGAAATAACATTTGTTAAATCCTCGTCTGTTGATGCGTCAGACCACAAATAACCAAAGGGTGATGTTCCCGTTGAAACCGAAATGAACACACCACCGTTACTTAATCCGAAACAACTTACATTATGTGTTGAATCTACAATAATCGCAGGTCCGGCTGTATTGGAGACAACTGCTGTTGCTGTAGACGTGCATGAATGATTATCGGTAACTGTTACTGTATAAGTTGCCGCAGCAAGACCGGTTGCAGTTTGAGTTGACTGTGCATTGGACCATAAAAATGTATACGGGGATGTCCCTCCTGAAGGTGTAGCCGTTGCTGTACCATTTGCATTTCCGCAAGTTGAATTGGTGGTTGATGTTGAAACTGTTAATTGTACAGGCTCATTTATCGTTGCTGAAAGCGTTGAGGTACATCCATTATCATCAGTAACTGTAACCGTATATGTTCCGGCAATTGCATTAACCAAATCCTGGCTGTTTGATAAATTTGACCATAGATATGAATATGGAATTGTTCCCCCGATCACTGCAATATAAATTGCACCATTCGCCTGACCAAAGCAATTAACATCTTTGACTGAATCCAGTTGTGCTGCAGGTCCGGCAATGTTAGAAATTGTTACTGTTTTGCTTACTGTACAGGAGTGGTTATCGGTTACAGTAACTGTATAAGTTGCCGCAATAAGATTGATTGCAGCTTGCGTAGTTTGTGCACTTGACCACAGATAGGAATATGGAGTTGTTCCTCCGGTGGGATTTGCAGTAGCACTGCCACTTGCATTTCCGCATATTTCGGATGACGAAGAAACTGTTGCGTTCAATTGCACAGGTTCGGAAATTGATTGTGATAGTGTCGCGGTACACCCGATATTATCGGTAACGGTAACCGTATATGTTCCTGTAGAAACATTTATTAAATCCTGGGTAGTTGCTGCATTACTCCACAAGTATGAATACGGAGGAGTTCCACTGCCTGGTGTAATATAAATATCGCCATCGCTTAAGCCAAAACAACTGACATTATGAACCGAATCGAGAGTAATGATTGGCCCCGCAACATTTGTAATGGAGGTTGTAGCTGATTTCGAACACGAATTATTATCAAATACTGTAACTGTATACGTTCCTGCAGAAAGGCCGGAAATTGTTGCGGTTGTAGCACCACCTGACCACAAATAGGAATATGGAATTGAGCCACCGGAAACATTCACAGTAATGCTTCCGTTTGCACCAGTGCATGTTTCATTTGTTTTGGAAAACGTCAGGGTTAATGTATCGGGTTGTGTGACTGTAACACTTGTGCTGGTTATACAGGAAATATTATCAGTAACTGTAACAGTATAAGTCCCTGCAATCAGTGTATCAATATCCTGGGTTGTCTGCCCATTCGACCATAGGTAAGTTACAGGTGGAAATGTTCCGGAGATTGAAATATCAATGCTTCCGTCATCTTCACCATAACAACTTACATTCGTAACAGAAGTAACAGAAACGGAACACGCAGCCCCTGCGTTCTGTACAGCGCCTGACCTGTTTTGAATGCAGGAATGTGCATCGGTAACTGTAAGCTCATACACACCGGGGATTAAATTATAAATTGAGTCAACGGTCGCACCTGTTGACCACAAATAAGAATAAGCAAGCACTCCTCCTGTGACTGTGGCAAAAATTTTTCCGTTCGGTCCGCCAGATGCCGGGATGATGTTAAATGCAATATCTATTGAATCGGGCTGTGCAATAACTTCACCCGTAGATGAGGTACACAAATTAAAGTCAGTAACTGTGACGTTATAATTTCCTGCCACAAGATTTGATAAATCCTGGGTAGTAGCACCATTCGACCAGTCATAGGAAAAAGGCAGTGTGCCATTATTGACGGATAAATCAATGGAGCCGTCATTGCCACCATAACAGTTCACATCGGTTTTAAAAACTACTGTTGCGGCAGGTGCAGAAATATTTGAAATGGAAGAAAAATCCTGTTTAACACATACATTAAAATCTGTGATGGTAACGGTATAAGAACCCGCTGTAAGATTGGAAATTGAATTGCCGGTTGATGCTGTGGACCACAAATAAGAATATGGCTGCACTCCTCCCGTTACATTTGCGTCAATGGTTCCGTTAGCCTGGTTGCAAATTTCATTTGATGAAATAAATGATATCCCGATAGAATCCGGCTCGGTTACAGATTGTGTAATTGTTTGTGTGCATCCGTTAAAATCGGTAACAGTAACAGTATAAGTTCCAATTGCGACATTTATCAGGTCTTCAATGGTTGCTGAATTGCTCCACAGGTAAGAATACGGAGGTGAACCGCTGGTTACTGAAATAAAAACATCACCATCGGTTAATCCGAAGCAGCGCACATCATGTATCGAATCGAGAGCAACGGCAGGTCCTGCAACGTTTGTAACAGAGCCTGATGCAGTTTTTGAACAGAAATTATTATCGAAAACAGTTACTGTGTAAGTTCCAGCCGAAAGATTTGAAATAGTGGCAGTAGTTTCACCGCCTGACCATAAATACGAATATGGTATTGAACCACCGGAAACATTCACAGTAATGCTTCCATTGGTATTGCCACAGGTCTCATTTGTCGGAGTAAAAGAAAGGTCCAATGAGTCGGGTTCAGTAATAGTTATGCTTGTGCTGGTAACACAGCTGATAAAATCTGTAACGGTTACTGTGTACGTTCCGGCAATAAGTGAACCGATGTCCTGTGTTGTTTCTCCATTAGACCACAAATAAGTTTCAGGCGGAAAAGTTCCGGAAATCGAAATATCCACGCTTCCGTCATTTCCGCCATGACAGTTTACATTAACAGACGAAGTAACTGTAACATCACAGGCAACACTTGCATTCTGAACTGTTGCCGAACGGTTTTCAACGCATGAGTTAAAATCGGTAATCGTAACGTCATAAATACCCGGATATAATCCGAAAATTGAATCGGTGGTTGCTCCTGTTGACCATAAAAAAGTATAAGGAGACACACCACCTCTGACAGTAGTACCTATATTTCCATTCGGACCACCTGAAGCATTGCTGATATGAAACCGGATTGTCATTGAATCGGGCTGATTAATCAAATCCCCGGTTGAGGAGGTGCATAAATTAAAATCGGTAACGGTAATCGTGTAGCTTCCCTCCGTAAGATTTAAAATATCTTCAGTGGTTTCCCCATTCGACCATAAAAATGAAAACGGTGAAGTGCCGTTGCTCACATCAACATCAATTGTACCGTCATTCCCTCCAAAACAATTTACATCCGTTTTCAAAATAACAGTTGCTGTAGGGGCAGGAATATTTACAATTGACGAAGCATCTGCATTAACACATAAATTAAAATCGGTAATGGTTACTGTAAAAGTCCCTGCTGAAAGGTTTGATATTAAGTTATCTGTTGAACTGTTTGACCATAAATACGAATAAGGCGGTACTCCACCGGTTACCCCCGCGTCAATTGTTCCGTTTGCCAGGTTGCAAAATTCATTTGCGGAATTAAATGAAACCTGGATGGAATCAGGCTGTGTGATTACATCGCTTGTTGATGAGGTGCATAAATTAAAATCGGTTACCATTACGGTATAACTTCCTGCGGGAAGGTTTGAAATATCTTCGGTAGTTTCGGCATTCGACCACAAAAATGAAAACGGTGGGGTACCGTTGCTCACATCAATATCAATTGAACCGTTATTTCCTCCGAAACAATTTACATCGGTTTTTAAAAATACTGTTGCAGCTGGCGCGGGTATGTTTATGATCGAAGCTGTATCTTCATCGGTACATAAATTTAAATCGGTAACGGTTATAGTATATGTTCCTGCGCCAATTGTAAAAAGAGCAGCACCGGTTGCTGAGGTTGACCATAAATACGAATACGGCTGAACACCCCCCGTAAGATTTAAAGTGATGGAACCATTTGAAGTACCACAGGTTTCATTTTGCAGTGTAAAAGAAAACTGGATGGAGTCGGGTTCAACAAGGTCAATGCTGGTTTCAGCCGTATCGGTGTTTGCGTCAATTACACGCACCGTATAATTTCCGGCAGGTAAATTAAAAATGTCTTCTGATGTTTCGGTTGTTGACCACAGTATATCAAAAGGCGCCACTCCGCCCGTAATGGTGAGGTCAATGGAGCCGTCAGTCAACCCATGACAGCTGATATTATACCCGTTAAAATTTGATGGCGAAAGAGAAAGCGATGGCTGTGCCAGCGACAGCCCTGGAATTGCAAGGAGCGCTATAAAAATCCACCCCGGAAAATTTCTCCGGTGATTTTTAAAAAAGGCAATAAAAGTCCTTCGTATAAAATTTCTCATTGGGCCAGTACAGTGCTTCTGTCTTATCAGGTCTTAATCAACACTTTATGTCGCTAAAACGGGAACACAAATCCGCACCGAAGTTAAGAAAAAAAAATCAGGCAGCGTTCACAAAAAAGTATTAAAAAAATAATACGATTTTATCTTCTGTATTCAATGCGTTAGCCGTTGAAAATCAATAGTTGATAATTTTTTTTGTATGTTAAATTTTCATTAATAATTGGTTGAGTATTATTTTACCCAACCTTTATTAGTTTTTGTAATACCCAAGGCAGTTAAACCTTAGCAGAAAAGTTAGCACTTTTGTGGATGCAATCCCCTAATGGGTTATAAACCGCTTAGGAGATATAAAGCAAACAATTAATTTTGACAAACAAAAACCAGAAATACGATGGCAAAATTTCTAAACACAAGAAAAGCAGTTTCTGAAATTGATGATTTAATAAGAAATGCAGGGCAGACTCTCATTCTAATTTCACCATATCTGAAACTTGCAAAAGATTTTCGTGACTTGCTCACTTATAGAAATAGTAAAGACAAAGTGACTACTATTATTTTCAGAGAACAAACACTCAAAATTGACGAATTAAAGTTTTTAGAAGAGCTTCGTTTAGTTAAACTTAAATCAAACGAATCTTTGCACGCAAAATGCTATGTTAATGACGAGAAGATGATAATCACCTCTCTTAATTTGTATGAGTTTTCAATGGCTAACAATAAAGAAATGGGAGTTCTTATAGAAAAGTCAAATCCTAATGATCAAGAGTTATTTGATGAGGCGTTTAAAGAAATTGACTACATAAAGGAAACGAGCACACCTTTCAGTTACACAACAAACCCAGAACCTCAAATTAAAATAATAGAAAGAAGAGCCGACATTAAACTAAAGGATGTATTAAGTACGCAAGAAAAAAAATCAAGCAAGCAAAATGGTTTTTGTATCAGGACGGGAACGGAAATTCCATTTAACATTGAAAAACCAATGAGCTATGATGCATATAAATCATGGAATAAATATGGCGACAAAAATTACCCTGAAAAATTTTGTCACTTTTCTGGTGAACCGTCAAATGGAGAAACGAGTGTTGCGAAACCAATCTTGAAAAAGAATTGGAAAAAGGCAAAAGAAATATATCACCTTGATAACATTACATTTTAATCTTCTGTTGGTACGAGGCTGTGTCTAGTTTAATAAAAAATTTGTCAAACATATAATCACATTTTCAAATGGCAGAAAAAAAATCAAAACTGGCAGAAATAAAAACAAAGCAAAATGAAGCAAGCGTTGAGGGTTTTATTAATAGTGTTAAAGATGAGCAAAAGCGTAAAGACAGCCTAGTGGTATTGGAGATGATGAAAAAAGCAAGCGGAGAAAAACCAAAAATGTGGGGAGGCTCGCTTATCGGCTTCGGCAAGCTACGGTATAAAAGCCCGGCAACGGGCAGAGAAGTAGATTGGATGAAGATAGGTTTTTCACCACGCAAAGCAAACCTGTCGTTATACCTCTGCATGAACATCCAGGAGCATGCCGCTGCGCTCAAAAAGTTAGGCAAGCACAAAACCGGTGTTGGCTGTCTTTACATCAATAAACTGGAGGATATTGATTTGAAAGTTCTGAAAGGAATGATTGATACAGCGGTGAAGAAAAAATAAAGGAATTACAGCAGCCCGATAACCCAGGCAGGAAATATTCCTAAAGCAAGCGAAAGCAGCCCTGCAATAAGCAGCACAAAAAAATTAATTCCTTTCACAGAAAAAGAGGGTTCATTTTCTACAGGTTGGTACATGGCAATAATTATTCTGAAATAATAGTACACGCCAATAAGCGAACTCAAAACCGCAACGAGCACCAGCCAGGTTAAATCGCTTTTCAATGCTCCGTAAAAAATATAATACTTGGCAAAAAACCCGGCAACAGGCGGAATACCCGCCAGCGATAAAACACAAAGTGAGATAAGCGCAGCGCCAGCAGGATGTGATTTTGAAAATCCTTTTAATGCCGAAATATTTTCATCACCTGCCGCTGTCATATAATTCAATACCGTAAAAATTCCGATGCTCGCTAAAGAATAAGCAGCAGCGTATAAAAGAATTGCGCCTGATGAAGTTTGATTTAATGCCGTAACAGCCATCAACATATATCCTGCATGAGCGATGCTTGAATAAGCGAGCATGCGCTTCAGGCTTTTCTGGTACACAGCAATAATATTTCCCAGCAACATGGTGATGGCAGAAATTACTGCAATCAATGGAGTCCACCATTCGAATGAAACGGAAAAACAGGTGGAGAACAGGCGGTAGAAAGCAGCGAATGCAGCAGTTTTTACAATGGTTGCCATAAATGCGGTTACTACAGTTGGAGCGCCTTCATATACATCAGGTGCCCAGAAATGAAACGGTGCAGCCGAAACTTTAAACAATAACCCGACAAGTAATAAAATTATTCCTGCATAAAACATCAATGGCAGGATGTCTGAATTTTCTCCTGCATACATGGCAATGCCTCTTAAATCAAATGTACCGCTGGCCCCATAAATAAGCGCAATGCCGAATAATAAAAATCCGGTCGCGAATGCGCCCATCATAAAATATTTAAGAGCCGATTCGTTGGAACGGATATTTTTTTTGTCGCTTCCCGCAAGCACGTAAACAGAAATGGATAAAATTTCCAACCCGATGAAAAACATGGTGAGGTTGCTGAAACTTGTCATTACAATTCCTCCCGCAAGAGAAAAAAGAATCAATGTATAATGGTCGGAAGCGCTTGATTCGGAGGTAAAATAGCTTCGCGACATGAAGAACCATAAAGCTGAAACCAGGATGAGCAAACCGGAAAAAGCCAATGCATAGTTATCAAACGTCAGCATGTTATTATAATAACTGTATGAGGTGTCCCAGTCAAAACATGTCAGCACAATTGCTCCAAAAAACCCGGCAATAACCAAAGAAAAAAGCAGCTTCTTGAAATTCAGAATTTCAGAAAGCATGGAAAGAATGCCGAGAGCAGATATCGTAATTAACGTGTTCAAAATACCTGACTTAAAATATTTTTAACTGATGGTTCTGCAATTTCCAGCAATGGCTGAACATAAATTCCGGTAATGATTATTACTGCAGCGATTATTATCAAAACAACTTTTTCATTTGTTGCGAGCGGGCTAAATTCTGCTTCACTCACATTTTTACTTCCAAGCATAATAGCTTTATAACTTCTTAACATATATACAGCACCGAGAATTACGGTTGTGCCGGCAAATAAAGTTGTCCATGCTCCGTATTTATAAATTCCGTTCAGCAATAAAAATTCTCCGACAAATCCATTTGTCAGAGGCAATGCAACACTTCCCAATAAAATTATCATAAACAGGATTGAAAAATTTCTTTGCGAATTTGCAATGCCACCCAGTTCATCCATGTTCCGTGTTTTCATTCTGTTCATTAAAATATCTGCCACAAAAAACAACCCGACAACATTTACTCCGTGTGCAATCATTTGAATGATTCCTCCCTGCATTCCTTCAACTGTAAGTGAAAATATTCCGGCAGAAATTAATCCTACGTGCGCAATGGATGAATAAGCAATCAAACGTTTAAAATCTTTTTGCACCAAAGCCAAACAACTTGCATATACAATTCCAATCACCGATAAAACAATTGCAAGATGCATCCACTGGTGAACTCCTCCCGGTACAACAGGAATCAGCCAGCGTATGATTCCGTAAATTCCCATCTTCAGCATAATTCCGCTCAACAACATGGTTCCCTGTGTGGGCGCGTCTGTATAAGTGTCGGGTTGCCATGTGTGCAACGGAAATATCGGCATCTTGACAGCGAATGCAAGAAACAACATCCAGAAAACAAATGATTGTTGCGGTGCAGAAAGATTGAGATTATAAAACGCGTTGATGTCGAATGTATGTTCGCCTGGGGTTTGCAGGTAGAGATAAATTAATCCGACCAGCATCAGTAAGCTTCCTGATAAAGTATAAATAAAAAATTTCAATGTAATGCGGATTCTGTCTGCACCACCCCACAGTAAACAAATAAACCAGATAGGAATCAGGGCAAGCTCCCAGAAAATATAAAATAAAAATCCGTCAAGCGCAGTGAAAACCCCGTTCAGCGCAAACTGCATCAGGAATATCAAAGCATAAAATGATTTTGAGTTTTTAATTTCCCTGTTGAATGATGAAAGAATTATCAGTGGAATTAAAAAGTTGGTGAGCTGAACAAGCAGAAAGCTTATTCCGTCCATTCCAATTTTAAAATGAATACCTAATGATTGTACCCATGCAAAATCGACTAAGTAATTTACCGCACCATAATCTTTCACTTCAAAAAACATATGAACGGAAAAAAGAAATGAAATGATGGAAAGAATCAATGCTCCGCGTTTTGCTTTTTGCTCGTTAAACAAAAGGCAAATTACAGGGCAGAGCAGTTGAAAAACTAAAAGATAAAATAAATCGCTAAACATTTTTAATCTGTGAATCTGTGGCTTAAATCATAAACTTTAAAACAAACATTAAAATAATTCCCACCACCATTGCAAATACATAAAACCCGATGCTTCCCGTTTGCATTAAACGCAAGCCGGAGCTTGTTGCATTGGTGATTTTCGGAACAGCATTTACAATTCCGTCAATAATATTTTTTTCAATAAAGTTGTAGGAGAATTTGGAAACAGCATCCAATGGTTTCCTGATTATGCTATCATACAACTCATCCACATAATATTTATGCGAGAGAATTTTTGCAAAACCTTTTTCCTGTTCATCAGATTCAGGAATAATCTTTTTCGTGACGTAATAATTTTTGGTGCCGAAATAAATAATCAGCAAAACAATTATTGAAGTAATGAGCATTGCAATTTCAAATGAGTGCGACACCTCATGTTCTGAAGGAGAATAAATTCCGGCATTTACAAATTCTCCAAACGCGTGTTTTGTTCCAAGAATGTGATTAAACAATTCGGGCAATCCGATAAATCCTCCGATAGTTGACAACAATGCAAGAGCAATTAAAGGAATGGTCATTGTTGAAGGCGATTCATGCAAATGTTCTTTCTGATGATTCGTTCCGCGAAACTCTCCGTGAAATGTAAGCCAATACAAGCGGAACATGTAACACGCAGTGAGCACAGCTGCAAAAGCAAGAATTGAAAACATTGCAATGGAATGATTGTGCGTTACGGCAAGTATTTCATCTTTTGAAAAAAATCCTGCAAATACAGGAACTCCACTGATAGCAAGAACACCAATTAAAAATGTAAGATGTGTAACAGGTAAATATTTTTTTAACGCTCCCATTTTCCTGATATCCTGTTCACCGCTCATCGCATGAATTACACTGCCTGCGCAGAGAAATAACAATGCTTTAAAGAATGCGTGCGTTACCAAATGGAACATGGAAGTTGAATAAGCACCAACTCCGGCAGCAGCAAACATGTAACCCAATTGCGAAACGGTGGAGTACGCCAACACTTTTTTAATATCATTTTGCTTTAACCCGATGCTTGCAGCAAAAATTGCAGTGGCAACTCCTGTTATTAAAACAATTTCCTGCGTGAACGGTGCAAGCGAATACAATACATTTGAACGAACAATCATGTACACTCCGGCAGTTACCATTGTTGCTGCATGAATAAGCGCGGAAACAGGAGTCGGTCCCGCCATTGCATCGGGCAGCCATGTATATAAAGGAATCTGTGCGCTCTTGCCGATTGCTCCTACAAAAAATAAAAGTGTTATAGCTGTAATTGTTGCATCGCCAGAAGGAAAATTTTTCGCTCCGGCAAATACTTCATTATAGTTAAGAGAACCAAAAGTCTGGTAGCACAAAAACATTCCAAGCAAAAATCCCAAATCGCCAATGCGATTCATGATGAATGCTTTATTCGCTGCATTGTTGTAATCATTATTCTTAAACCAGAACCCGATTAACAAGTATGAACACAAACCAACTCCCTCCCACCCGGCAAACATCACCACGTAATTACTTCCCATCACCAGCAGCAGCATGAAAAACACAAACAGGTTCATGTAGCTCATGAAGCGCGGATAATCTTCGTCATGATGCATGTAGCCGATGGAATACACATGAATTAAAAATCCGACACCAGTTATAACCAGCAGCATGACAACAGAAATCCTGTCAACTAAAAAAGAAAATCCCAAATCAAAATTTGCTGTGTGAATCCAATTGAATAAATTAATTTCAAAAGAATCATTGCCATCAGAAATCTGAAAAAACAAGCTGCAGGAAATAATAAACGAAAATAAAATACTTCCGCACGCAAAAAGGCTCACTAAACTTTTAGGTATGCTTTTATTGAGTGCTCCATTCAGAGCAAATCCAATAAGTG
>JANWID010000002.1 GCA_025450095.1 Bacteroidia bacterium | reverse complement strand
GGAATATGGACTTGAATATTTAAGTGTAAATATTCCCTGCTCCACAAGCATGATGTCGAAAAGATTGTACACCGGTTTCGTGAATGCGGTCAGGAAAATACCGCCTGGTTTCAGCACCCTGGATACTTCCCGGTAAACCGGCAACACGTCCGGTACAAATGAAATGGAGAGTGGATTAAAAACCATATCGAAGGTTTCATCTTCGAACACGGAAAGATCAGCCATATCACCCTGCACAGTTTTTATATCCAGGTTGAACATATCAGAAACACTGCGATCCTGTTCAAGCTGAGCGGTGGAATTATCAAATATTGTAACATCATACCCGGCAGCTGCCAATATAGGACCTTGTTGTCCTCCACCGGAAGCGAGACCAAGCACTTTTGCACCGGGATCAGCAAACCAACGGAGTGGAACAGATTTCTTCGGAGTCAAAACTACTTTCCATTCACCATTCCGGGCCGCATTAATCTCCTTTTCACCAACCGGTATTGTCCAGCGGTTACCCGACCGAACCTGTTGATTCCATGCTTCACGATTATATTCCAGGTAATTGTCGGGACGATTCATATTTTTAAAGAGTGATTACAAAAGTAACGAATGAATTTCAATCATCATGACCTCTCAACAAGTGCTTTAATTTTACTGAATCCGTTTCGTTCACGGAAATATTTTCAGTTTCGATGATTTGATCTATGGTGTGCATATCCAATTCCGGTTGTCCGGCGTTAATCCATGCAGTATACCAGTACGATGCTACCATATGAATCGCCTCACGCATTCTGCGTTCGGTCATACCATTCAGCATCCGATCGTAAGCCATGGTATATTCAAGTGAATAAACTTTTATTGTAGTATTGCCTTTTTGCTCGTAAGCATATTTCCGGTCTGCAGGAAATTTTTCATTAAGCTGTTTTTCAAAAATTAAAACTGAATCGTGTGCCTGGTAGCTGCCGGCTACAATTTTCCATGCCATTTTCAATGGGCTTGAAATATAAGTACATCTTCCGGTCAGGTAATCGAAATCTTCGCCAAACAATTCCGGAATTCTCGATTCCCAAAATCCATGAATGCCGTGCTGACCTGTAAGTTGTCCGTTGTAGTTTTGAGTGCAGTGCAATGGCACATGTGCATCACCGATATAATGACCGATTTCGGCTGCATATTTCAGAATACGTGCAGCATCACGATCACGGAATGCTGCAGTTAAACGATACGTCATTCTTTCGATATGCCACGGAACGATACCATGTGCCATGAGTGTATCCTCTGTAAATTTCAGAACAGCTTCATTCCATCGCTGTGGAATGCTGTCGAATGGATGTTCACCATAACGATCAAGATCTATGTAGTGACAAGCTGCTTCTCCATCCATTGCATATCGCCGTTTATCGGGATCCACTGCGTGTTGGGTGAGAAAATCGATGTGATACTTAAAGAAACCAAACATTGGCGAGGGTAACGAAAAAACTGCCATGCGGTTGATGCGTTGATGGGCCCAGAATCCCCAGCTGTAAGAACTGGATTGGATAATGGAAACAAGAATCATGGATGCCATACAGGCGGAAAGTAAAGTTTTCATGAAAAAGTAAATTAATGGTTTGAAAAAAATGAAAATTCATTTCAAAAAAAAAATAGAACTGTTAAAAGCGACCTGACGTTAGCTCTTGCTAATAATATTTATCAGATCGACTGCATTACATTCAGATTATAAATAGCATCTCCTTTCAAAACAGGAATCGCATCCGTATAATCAGGTTTCAGACAAAAGCTGATATCATCATCAATATGGAGTTTTTCAAGACGTTTCCTGTGAGAAGATCGTTCCAGGAAACCATACAGATCATCTTTAGCAAGATCGAACAGGTTCATTGCCGCCAGTGCTGAATCGCGATGATCAGTAAGTTGGTATGCATGCAACAACCTTTTTACAACTGCACCTGCAAATAGTGTATCCTCAAAATTAAAAGCGTTCTTCCATCCGGAACAAAGTAAAACCACGTTGGCATCCTGGGTTAATAACCAGTTACATAATGCGGTAATATTCAGAAACGATCCGATCACAATCTGCTTGGCACCTTTTGCCGCATGAATTGCTTGCGTCCCGTTTGTTGTGGTGAGTGCAATATCCCGGTCACGGATGGAATCATTCATATAGCTGAATGGAGAATTCCCAAGATCAAATCCCACTACCATTTCTCCTTTACGCTCTGCTCCTACCAGGTATCCTTTCGCACGGTAGGCAAAACTTTCTTCAACAGATGCTACCGGTACGATACTTCTCACACCATGATGAAATGCAACACATACCGATGATGTTGCACGCAGCACATCAATTACTACAACGATACATCCGGACACATCATACAGATGATAAAGGGCCGGTGAAAAACAAACATCCAGTGTTTTCTTCATACAGGAATAAATTCGGTATGCAAAGTTTCCATGTTAGTGATTGGAAACATAAAAAATAATTCAACTCTTTTCAAAACCAGATTGGCGTATTCGACAAAGGTAGTCAATAACTTATTTTTTGAAAAATGGTATTTTTACGACTTTGGCTTTCAGGCTTTTATCACGAATCTGGATGAATATTTCGCTCCCTTCCTTTGCATGTGATGTACTCACATAACCCATTCCAACCGACTGCTGTAATGAAGGTGCCTGTGTACCGGATGTAACTTCTCCGATGCGGTTTCCATTTTCATCACGGATTTCATAACCATGTCGTGCAATACCCCGGTCTGTCATCATAAAACCAACAAGTTTCCTGGAAACACCTTCCTCTTTTTGTTTTTTCAGCGCTGCAGAATTGGTGAAAACTTTCGTGAATTTTGTTATCCATCCAAGGCCTGCTTCAATGGGAGATGTGGTATCGTCGATATCATTTCCATAAAGACAAAATCCCATTTCAAGTCGCAATGTGTCACGCGCACCTAAGCCCGCAGGTTTGATTCCATGTTTTGATCCGGCTTCAAAAACAGCATCCCAAATCTGGTTAGCTTTCGGATTTTCAAAATAAATTTCGAAACCACCCGCACCGGTATAACCCGTTGCAGAAATCAATACATGGTCGAAACCTGCAAAGGTTCCTTTACTGAAGGTATAGTATTCCATATCCTTCAGATTAATATCTGTCAGTGATTGTAAAACTTCCGCGGCAAGCGGACCCTGAACTGCAAGAAGTGATGTTTTATCAGAGATATTGTGCATCTCCACACCGCCTGTGTTTTTTGATACAATCCAGTTCCAGTCTTTCTCAATGTTGGATGCATTTACAACCAGCATATAAGTAAGCTCATCGATCCGGTAAACCAGAAGATCATCAACAATACCTCCTGTTTCATTGGGCAGACAGGAATACTGCACTTTACCATCGGTAAGCTTTGAGGCATCATTGCTAGTTACACGTTGAATAAGATCGAGTGCGCCGGAGCCTTTTAAAATAAATTCTCCCATATGCGAAACATCGAAAACTCCGACGCGGTTGCGCACAGTTTCGTGTTCATCATTAATTCCTGTATATAAAACAGGCATATTATAGCCTGCAAATTCCACCATTTTAGCTCCCAGGGCTATATGTTTATCGGTCAGTGCTGTTTCTTTCATTTTTTCTTTTCCTGTTTTAGTAATTTATTAAAAACATCCAGGTAAACCTGCTGTTGTGATTTTACAGAATAATAATCCTCTACGGTTTTACGGGCAGCCTTACCGAATTTTTTTCGAAGGTCATAATCCGTGATCAACTGTGAAAGCTTCTCAACCCATTCATCTACGCCGGCAGCAAGAAATCCGTTTTCACCATCATTGATAATGGTGCTGTTTACGCCGACCGGCGACATGACGGTAGCAATTTCGAGGGCCATGTACTGCAGTCCTTTCAATCCGCATTTTCCCTTCGACCAGTCATCATCCGGAATGGGCATGATACCGATATCAAAAGCACTGAGCTCTTTCAGCTCATCTTCTTTTTTCCATGGAATACCGGAGATCCCCAATTCTTCGTTACGATAATTACCATCACCGATCACACGAAACTCAAGCTTATCGCCAAATTTGTTTTTAAGCTTGCGCAGAAAAGGAATCGCCATTTCAAAATGCCTGATCGTGGTGATACTTCCACTCCATCCTATGACGATTTTTTCTTTGGGCGTATGATTTTGTAATACCCGGTATTCTTCCGTGTCGATAGTAGTCGGAATGATTACCACCTTATCATTGAACCGGGATGCATAATCGGCTAGATACCTGTTGCCGGCAATGATAAGATCGGAAAGCGAAATAATCCTGCTGGTTTTGCCAGGGTCTTTCAGCCATCCGAATTTCCGGTTAGCTTCCGATACATCATGATTCCAGATTGCATCATCAAAATCAAAAACTAATTTCGCGTGACTACGTGCAAATTTTTTCTCAAAATAAATTGAACCTGTCATAAATGCTTCCCGCTGCACGAAAATAATATCGTAGTGATTCGATTGCATAACATCACGCAGCCTTCTCATCGCACTCTTAAAAAAAATAAGAAGCTTGTTGTGAAGATTACCGGGAGTATAAAATATTTTGTCGTCCTGTTCGGTAATCAGGTATGAAAAATGATATTCGTATCCATGCTTTTCCAGGAAGGAAAGATATTGCTCAAACCGGAAACGCTGTGCTGGCGAACGGTCGGGCCGGTGGGATGCAACAAATAAAATCCTCGGCATATTTAATCTTCGAGCCACACCGAAGGCAGCTTCTCCTCGATCTCTATATTTTCAAACTTCGGGCTTTTGCGGATTCCTGCCTGTCGCGCCCAGTCCGCCATTTTCTTCAATCCTTCAAAGAGCGAAACCGGCGCCGGTGTATTAAAAACTTTCATGATCCTGGAATGATCGGAATGTGCATGAAGCACTTCGTTACGTGCAGGCAGATAACGTAGCTGACCATTAATGCCAATTGCTTTCATGATGGTTTCAGCAAGCTCCTTCACCGTAAATTCCTTATCGGCCCCTACATTGAAAACCTGGTTATAAGCTTCCTTCACGTTCACCGATTTTGCAATATGGGGCGCCACATCTCCGATATAACTGAATGCACGCGTTTGCCCTCCGTCACCAAATACTGTTAGTGTTTTGCCCTGCATCAGCTGGTTCATGAAAATCCCAACTACGTTACGATACCTGTCACCGAGATTCTGGTATTCGCCATACACATTGTGCGGTCTGAAAATAATATAATTTAAACCGAACATCTCATGTGTTGTACGCAGATCCTGTTCCACCGCAAATTTGGCAATGCCGTAAGGATCCTCGGGAACCGGCATGGTTTCTTCGGTCATGGGTGGTTTAGCAGCTCCGTACACTGCAATGGAAGAAGTAAAAACAAAACACTTTACCTTATGCTTTACCGATTCATTGATCAGCGTTACACTTCCGATCAGGTTGTTGGTATAGTTGAACCGTTTTATAAAATGACTTAATCCTTCAGCAGCATAAGCGGCCAGATGATATACGTAATCGAATTTATACTTTTCAAAAATTTCAGCAACCAGGTTGGAATCGGTGATGGAACCTTTAATGAAAATGGCCGCAGGATTCACGTTCTCTTCGTAACCCCCACTCAGGTCATCAAGCACTACCACTTTGTGGCCCATCAGCACCAGTTCATTTGTCACATGAGCTCCAATGAATCCGGCTCCTCCGGTTACCAGTGATACAGGCATAGTCATTTTTTTGGAAGCACAAATTTATAAATAATTTACTTCCTCATGACTGTAAATATTCATATGATTATCAATATTTTACCAGCATCATTGAATAATTTTCAGTTGACCTGCCAACAACTCCTAAACAATGTGTGATCAGGAAATTTACCAGTTCCATCCACTTCACGTTTTTAACTTTTGAATGATTATTTCTACAGGTATTCAGAAGCCACTGAAAGGCTGACTTTTAACCTGTTAATTGATTTTTTATATTATCTTTGCTATCTGTCATAAATCCATGTTTAACACCAATTTGCCGAGAGGCCTGGTATTCCTGGCTGATCTTGCGATCGTATTTTTTTCACTTATTGCCGCTTATCTGATCCGCTTCAACTTCAATATTCAGGAAGTTGAGACGCAGCCATTTCACTATGTGATCCCGGTTGTATTGGGGGCCAGAGCCATTTCATTTTACTTTTTCAAGCCATACGCCGGTATAATACGATATACCAGTACCCGTGACGTCCAGCGGATCTTGTCGACGATTTTTACCGGGTCCGTATTTTATTCATTGCTCAATATTGTAACTTTTTATTTTGCTGAAATATTTATTGTTCCGTTTTCCATAATCATTATTGAATTCCTGCTCACTGTTTTCCTGATGACAACATTGCGGATGTTTATAAAGATCCTGTATGTGGAAGCTATGAATCCTTCAAGGGATAAGACCAAAGTAATAATATACGGAGCAGGGGAATCGGGAGTAATTACCAAACGCACGCTCGACCGTGATGCCGGCACGAAATACAAAGTAGTGGCCTTTGTTGATGATAACGAAAAGAAATCCGGAAAGAAAGCGGAAGGTGTTACCATTTACCATACCGGTCGTGACCTGGAAAAACTGCTTCATGAAAACGATGTACAGCATCTCATCATAGCGATCCAGAATCTGCATCCGGTTCGCAAGCAGGAGATCATTGATATTTGTCTTCGTTATGATACAAAAGTGTTAAGCGTACCTCCGGTAACCAACTGGATCAATGGTGCGCTGAGCTTTAAGCAGATAAAGAAAATAAAAATTGAAGATCTGCTGGAACGTGAAGCCATCCGCCTGGATGTTGCGAAAATCAGCAAGCAGCTTTCCGGAAAACGAATCCTGATCACCGGCGCTGCAGGATCAATAGGAAGCGAGATCGTCCGCCAGATACTGCGTTTCCGTCCTGCAAGTGTTATCATGCTCGACTGTGCCGAATCACCCATGTACGACCTGGAGCTCGAAGTGCAGGAGCTGCGGCATAAGGTAATCACCGAACCGGTAATAGCAGATATCCGCAACCGTGAGCGTATGCGAAATGTTTTTAATACGTTCCGGCCCAATCTTGTTTTTCATGCTGCGGCATACAAACATGTTCCCATGATGGAGAACAATCCTTCGGAAGCCATCCTCACTAATATTTTAGGTACGACGATTTGTGCCGAGCTGGCTGATGAATTCGGTGTTGAAAAATTTGTAATGATCAGCACTGACAAGGCCGTTAATCCCACCAGTATCATGGGAGCATCCAAGCGGATTGCTGAAATTTTTATTCAGTCGTTCAACGCGGTTTCCCGGACCCAGTTTATCACAACGCGTTTTGGTAATGTACTTGGATCTAACGGTTCAGTGATCCCGCGTTTTAACAAGCAGATCGAAGAACGTCACCCGATCACCATCACGCATCCCGATATCACCCGGTTTTTTATGACCATACCGGAAGCTTGTCAGCTGGTGTTAGAAGCCGGCGCAATGGGTAAAGGCGGCGAGATTTATATTTTCGATATGGGTAAATCAGTGAAGATTGTTGACCTGGCCAAAAAGATGGTGCAGCTCAGCGGTCTGGAACTGGGCAAGGATATTCAACTCGTATTTACCGGACTTCGTCCCGGTGAAAAATTGTATGAAGAACTTCTTACTAACGAAGAGAATACCATTCCAACGCATCACTCCAAGATCATGATTGCGAAGGTGAAGGAATATGAATTTGAGATTGTAAAATCTTCCATTGAAGAATTGATCGGCCTGTTCGATAACCAGGATAATTTCGCGATTGTTTCCAGGATGAAGGATCTGGTTCCGGAATTTATTTCAAACAATTCCGTTTACGAAGAGCTCGACAAGGAGCGGGTATGATCAACCGTGAATGGTTTCTTTCACACCGAAATTTTTTATTATTTCTGATTCATACGCCAGCCATTCCTGCCAACGTTTTTCCACATCCACATTACCGGCATACTTTCGTGCAAAACCGATGAAAAGTGTATAATGAGTGGCTTCGCTCACCATTAAGTCGTAGTAAAATTTAGCGAGATCAGTATCGTCAATATTTTCTGAAAGCACTTTGAAACGTTCGCAGCTCCTGGCTTCAATCATCGCAGCAAAAAGCAAGCGGTCGACCAGCACTTCATTACGGTTGCCTCCTTTTTTCATGAACTGGTAAAGCAGCCCCACATAATCATCTTTACGTTCCTTGCCAAGTATCCACCCGCGTTCGGTGATCTTTTCATGCACCATACCGAAGTGAGAAAGTTCTTCCTGTGCCAGCCGGATCATCTCCCCGACCAGGTCGGTAAGCTCCGGGAATTTTACAACAATGGAAATGGCATTGGAAGCGGCTTTCTGTTCACACCACGCGTGATCGGTCAGAATTTCTGAAATATTTTTCTCCACAACATTTTTTACCCAATGCGGATCAGTGGGAAGTTTGAGCTTAAGCATGTGACAAAAGTAGTTGTTATCAGTGATAAATTCCGGAATACTGATCTGGATAATGATCCGGGAGAAAATGTAATTTTCAATATATGCTAACAAATATTTGAATTTTTCATTATACATATACGAGTAAAAAATTTAAATTATTTAAAAATGAAATACTGCATCGCTCTCCTGTTCTTCTTCATTTATCTCACACCAGTAGAATCTCAATCATTGCATCCTGGCTTTGATAAACAGGAATACATCAGCCTCATGCGGATCAATGCTGCCCAGGCTGGATTTCTACCCGAGGCGGAGGAAGTTGATTCCTTGTTGTATAAAAAATTATACAGTTCACCGGAAATGGGTTTGCAGAATCAGTGGGAATTATGGATCAGGGGGACGGATATCGCGGTTATTAGTATCAGGGGCACTTCACGTGATTATATTGGCTGGATTGCTAATTTTTATGCTGCCATGGTTCCTGCAATGGGCAGCTTGCAGCTCGAAAAAAATTACCGGTTTGATTATCACCTGGCAGATGATCCCAAAGCGGCCGTTCACACCGGTTGGCTGGTAGGCACTGCGATGCTCGTCAGGGATATGCTTCCAAAAATTGATTCACTATATCATACCGGAGTTAAAAATATTCTCATCATGGGTCATAGCCAGGGTGGTGCAATCTCGTACCTCCTTACCTCGCATCTGCACTGGTTGCAATCGGAAGGGAAATTACCGGCCGATATCGTGACAAAAACCTATTGCAGCGGTGCTCCCAAGCCCGGAAATCTTTTTTATGCCTATGCATTTGAAGCAATGACTTCGGACGGTTGGGCTTATAATGTTGTGAATGCCGCCGACTGGGTACCGGAAATGCCCGTTAGCGTGCAAACAACAACCGACTACAATATGGTGAATCCTTTCGTTAATGCAGAATCAATTATTAACCAACAGAAACTTGTGCACCGGGTTCTATTGAGAAAAGCTCTCAAGCGATTATCCGGACCGCCGCGAAAATCACAGGAAGAATATACTCGTTTCCTGGGAGATAAAATTTTTGTTTTCATCCAACAGTCTATGCCCGAATTCGTAAAGCCGGTTTATTTTAAAAGTATTAATTATGTGAGAGCCGGCAGAACCATTGTGCTGATGCCTGATGAAAGTTATTACGCTGTTTTTCCTAATGATCTAAATCATCTTTTCAAACACCACATGTTTGAACCCTATCTTTTCCTGATAAACAGGTACGATGTGAAATTGAATCAGGGATCATTTTGATATCCTACAGCTAATGTTTGGATAACAAGCTTATCTAAAAACCAAATCTCCGGTATGGGAATCAAAACTGCTCTTTTTTCAACATAAGGCAGTCGGATAATTCCATAATAGAGGACTTTTAGACAACAACGGCGCTAACAGCTTGATATCGGCCAATATCCACTTTTTGTCGGTTAATTTGCTTCGCTCTATTCTCTTGTTTTTCAATCTATTTCATGTTTCTTGTACTTTATCTTGTTCAAACTGGGTGATAGTTGCCCCCTATGTTGATAAAATACAAGTCAAACCCCTTGATTTAGTGGAGGCTATTCCTTATAATTACAAAACCTAATAGTACACGACCCCCCCGTATCAGAACCAGATCAGATCCTTTACCAAACAGAAGCATAGCATCTAGTACAATTACCTTTTTTAGTTCCATTTAAATCCGTAGTAAATGAGTAGTTTTTATTCTACAGTTTTGCTACATCTGAATATAACATTACACAGGGATTTTTCGGGAAGCCCGGTAACGTTATGCCTATCCGCACAACCCGATGTTGTGACCGGAAGCAAACTTTTCTTTTCAAACAACTTTAAAACAACCCTGAATGCAAATGAAGAGGATTGTTAAACTCCTGTTGTGTATTTTACTTTCGGGAAGCGGGCCGCTGCTCGCGCAGAATTACATTATTTCCAATTCGAATGTTTCTACCTGTTCGGGAAATTTTTACGACAGCGGTGGAAATGGTGGCAACTATGGAAATAATGAATCTTATGTAATGACTTTTTGTTCATCTGTTGCAGGTGAATGTATACGACTGACATTTACTGATTTTAACCTGGAAGCAAATTTTGATTTGTTAACAGTTTACAATGGTCCTAATACCGGGTCGCCGGTGCTGGGAGTTTTTACAGGTAACGGACTTCCTCCCATTGTAACAGCTACCACCGGATGTCTTACGATTGAATTCACATCTGATATTACTGTTACACGACCCGGTTTCGAAGCTACCATCTCCTGTGTTCCATGTCCCGGTTCCGCTTGTCCATCCTGCAACGGAGGAGCTCCTCCTGCAAACGATGCCTGTTCCGCAGCACAAAACCTGGGAGCTCTTCCTATGCCTGCAGGTTGTCCTAACGGTGTAGGCGCATGGGCAAATTTTAATACTACCAATATTTGTGCAACCGCTGAAAGTCCTTATACCACTCTTACAGGATGCCAGCCTGCAGGTAATATGGCTTCGCCGGCCAGTGATGTCTGGTATCGTTTTACAATCACAGGCCCGACTCTCAATATACAGATCAACGGCATGCAGACACCG
>JANWID010000001.1 GCA_025450095.1 Bacteroidia bacterium | reverse complement strand
TTTTCATAGTAATTAAGGATTATCGCATTACTAATTTTTTTATTTAAGAATAGTGTTAAATAATTTTCTTTCTGTGTTCATGACTTCGACTCTTTATTATCAGAATTACAGTACAAACCTGACCATTAAAAAATGACTAAACAACTGGTATTAAATAAGTGGCGGCTTTGGTTTGGTAAGTGGAGGTTAAGGGCTGAGCGCCCTGAGAAAATCTTCTTTTTTTCGCCTTGAAACGTCTATGGACGAATTGTCGGACATGATAACATATCCTCCTTCGCCTTTTACATACTTATTGATGTGGTTCATATTTATGAGGTGGCTGTGGTGAACCCGAAAAAAAGCCTGGGGGATAAGTTGTTCTTCGTATGTGGCAAGGGTGCGGCTCGTAACATATTTATTCCCATCCATTGTATAAAAAGTAGTGTAAGCACCATCTGACTCAAGACGTATAATTTCAGAAATATTCAATAGCAAGAGACCATCGTTCATTGGCAAAATAATCTTGTTAATATTAACGGGGTCACATGACTTCAAACCTGCTTTTGAATCAGCTATTTTATTTTCGAATCGTTTAAGTGTTATTGCAAGGTTTTTTGAATTTACCGGCTTGAGAAGATAATCCAGCGCACTGTACTTTATTGCCTGGAGCATATAAGAATCGTGCATGGTGGTGACAATGATTTCAAAATTTATCTTAACTAATTTTTCAAGTATATCAAACCCTTTTCCATCGGTTAATTCCATATCGAGAAACACAAGGTCGGGAGCGAGACCGCCTAATGAGCGTATAGATGATTTGACAGAATCAAAAAAAGCAGTCACAACATAATTATCGGAATGTTTAGCGAGCAGGTCGCTTAACATTCCGCGTGCGAAAGAATCATCCTCAATAATTACAGTTTTAAACATTGCTATTCCTTTGGCTTAGTTCAATGGCAGTTTCCTCTACTAATCCGTCAAATTTAACGGGTTTGTTATTATGCACGAATGATCGGTCGTTGCATTTCGTCATTGAAGTTGAATGCTTATCACAAGTTCTTTGATTTCCTCCATTCCCATCATTATCAAGTACGGATTCTAAAATATATTAAAGTATTTTTTTAAACGAACTTTATAAACTTCACAAAATTCTTAAGGGTTGTTCAGGTAAAACACTCCGATCCCTACTTTCATCCTGTTCTTTACTTCCATTTGATTACCGTCATGGAATTTAATTTTTCTGCCTTTTGACTTTACATTTGGTGTATACATCTAAGCAAGCTAAGGTATACGTAATAAGTATTAAAAATGCAATCTACGCCCTTTAAATAGGGTAAAATAGTTAAAGTTCAATAATTTACTAATAGAGAGCTGGAGTTTGACCGATTACAGTCCAACCTGCTTCATGGCATTCAAACCATGATTTTGTCACCCAGAAGGTGGTGAAAATTATCTTTGGTCGATAAAGCCGTTGCCTTAATCAAAGAAAAATATACGTCAAACAGGACGGTTGTGATTGATCTTTTCGCGGTTGGGAACGAGAAGGAATTCCTGGAATTGTTTGCCCGGGAGGTGCTGAAAGCGGTATCTGATAAGTGGGAGGAAAGGATTCATTTTGCAAAAGAGCTTTTTAAATCACTAATACCAAAGATCGACTTCGGACCAGACCCATATTCAGAATTTAGTTTGAGCTTCGATCGTGATGAACTAAAAAAACACTGTGATGAAATTTTAAACTTACAAGAAGTACTTGCATATAAAAGGTGTTAAATTGATCATCTGCCTCGACGAATTTCAAAATCTCGCCTCCTTGTCAGAGTAAGAACTGCTTGAAAAAAAATGCACGCTGTCTGGCAGCGGCAACACCCAACTGTCCCAACATTATTGAATCTTTATTACATTTACTTGATTTAGTAAAAATCTAAGAATACTTTATGATTAAATTCTCTGTTGATCCAGACATCGCCAAAGCCAAAACCATCCACACCGATTTTTATACCAGCAGGGAGGTGTTTGATTTGTGCAAGGAAAAAATATTTGCACCATCATGGCAGTTTGCCGGGAGTACAGAATTGGTTAAACAACCAGAGGAGGTATTTCCATTCACTTTATTGGAAGGTTGCTTAAATGAGCCTCTGGCATTGACAAGAGATAAATCGGGACTATTGCATATAATTTCAAATGTATGTACACACCGTGGGAACCTGGTGACTTATAAACGCTGCAAAACCCAACATTTGCGATGTAAGTATCATGGAAGGACATTTTCCCTGGACGGAAAATTTATGAGTATGCCGGAATTTAAGGAAGTGGAAAATTTCCCTGCTCCGGAGGATAACCTGTCAAGTTTACCACTCTTTCAATGGAATAACTGGCTATTCACTTCGGTCATTGAAAAATTTCCTGCTGAGATATTTTTCAATAATATGATGAAACGGGTAAGCTGGATGCCTCTTGATAAATTTGTTTTCCATCCCGAATTTTCCCGCGAGTTTCAGATCAATGTAAATTGGGCATTGTACTGTGAAAATTATCTCGAAGGATTTCATATTCCGTTTGTACATCCAGGTTTAAACTCGTTAATCGATTTTGAAAATTATTCAACGGAATTATTTTTTCCATATTCCAATCTGCAAATTGGTATTGCAAAGAAAGACGAAGGTTGTTTTAATTTGCCGGAATCATCACCCGATTTTGGAAAAAAAGTGGCTGCCTATTATTTCTGGGTGTTTCCCAATATGATGTTTAATTTTTATCCCTGGGGATTGTCGTTGAATATTGTAACTCCCGTAGATGTGGATAAATGTAAAGTCAATTATTTAAGTTATGTATGGGATGAAGCCAAAATGGAATCGGGTGCAGGTTCGGGTCTCGACAGGGTAGAGATGGAAGATGAGGAAATCGTAGAAAATATTCAAAAAGGTGTTCGTTCCCGGTTTTATAAACAGGGCCGTTATTCCGTTACGAAGGAAAGAGGCACACACCATTTTCACCGGATCCTTGCTGAGTTTCTGAAATAAGATTGTAATAGTATTTCAGTTTATTACCTTTCACTTTTTAAGTAATATATGTCAGAAGTAAATTCCGATGAAGGATTAAAGCGAATAGTCGGAGTACCCGGGCTGGCACTAACCGTGGTGAATTTTTCAATAGGTGCGGGAATCTATGCACTGCCTGCTTTAATAGGCCTTCAGCTTGGTACTGCATCGGTATTCGGATATGTGCTTTGCGGCCTCATGTTTGCAGCCATCATGCTTTGTTATGTAGAGATTGGCAGTCGTGTGAAGAGCAGTGGTGGTTCGTATGCTTATGTGGAAACTGCCTTTGGCCCGTTTGCCGGATTTATAGTTAACTGGCTTTTCTTTTTTGGATGGGGAATACTCAGCGATGCGGCAATAATTAATGTTGTGGTGGATTCACTTTCGGTATTATATCCTCAATTAAAGAATTCAATAATGCGCGCAATGGTGATGGCTATTTTAATTGGCCTGATGATTTTCGTCAATGTGCGCGGTTCGAAACAAAGTGTCCGGTTTGTAGAATTTGTTACTGTTATCAAACTGTTGCCTTTAATTTGTATTATCCTATTTGGATTACGATTTGTCGATACCAATTATATTGAGATTTCACAATTTCCTTCATCAGATGCTTTAAATAAAACCGCCCTGATATTATTTTTTTCCCTGGCAGGATTTGAATCATCATTAAATGTAAGTGGTGAAATTAAAAATCCGAAGCGTACCGTTCCACTCGGAATTTTAATTGGAGGATTAACGGTATTCACCATTTACATTCTCATTCAAATAATAACTCAGGGAGTTTTAGGATCACACCTGGCTGAATTTAAAGACGCACCTTTAGCGGCAGTTGCTGATAGAATATCAGGAGCAGCAGGAGTTACATTAATTCTATTCGCAGCTACTCTTTCGGGATTGGGTTCAGTTAACGGTGACGTGCTGGCTTCCTCACGATTGCTTTTTGCCGGAGCAAGGGATGGATTGTTCCCAAAATTCCTTGGGAAAATTCACTCAAGGTTTGAGACGCCATATACTGCAATTATCAGCTATGCGATATTAATATTTATTTTTTCTGTGTCAGGTGGTTTCAAACAACTGGCCATTCTTGCTTGTGGGGCGTTGCTACTCATCTATCTCGCGGTGGTCCTGGCTTTAATAAAATTAAGAATGAAAAAAGAGACTCGTATAGAAAAATCCTTCAAAATTCCAGGTGGATTGATCATTCCTTTCATAGCCATTGCAGCTATTCTTTATGTGTTATCCAATTTAAGCAGGATGGAGATGATTTCCATTTCAATTTTTGTAGCAATTGTTTGTGTAATTTATTTTGTGATGATGAAATGTAAGACTCCCAGTTCTTTCAAGCCTAAATAATATTTAATACTAAATCCGAAATCTTTCTATATTTGTAAAACAATTATTTAATTGTACAATGAATTTAAAATTTATTTTATCAGTAGCTTTCATATTTTATTGCAATTCGTTTAATATATGCAATGCGCAAACTGTAATTTCAGGTGGTCCGGTGAGCGGAAATTGGACTGTTTCAGGATCGCCTTACCTAGTTCAGGCTGCAATTATAGTTGTTGATGGGGCTACACTTACAATAGAACCTGGGGTTGAAGTGCGCTTTCAGGGATCTTATAAATTTTTAATATTGGGAAGATTGTTGGCAATTGGAACAGTTTCAGATACTATTTTATTCACCGCTGCAGACACTTCTATTGGGTGGTTAGGAATTCGATTCGAAATGACACAAGCAACAAATGATACTTCAAGGTTTGAATATTGTAAATTTCAATATGGAAAGGCAAATGGAACTTCCTCCATAACTCATGGTGGTGGAATTTTTATAGATGGATATTCCAAAGTTAATGTTTCTCATTCCAGATTCACTCACTGCTTTGCAAGCACTGGTGGAGGAATTCATTTTGATAATTGTAATCCGGTAATTTTTGAAAACCTGTTTGATAACAACATTGCTACCGGACAGGGTGCGGCTATTAACGGATTTAATACCAATACTACCATAAGTTATAATACTTTTATTAATAACAATGTTACAAACCAGTTTGGACGTGGTGGTGCAATTAGTTATGGAATATCAGGAACAATTTCCATTATCGGGAATAATTTTTATAACAATAGTGCATCCCGTGGAGGAGCATTGTTTAACACCTCCGGAAGAATGATTGTTTTAGGAAATACTTTTACAGGTAATACTGGGGAGTCGGCAAGTGCCATTAGTCTTGAATTTGCAATAGCATTTATAAATAATAACACATTTAGTTATAACAGCGGCGATAATGTGATGTATTGTGAAAGCGACTCACAAATAATTGAAAATAACATCATTTCATATAATACTGGAAGCGGAATATTATGTACTTCAAATTGTAAAACATCCATTTTGAATAACACAATATTGAGTAATACTGGTAGCGGAATAATTGTTACGGGCAATAATACCGCAAATGCAAATGTGATTATTAGCCGAAATTATATTTCTCAAAATAGTTCAAAACATGGGGCAGGAATATTTTTTGGTGGCGGCGGCACTCATATTGTTAACAGTAATATTATTTGTAACAATGAATCAGACTCGTTGGGAGGAGCAATTTATTGTAACGCAACTTCTCCTTTATTCTCAAATAACACAATTGTAAACAATGAAGCACTACAGGGTGGAGCAGTATATTGTAAACTAAATTCCGATCCTGTTTTTGAGAACTGCATTCTATGGGGAAATACTGCAACTTCAGGTAATCAATTATACCTATTTGATGAGCCTAGTGATCCACCCTTTAATTATTCAGATGTTCAAGGAGGATCTGCAAGTTTCCAGGCTAATGTGAACGTATTTTATTTGGGATCATATACCAACAATTTTGACATGGACCCTCTTTTTCAAAATCCTACTGCAGGTACCGGACAAGCTTATTCAAGTGTTCCTAGTGATTGGAACCTCGGAACCGGATCTGTATGTATTGACGGAGGAAATCCCATTGGAAGCTATCCAGGTTCTGATATACTAGGTAACCCTAGAGTTAGTAATGGAATAGTTGATATAGGTGCTATTGAAATTGTGCAAACAAGCTTGAGTGAATACGTATTTGATAAAATCATCGTATTCCCAAATCCTTCTACTGGAATATTTCAGCTACAATCTTCAAATTCAATTTTTAGAGTTGAAGTTTATGATGTAAATGGTGCTTTTGTAAAATCTAGTAGTCAGTTCAATGAAATTGATATCACGGAATTGCATGATGGCTTTTATTTCGCAATGGTTAATGTTGGGAAAAAAAAGTTTTTTTGCAAATTGATAAAGGCGCAGAATTAGGTACAATTGATACCAGATGAGATTTTTTTAAATTGCCATATTTATTGTTACTTTTTTTTAGGTTTTTTTGTTATCATAAAGTTGAAAGCGCGCGTAGTCAGTTAATTGTTCTGTATGGATTGTAAGCTGAACTTTTTCGCATCAATTAAAATTCCACCGCTATTCCTCGCAGGCAGGGCTAAAGCCCATTAAGTGGAATTGATCATTTTAAATTCCACAAGTTAATTTTTGCATGCAGTGTTAAAACCTACCATATCGGTCTTTAATTAACTCTGGCCTGAAGACCTGGGTTTTGAATACCATTAATTGAAAAATAAATAATGACTAAGGAAATCCTCCTTAGTCATTTTTCAAAAGTGTTAAGTGTTATTCAATATTTTCTTTAGTCAGAAAAGCACCACTGGCAGATCCGGCTCTTTTCCAAGCATTACCTGGGCGGCGGTTTCGTAGCGACTTTCATTCATGAAACCATGCTGACGCAGCACCTGTGCATCCATAAAGTGATAAGCAAGTTTACTGCGGGTATAAATGGCCGAACTACCAGCAATGGAATATACCAGGTCTACAGCCTGCACACTGTTCATATTCGCATTCACGGCGGCCAGGAGTAATTGACCACGGTCTTCCATTGTAATTGATTTCCCCGATTGTACTTTTTCCCAACAGGAGTTGAGATTCTGGTACAGGTAAGCGCGTGCTGATTCAAGCAGTGCTTCCGCTTTTCCAAGTTTACTTTGTACCGTACTGCGTTCAGCCAAAGGTGTAAAGGAACCGAGTGGTGTTTTTGTAAATGCGATGATTTTAATTTCCTCAATTGCTTTTCGGGCAATTGCCATAGTCACAGGTGGCAACAAACTGGTGAGGTTAACACCAACAGCAGGGAATTTATACAAGGGTCCGGTAAAGTGACTGTTCGGTTTGAATTCCGGGATCAGGTAAAATACTCTGTGATCGGGAACGAATACATCTTTCGTTGCAACATCATTGCTGTTAGTTGCCTGCATGCCGATGGTGTGCCAGGTATCGATGATTTCACATTCGGATGTTTTCATGATTGCCCCAATCACAACGGGCTGACCATTATGCATTTTCATGGCACCATCTTCCATGACCATCGCTGTCATGAAAACCCATTTGCTTTCATTGATATTGCTATATAATGGTCCCCTGCCATTAATAATGAATCCTCCGTCAGAACGTAATGCGGCTTTGGGCGGATGAAAAGCAGAAGCAACAATTGTATCAGGATCACCATCGAGAATTTCATCCATTGCTTTTTCTGGTAATCTTCCGCACCACCATGAGGTTGCATTAGCAACCATTAATGCCCAACCTGCAGCGGTATTATGCAGTGCTGTTTCTTCAATTATTTTAGCTACTGTAACCGGATCAGCTTCAAGACCGCCCAACGACTGAGGCAGATACATCCTCAGGAATCCTGCATTTTTCAAAGCATCAAAAGTCGGACGTGATAACCGACGGTTTTGACGTTCCTCGTTTTCGTATTGTTGAATTTCTTTACCTGTTGCCTGGGCCTTTTGCAAAAGTTCTTGTTGGTCGATGCTTTGTGATGTGAGTAATGCTTCCATATTTTAAGTTGTGTTTATTAAACCGGGAATCAGTTTTATTGGAAATAAAATTAAACGGAACAAATCATGATGTTAGTACCATATTCATGGGGAACAAAAATTTTCTTATTTCTGAAATCCGTTTTCATTATGAAAATAAGGAGTTCTCAAAAATGGAAATTTCCAGTAAATAGTTGTAAGTAGTATCTTCCTTAATCAATTGACAAATAGAACTATAATACATTATTACATTTCACTTACAATGTTTGGCACGAATTTTCCGAAATCAATCATATCAATTGTTCTTACATACTAACCTAAAAAACTATTGTCATGAACCTGTTTCATAAACCTTCGTTATCAGAACTGGCTTCATTGATTGAAGCAAACACACAGCAAGCTGAGAATTACAATGTAATAGTGGATTACGACGGGGAAGTATTAATTGATTCCGATTCCAGAGTTGGAGAACCTGTACTTAACCGGTACAAATTTTATTTTACAAGTATGAATTCCGGAAAGATTTCAGGTGAAAGCATCGGGTTTATTAAATACCTGGCCCGTCTGTTTAAAAATTTGGTATTCTGCTGGGAAAAAGATCTCTCCGGAAAAATGGATTATCAACTAATCTCTAATCTTCAGAACAGGACATTCAGAACTAAAATCTGGTTCGAAGAAAATCAGTCCGGAACACTGAATGCTGCCTGAACAATAATGTAAGTCAGTATTCATCTTAATAAATTTTTTAAGTAATTAAGGGAAATGATTTCAAAATCGTTTCCCTTAATTTTTTTATCCGGTATAACAGCGAACAATGCCCTCAATTATTATAGAATCAACAAGGAAAGGCAGCAAATAAAATTATTTAATTGCATTGTTGATACGTATAAAACGGATTCCGCTTATATTTAGCCACAAATTCTCAACCGATGTCATCCGGAATTTCAGTGGTTATTATTACTTATAATGGTGCACACCGTATTAACAATATTCTGCAGTCGCTGACCCGGCAATCACGACCTGCCGATGAAGTTGTAATTGTTATTGATGGATCAAAAGATAATACCCGGGAAGTAGCGGAAAAATTCCAGGAGCAATTGCCTTTAAAAATAATTGAAACACCAAACCAGGGGCGCGCAGGTGCCAGGAATACCGGTGCTGCTAACAGTACGTATGACCTGATCCTTTATCTTGATGATGATACCCGTCCGTTTCAGGATTGTCTCCGTGATCATTGGCAGCATCACCAACTTAAACCGGGAAGTATTATGGTTGGGTATATCCTGGAAGATCCTGAATTATTCACCACGGATATTCAGCAGTACCGGATCAAACTATATGCCCGCTTGGGTTGGAGCCGTTCATTCAATGAACGTATTCCAATGACCCGTGATAATTTTTTTCTTTCAGCAGCTAACATGTCAATAAGCAAGGATACTTTTAAAAAGCTGAATGGATTTGAAAAAAACCTGCGTGATCATGAAGATTATGACATGGGAAACCGGGCCCTGAAAATGGGTATTGAAATGTATTATATCGACGGAGTAGCACCCGTATTCCATGATGACCTGATCACCTGTAAATCGTATATTTCACGACAACGTCAATATCTTATTTCAATCACAAAGGTGCACCTTATGCGGCCGGAAATTTATGGGGAACAGCTAAAGAAAAGTGCAGTGCAGACTCCCTGGTATAAAACATTGATCTATTTTTTTATCTCTACAAATTTTGTTGTAAAAATGATTGATAGTGGAATATTGAAATACTTTATACCAGAAAAAATCCGATATCCTTTTTATGATTATGTTATCAATGGATTGGTGCAGGTTTTCCCGGAAAGAAAGCTAACCTGAATTTTGGTTATTCCTGTTTTAGATAATTAATTTCCTAGAGCAATTTTTGAACTGCTTCGACAAATGCAGGATCTGTAACTTTTGTTCCCGGATCAAAAAAAGTAACCAACTGGCCCTGGCGGTCAACAAGGTATTTCTGAAAATTCCATTTTACCGAGGATTCCATCACACCATTTTCTTCTTTTGACGTGAGGAAATTATACAACGGCGCCTTGTCTTTTCCTTTTACAGAAATTTTGGAAAATATTGGAAACGTAACGCCATATTTTTTATCGCAGAATTCTTTGATCTCAGCATCGGTGCCGGGTTCCTGGCTCAGAAAATTATTGGCCGGGAAAGCCAGTATCACAACGCCTTTCTCCTGATACTGCTTGTAAAATTTTTCCATGTCTTCATACTGCGGAGTGTAACCGCATTTGCTGGCAACATTCACAATAACCACGACTTTACCTTTATAATCGCCAAGGTTTACAGGTTTCCCGTCAATATCATTCATGGTAAAACCATAAATTGTTTTTTCAGGATGTTGATTCCTGGTTTTAAAGTAAGGCCTGAGATCACCTTCTTTATTTCCAAATAAGCTAAAAATCCCAAGCATTACAGAAATCAGGGTTAGTGTCATAATTAAAATTACCGGTTTTGAAGGACCCTTCAAAGGATATGGTTATGTTACTTAAACAATGAATAAGGTAAATTGGTTTTCAACTGGTGACTTGTGATTAGTGACGGGTGACTGGTAACGGGTAACGGGTGACTGGTGACTGGTGACTAGTGACTAGTGACTGGCGACTGCCTGCTGCAGACTACCTACTATAATCACGCTTCCACTGCACCGTGGCAGTTCTTAAATTTCTTTCCGCTTCCGCAAGGGCAGGGGTCATTTCTGCCCACTTTGGGTTCGGCGCGGACCGGCTGTGTTTTTTGAACCGGTTGTTGCCGGCTTCCATTCTGTGCAGCATTGGAAGAAACCGTAGCTCCTACTGGTACTTCTTCATGTGAAGTCCGAAGCTTGCTCATATCGGTTTTCTGAGGAGGTCTTGCTTCGCGAACATTCGCCGGATCCTGGGCTGGAATAAATCCTTTAAACAGGAAGGATAGCACATCCCTGTTTATTTCTTCCAACATTTTTTTAAAGAGCTGGAACGATTCAAATTTATAAATGAGCAGTGGGTCTTTTTGTTCATATACAGCATTCTGAACGGAAGTCTTCAACTCATCCATTTCACGCAAGTGTTCTTTCCACGCATCATCAATTAATGCAAGTGTAATGGTGCGTTCAAAAGCCCGCATTAATTCATATGCTTTTGATTCGAATGCTTTTTTAAGACTGACTGCCACCTGAATCTGCTTCATACCATCGGTAAATGGCACCAGTATATTTTCAATGGTCTGACCCTGGTGTTCGTATATATTGCTGATTACCGGGTATGCTTTGTCGGCTATGAGTTGAGTTTTGGCCTGGTACTGAGCCTGGGCGGCATCGTAAATTTTTTGCGTCAGGTCTTCCGTGCTCACCTGGTTGAATTCTTTTTGATCAACAGGTGAATCAATTGAAAATGCACGAATGATTTCCATTTTGAATTCACTGAGATCCCTGTTGTCAGAAAAAGCCTGTGCGATACTTTCACTCAGGTCGTAACGCATATTGTCAAGATCAAGTGACAAGCGTTCTCCGAATAACGCGTGCCTGCGTTTTTTATAAATCACTTCACGCTGTGAGTTCATCACATCATCGTATTCCAAAAGACGTTTCCGGATTCCGAAGTTGGTCTCTTCAACTTTTTTCTGAGCCCGTTCAATTGATTTGGTGATCATGCTATGCTGAATCACTTCACCTTCTTTCAATCCCAGGCGGTCCATATATTTTGCAATACGCTCGCTGCCGAATAACCGCATCAGGTTATCTTCGAGCGAAACAAAAAATTGTGTTGTTCCGGGATCACCCTGGCGACCTGACCGGCCGCGTAACTGGCGGTCGACACGGCGTGATTCATGTCGTTCGGTACCGATAATGGCAAGTCCGCCTGCCTCTTTAACACCGGGGCCGAGTTTGATGTCGGTACCACGACCCGCCATATTGGTAGCAATGGTTACCGTCCCGGCCTGTCCTGCTTCCGCTACAATTTCTGCTTCTCTTTGATGGAGTTTTGCATTCAGGACGTTGTGCTTTATCTGGCGCAACTTCAGCATCCGGCTGAGCAGCTCTGAAATTTCCACGGAAGTGGTACCTACCAGCACTGGTCTTCCTGCTTTGGTTAACGCGGCGATTTCTTCAATAACTGCATTGTATTTTTCGCGTGTTGTTTTGTAAACAAGGTCTTCACGATCGCCACGGACAATTTTCCGGTTTGTGGGAATTACTACGACATCGAGTTTGTAAATCTGCCAGAATTCTCCCGCTTCTGTTTCCGCAGTTCCGGTCATACCTGCAAGCTTGTGATACATCCGGAAATAATTCTGCAATGTTACCGTTGCATAGGTCTGGGTGGCTGCTTCAATTTTAACATTTTCTTTTGCTTCAATTGCCTGGTGTAAACCATCGGAATAACGCCGGCCTTCCAACACACGACCGGTTTGCTCATCTACGATCTTTACTTTTCCATCGGTGATGATATATTCGATATCATTTTCATACAACGTATAGGCACGGAGCAGCTGGTTTATAGTATGAATGCGTTCCGATTTCATCGCGAAATCACGCATCAGGGTATCTTTACGTTCAATCTTTTCCTGGTCAGACAATCCGGATTTTTCTATTTCAGCAATCTCACTTCCGACATCAGGCATAACGAAAAAATGAGGGTCTTCACCGGTGTTCGTGATCAGGTCAACACCTTTTTCAGTGAGCTCAATAGAATTATTTTTCTCATCAATTATAAAATAAAGTTCAGCATCAACTTTGTGCATCTCCCGTTGCTGATCCTGCAGGTAATGATTTTCAGTTTTCTGAAGCAGTGCACGCACACCTGTTTCACTCAGGAACTTGATAAGCGCTTTATTTTTCGGTAATCCCCGGAATGCGCGCAAGAGCGGTAATCCGGCTTCATCATGTTTGCTGTCTGCAATTTTTTTCTTTGCGTCAGCAATTACCGTATTCACATAATTACGTTGTGTGCTGACCAGGTGTTCGATTCGCGGTTTGAGTGCGAAAAATTCATGAGTATCCCCTCTTGGAGTTGGGCCCGAAATAATCAAAGGAGTCCGTGCATCATCAATCAAAACCGAGTCAACCTCATCGACAATTGCGAAATGGTGACCGCGTTGAACCATGTCATCAGGAGTCCTGGCCATATTATCGCGCAGGTAATCGAATCCAAATTCATTATTAGTTCCGTAGGTAATATCAGCCTGGTAAGCCCTTTTACGCTCATCGCTATTCGGCTGGTGTTTGTCGATGCAATCAACAGTCAGTCCCAGGAATTCGAAAATAGGACCATTCCATTCGGAGTCACGTTTCGCGAGATAATCGTTAACAGTTACCACGTGAACACCTTTCCCGGCAAGTGCATTCAGGTAAAGTGGCAGTGTAGCCACAAGTGTTTTACCTTCACCGGTTGCCATCTCCGAAATTTTTCCTTCATGGAGAACAGTACCACCGATCAGCTGAACATCATAATGAATCATGTTCCAGGTTACCGGATTGCCGGCTGCAACCCATGTGTTGGAGTAAATTGCCTGCTCGCCTTCAATCCGGATATAATTTTTCTTTACGGAAAGATCACGATCATGCTGCCAGGCTGTTGCAATGACTTCGGGATTCGAAGTAAACCTGCGCGCAGTTTCCCGAACTACTGCGAAAGCTTCGGGTAACAACTCGAGAAGTTGTTCCTCTATTTTTTTATTTTCTTCTTTTTTAAGCTCATCAATTTTGCGATACAACTCTTCCTTTTCGCTCATGCTCATCGAAGGATTGCTGTCAATCTGCTCATTTATGCTGTTCGCTTCTTCAACAGTATCCTTTACATGTTGGCGGATCTTTTCCCGGAATTCAATAGTTTTTCCCCGAAGCTCATCATTAGAAAGGGTAGTGATGGATTTTTCCGCCTCTTTTATTTTCAGCACATAAGGCGTCAAATCCTTCATATCCCGCTCCGCTTTATTTCCAAAAAGTTTCGACAGGGTTTTATTTACAAAATCGAGCATTGTTTTTATTGTTAATTGCCTGAATTATAGATCAGTTAAGAGAGGGGCAAAGGTACTGAAATTCGGGAAACCTGAATAGCGTACAGATTAATTATTGGAAATGAGTGGAATATGTGATAACGGTACTAAGGGAACCTCTAAAAATCGCTTAGACAAGGAATGTGAATTTTTTAAAACCGCAGTCCCGACGATAATGTCGGGATGAGTATTTTAATCCGCCGCGGCGGGCGCATAACGCAGTATAAGTAGATTTTTAG